>JASJBE010000064.1 GCA_030066655.1 Woeseiaceae bacterium | reverse complement strand
GGGCCTGGCTGTTCGTTGAGATCGTCAAGTCCAGCATCCAGGTCGCCAAGGTCATCGTCGATCCGCGCCTTCCTGCGAGCCCGCGTGTCGTCAAGATCAAGGCAACCGTCACAGAACCGGTAGTAGAGACCATTCTCGCCAATTCGATCACGCTAACGCCGGGGACGCTGTCACTGGACGTGCATGACGGTGTCATCACGGTACACGCGCTGACCGAAGAGGGCGCCAAAGAACTGGAAAAGGGCGAGATGAATCGGCGCGTCGCTGCTCTGATCGGAGACTGACTATGTACTACGTCGTAACGATTGCAACGCTGGTCACGATGGCACTGGCGCTGGTCAGGGCGCTGCGCGGACCCACGATTTACGACCGCCTGCTGGCCGCCAACATGTTCGGCACCAAGACCGTTCTGCTGCTCGCCGTCATCGCCTTCTTCTACGGTCGACCGGATTTCGTCGATCTCGCGCTCGCCTACGCTCTGATCAACTTCATCGGCGTTATCGCGGTGCTCGAGTTCAGCCGCGCTCGCAGTAGCGAGGACGCCCATGAGGAGCAGAAGTGATGATGGAGCAGATCATCGACATCTTAAGCTGGATTGCGCTGACCCTCGGCGGCATATTCGTCTTCATCGGCGGACTCGGTGCGCTACGGCTGCCGAACCTCTACACACGCATGCACGCGGCAAGCCTGACCGACACGATGGCGTGTATCCTGATCATGGTCGGGCTGATGCTGCAGGGCGGCCTGTCACTCGTGACGCTCAAGCTCGCCGCGATACTCGCGTTCCTCCTGTTCACGAGTCCAACCGCATCGAACGCGCTCGCAAGCGCAGCGATCCTGTCGGGCTACCAGCCGCAGGAAGGCAAAGTGACGCCGCCGGAGCCTGAGAAATGATCGTACTATTCGGCATTTTCCTGCTGACGCTTCTGGTCATCACCGCGCTGGCGATCGTCCGCAACGACAGCCTGTATGCAGCGGTTATCCTGAACGGCATTTTCAGCCTGTTGATGGCGGCGAGCTTCTTCCTGCTCGATGCCGCAGACGTTGCGCTGACCGAAGCGGCGATCGGCGCCGGCATCTCGACCGTGCTGTTTCTCGGTGCCCTCGCACTCACCGGTGAGCTCGAGAAAAGCCCGACGAAACACAGGCTGCTCGGTACTGCGGTCGTCGCGATCCCGACGCTGCTGATCATCTTCGCCTTCTTCGACATTCCGCAGTTCGGTGCATCAGACGCGCCGGTGCACCAGCACGTCGGGCCGTGGTACATCGAGAAGACGCCGGAATTTATCGACATCCCGAATGCCGTGACGGCGGTGCTTGGAAGCTTCCGCGGCTACGACACACTCGGCGAAGTCTTCGTCGTATTCACCGCCGGTATCGGCGTACTGTTCCTGCTGAGTGCGCGACCGTTAGCGCGGCGCAACGAGCCCTTCGTGGCCAGGGACCCGCACAAGGGCCTCCGCCATTACCTCGTACCGCGCGTGGTCGGCCGATTCCTGATCCCGTTCATTTTCCTTTTCGGGCTTTACGTGCAGTTCCACGGCGAGTACGGACCGGGTGGCGGCTTCCAGGCCGGCGCGATTGTCGCTGCCTCGCTCATCCTCTACTCGCTGCTCGAAGGTGAACGACGCTGTCTGGTAGTGATCCCGTCCGGCGCACTGAGGTGGCTCGTCGCCGGTGGCGCGCTGCTGTACGGGGGCGTCGGCGTCGTCGGCATGCTGCTCGGCGGCAACTTCCTCGACTACAACGTGCTCGCCTCCGATCCGGTCAAAGGCCAGCAAATGGGCATCATCCTGATCGAACTCGGCGTCGGTCTCACCGTGACCGGTGTGCTGCTGTCCGTTTACCACGCCTTCGCCGGCCGAGGAAAGCTCTGATGAACGTGCTCGGACTATTCTATTACTGGGTGTTCGCCGTGCTGCTGATGGTTGGGTTTTACGCGGTCATCGCCAAGCCCAATTACGTCAAGAAGCTCATCGGCCTGTCGATCTTCCAGGCCGCCGTGTTCCTGCTTTACATCACGATGGGCAAGATCGAAGACGGCACGGCGCCGATTTTCCAGGCCGCCGAAAACGTCTACTCCAACCCGCTCCCGCAGGTCCTGATCCTGACCGCGATCGTCGTCGGTATCTCGACGACGGCGCTCGGACTCGGCATCGTCGTGCGGATCCGGGAAGAGTACGGCTCGATCGAGGAGACCGATATCAAGGAGCGCGACCGCAAGTGACGACGATCGCGCATCATCTGCCGGCACTACAGGTGATAGTGCCGATGCTGACCGCGCCGCTGGTAATGCTGTTGAAGCCGGCCGGCCTGGCGCGTGCGGCCGCTATCGCCGCGAGCCTGTTCGCGTTTGCGATTGCCATCGCGATGACAATGGGTGTCCTCGACGGACACATCTACACGTACCGAATGGGGTCGTGGCCCGCCCCGTACGGCATCGAACTGGCCGTCGATCGCTTCAGCGTGCTGGTTTTGCTGATCGTGACCGGCGCATCGTCGTTCGCTCTGCTTGCCGGGCAGCGCAGCGTTGATGCGGACATTTCTCACGATCGACAGCCACTCTTCTATTCCGCATGGCTGCTCGCGCTCGCGGGCTTGTCCGGTATCCCGGTGTCAGCGGACGCCTTCAACATCTTCGTCTTCATGGAGATCTCGTCGCTGGCCAGTTATGTGCTGATCGCCGGCGGGTCGAATCGCCGCGCATTGCCGGCGGTCTTCAAGTACCTGATCATGGGCACGATCGGTGCGACGTTCTACCTGATTGGTATCGGTCTCATCTACCTGATGACCGGCACGCTCAACCTCGAGGACATGGCGCAGCGCATCAGTGGCGTCGAAGACGTGAATCCGATCATCGTCGCGGCCGGTTTTGTCACGGTCGGGCTTGCGCTGAAAGCGGCGATATTCCCGTTGCACGTCTGGCTGCCCAATGCCTACACGTACGCGCCGAACACCGTCACTGTGTTTCTCGCCGCCTGCGGTACGAAGGTCTCGATCTACCTGTTGCTGCGGTTCGACCTGGCCGTCTTCCAGGGCAACCTCGTTGAACACGCGTTCCACTTCGCTGCCTTCCTGATGCCGTTGGCCGTACTCGGCATCCTGGTCGGCTCCACCGTTGCGATGTTTGAGAAAGACATCAAGCGCCTGCTGGCTTACTCGTCCATTGCGCAGATCGGTTACATCCTGCTCGGCGCCAGCCTCGTCACGATAGCGGGACTGACGGCGAGCACGCTGCATATCTTCAACCACGCGCTGGCCAAGGGAACGCTGTTCCTGGCGGTGGCCTGCCTCGCGACGCAATGCACCGGCTATCGCCTGTCGCAGCTGGGCGGCGCGGCGAAAAAGATGCCCTGGACGGCCGGCGCGCTGGTCGTGTCCGGCTTCAGCCTCATTGGCATCCCGGGTACGGCCGGCTTCATCAGCAAGTGGTACCTGATATCCGCGGCCTACGAACAGGGCTCGCTCGGTATCGCGCTGATCGTCGTTCTCGTCATCAGTTCGCTGATGGCCGTTGTTTACATCTGGCGCATCGTCGAGTCGATCTACTTCGGCGAGCCGACCTCCGACCTGTCCTCGGTCCGCGAGGCGCCGATCGCAATGCTGGTTCTGACCTGGGCCGCCGCATTGCTGAACATCTATTTCGGCCTCGTGCCTGAGCTCCCGGTCAGCCTGTCGTCGTCGGCCGCCGACATATTGCTGGGGCCGACGCCATGACGGGCGCCGATCTGATCGCGCTCGCGCTGGTCTTGCCGCTCGTGGGCGCCGTCGCGATCGGGGCGGCCGGCAAGATCGGACCGAACGTCCGCGAAGCGACGACGCTCGTGACGGCGGGCGCGCTTGCCTGGATCGTGTGGAGCCTGCTACCGGAAGTCATGCAGGGCGGGCGGCCATCGTTGCTCGTCAGTGAGCTCGCGCCCGGCATCGAGATTGCGTTTCGCGTCGAGCCGCTCGGCATGCTGTTTGCCGCACTCGCATCGAGCCTGTGGATCGTCAATTCGATCTACTCCATTGGCTACATGCGCGGCAACAACGAGAAACACCAGACGCGCTTCTACATCTTCTTCGCGATTGCGCTGGCGGCCGCGGTCGGCATCGCGTTCGCCGACAACCTGTTTACGCTGTTCCTGTTCTACGAGGTCCTGACGCTTTCGACCTACCCACTGGTCTCGCACAAGGGTGACGATAAGACGATCCGCTCAGCGCGCGTCTACCTGGGCGTCCTGCTGACCACATCGATCGGCCTGCTGCTGCCGGCCATCATCTGGGTCTATACCGTCGCCGGCACCGGCACGTTCGCGCCCGGTGGCATTCTCGAGGGCAAGATGGCCGGGCCGACGGTCGGACTGCTGCTCGGCCTGTTCGTGTTCGGCATCGGTAAGGCGGCCGTCATGCCGGTGCACCGATGGCTGCCGGCCGCGATGGTCGCGCCGACGCCGGTCAGTGCGTTGCTGCACGCCGTGGCCGTCGTCAAGGCCGGCGTGTTCACCGTTATCAAGGTCATCATCTACGTGTTCGGTGTCGACTTCCTGTTCGCCGAACCGAGCAGCGCGTGGCTGGTCTACGCGGCATCCTTCACCATTATCGCCGGTAGTGTCGTGGCGCTGCGGCAGACGAACCTGAAACGCATGCTGGCCTACTCCACCGTGGCACAGCTTTCCTACGTCGTCATGGCGACGGCGATCCTGAAACCGTTGGCGGAGATCGGCGCTGCGGTACACATGGTTGCGCACGCGTTTGGCAAGATCACGCTGTTCTTCGCGGCCGGCGCGATCTATGTGGCCTCGAAGAAAACCGAACTGCCCCAACTTAAGGGCATCGCCAGGCGCATGCCGTGGACAATGGCGGCGTTTACCGTCGGCGCCCTGAGCATGATCGGCGTTCCGCCGACCAGCGGATTCGTCTCCAAGTGGTACATCCTCGCCGGCGCATTCGAAGCGGATAACTACGTCGTTATAGCGACCATCATCGTGAGCACGGCGTTAAACGCCGCTTACTTCCTGCCGATCATCTACATGGCCTGGTTCCTGAAGGAAGACACGCCGCCCGCCAAGGAACACGGTGAGGCGCCGTTTGCCGCCGTCCTCGCGTTGACGATCACGGCTTTCCTGACGCTCGCGTTCTTCTTCTTCAACGCCCCGGTCCTCGATCTTGAAAGGCAACTCGTGCAGGCCCTTCCATGAACCATGACACGCAAAACAATCACTGGCTCGTAAGGCCCACCACCATCAGGAAACTCTGGTGGGGTTTTTACGTCGTGCTGGCATTGACCGTGCTCGCGCAGGCCTTCGTCTACATCAAGGGTTACTTCACCATCGACGGCTGGTTCGGCTTTGGCGCCGCCTTCGGTTTCCTGGCCTGCCTCGCGATGGTGGTGTTTGCCAAGCTGCTCGGCTTCGTGCTCAAGCGTGACGAGGACTTCTACGAAAGGCAGAAGGATGAGCGGGGGGACGACGATGTTTGATGTCCTGCCTCCAGCGCTCGTCATGGTCGCCGGTGGAATCCTCATCGGCGTCGCGAGGGGTCACCTGCGGACACTGTTCGTCCTCGGCACACCGTTGCTGACACTGTGGGCCATCTGGCAGATCCCGGACGGCGTCGCTGCCACCGTTGGCTTCCTCGACTACACACTCGAACCGGTCGAAGGCAATCCCGTCAGGCGGCTGTTCGCGACGATATTCGCGATGATGGCGTTCGGCGGCGGCCTGTACGCCTACCGCCAGGCCAAATGGTACGAACTGTCGGCCGCCTACATCTACGCGGCCGGCGCCATCGGCGTCAGCTTCGCCGGCGACCTGATCACGATGTTCCTGTACTGGGAACTGATGGCGTTGTTCTCGACGGTCGTCGTCTGGTGCGGTGGCACGCCGGCTGCGCGCGCGGCGGGCATTCGCTACGCGATCATGCACCTGCTTGGCGGCGTCATCCTGAAGGTTGGTATCGAGGGCATCGTCGTCCACACCGGGACGTACGATATACAGCCGATGCTCGCGACGAACTTCGACACATGGATGGTCCTGATCGGCATCCTGATCAACGCGGCGGCGCCGCCGATTTCGGCGTGGCTTTCTGACGCGTACCCGGAGGCCAGCCCGACCGGCTCCGTCTTCCTGTCGGCCTTCACGACCAAGACCGCGGTGCTCGCGCTGATCATGCTGTTCCCCGGCGAGCCGGTGCTGGTCGGCGTCGGCCTGTTCATGATCATGTACGGCATCATCATGGCGCTGCTCGAGAATGACATACGCCGCATCCTTGCCTACTCGATCGTCAACCAGGTGGGCTTCATGGTCTGTGCCGTCGGCATCGGTACCGAGATGGCCCTGAACGGTGCTGCCTCTCATGCGTTCGCGCATATCCTGTACAAGGCGCTGCTGTTCATGAGTGCCGGCGCCGTGATCTATCGCACCGGCATGCACCGGTGCACCGACCTTGGCGGCCTGTTCCGCACGATGCCGATCACGGCCATCTGCGGCATCATCGGCGCATTGGCGATCTCCGGCTTCCCGTTGACGTCCGGCTTCACGACCAAGACGATGATCTCGCAGGCAGCTGCCGATCAGAGTCTTGTGTTCGTCTGGTTCATGCTCGCAGCCGCGTCGGCCGGTGTCTTCCTGCACGCAGGCATCAAGTTCCCGTGGTTCGTGTTCTTCCAGAAAGATTCAGGGCTGCGACCGAAAGACGCGCCGTGGAACATGACCGCAGCCATGGTGCTGTTGAGTGCGCTCTGCATCCTGTTCGGCGTCTACCCGAGCCTGCTGTACGACCTGCTGCCCTACCCGGTCGAGTATGTCCCGTACACGGCCGGCAAGGTCCTGTTCTACCTGCAGCTCCTGTTGTTCTCCGGGCTCGCGTTCTTCCTGCTGTTGCCGCTGATGAAGCGCACGCAGACGATCAGCCTCGACTGGGACTGGTTCTGGCGCGTCGTACTGTTCCGCACCGCCCGCGGTATCTACATCGTTGTGGCGCTGGCAGCCACGACGCTTCAGACCGGCTTCGACAGCCGCGCGGCAGCGCTGAAGAAGAAAGCCGAAGATGCCTTCGGCGCGGGGACGGGCAGGAACGGCGTGTTCGCACGAGCCTGGTCCATCGGATCGACGGCGCTGTGGATCGCGGTGCTCCTGACGGCGTACGTGCTGTTCTACGAGATCGACGTCGCCATGTGACGCGGACGCGACTCAGCGTTGGTTGGTCAGCGCGCGTTGCATCCGCGTGTTGCTGACGGGCTCAGCACGAGCCGCGACTAAGACGCATCACCCTCCATCAGTTCGACGACCTCGCTTAAGCCGGGCGCGTCGAGCACGCCGGGAAATCGCGTGCAAACCAGCGCGGCCAGGGCCGCGGAAAACCGGATGGTCTTTTGGTCGTCCCAACCCTTGAGGGATCCGAACACGACGCCGGCGCGAAAAGCGTCTCCGCCACCCGTCGTATCGACTGGGTCAATAGTCGGAGGCTCGACTAGGCGGACGGCTTCACCTCGCCTGCCGAACCAGACCGGCGCGTCGCCGAATGTGAAGACTACCAGCCCGTCGGTTGCGGCCTGGTATTCCCGGATCAGGTCTTCGACCTCCCGATCCGGGTAATGCTCGTTGATAAACGACTCCGCGATGACGACTGCCGACGTAAAACTCAACAGCTCGTCATCCGTCTTGCAGTCCACGGTGACGACGGGCACGTCCGCATCGAACGCGATCTTCGCCGCGCGCGTTGCCTGCTCGACGAAGAACGGGTCGAGGCAGACGACGGCAGCGCCGACGATGTCATCGGCCACCGGCTCGTTCCACTCGGCCTTTTCGAGCAAGCGTCCATAGGTGCCGAATATCGTGCGGCTATCCGCATCTGCGACGACGACCTCCTGCACACCCACATAGTCTTTCCGGAGCGGCAGCCGGGACGTATCGATACCGAAGTCGGAGAGAATGGCTCTCGTACGCTCGCCACTCGAGTCTGCGCCAAGCCAGTTGCCGTCGAGTTTCACGCTGACGCCCAACCTCGACAGGACGATGGACGAGTTGGTTGCCTCGCCTCCCGTCATGTGATGAACGTCCTCTATCTCCGCATACCCTTGCGCCTGCGGAAACTTACCCTTGATGCGGTACAGCGTGCTCGAGGAGACGACGCCGTATGCATAGACTTCATGCTTGCCCAATGCCAATGATCCCGTTCAGTCGACGAGGACGCATTCCATGCCGACTGTGGCATCGCCTTCGATCAGTTCGAAGACGGGAAACACCCCGTCGCCACCGACCGACTTCACGTAGACGAGCTTCTGGTCGCCGAACGGGATCTCGCCGGAAAAATTGACCGCGAGTTCGTCGTCGAGCTCCATCCCTGTCCATTCCTCGTAGGCCTCTTCGTCAGCGCGCACGGCGGACAGAAAAGACTCGTAGTCGACGAAGGCGACAAAAGCGTGGTCAACGCTGACTTCGCCAATGCTGTTACCCGTCTCCGGGCTCGATCCGGTTTTTCGAATCCTGACACGATGGGCGTTGAACGGTTGGGGCACATAGATCTCGAGGACATACTCACCCGGCGCACAAGTCACCGATGGCCACTCCGGCTCTGAAACGCCCGTATCGAGCATCGTCATGGCGTCTTTGATTAGCAGGCGTGAGCCCGAAAGGTCCAGCCTTGTCACCTCGTTCCACTGCATCGCTTGCGCCTCTGAGGTTAATGGGGCTAATGGGGACATTCTGCTTTTTCCCCGCTTGCGTCGCGTCGTACCCAAACAATCGAAAAAAGCAGAATGTCCCCATTAGCAGCTAGTAATTCCGCTTGCCCGACTCCCACATGACCGGCACCTGGGCCTCCTCGGACGCCTCGAGCATTTCGATCAGCGGGATGGCTCTCGTGTGCAGCGCGACGCTCTCCTGCTCGTCGTCCCCATCATCGCCATCGCTCGCCGGAACGCTGGCCTGCTGGGCCAGCGCCGCCTTCAGCTTCGCCAGGGCTTTGGGAATTCCTTCGGGTCCGACGGCGCTGGGCAGCGCGTCACTCTTGCCCATCAGGCGTATCAGTTCGCGAGCGCTGTCGCCCAGCATGACGACGTCTGCGTGCGCCTTCGACTTGAATGTGATTAGCACCGGAGTCTCGTGCTAGTCATGCGCGATCGGTTTGTCAGTGAACAGGAAGTCCTTCAGTTCCTTGTCGAAGCTCGGATCCTTGCGTCGAATCCACTCGAGCACCATGGCCGCGTGCTCCTTCTCCTCATCGCGGTTGTGCGCGAGTATCGCCTTCAGGTCGGCATCCTTGCAGGCATCGACGCGCTGGTTGTACCAGTCGACAGCCTCCAGCTCCTCCATCAAAGAGACGATGGCCCGATGCATATCTCTCGTGTCGTCCGAGAGTTCCTCTACAGGTTCGTGATAGCCCTCGTTTGCCATGGCTTAACCTCCGTTACTGCTGCCCGGCGACGCGGTTTGCTCGCCGGGAAATTCCACCCAGAAGACGCCTCGCAGGTCACCGACCTTGAATCCGGTCGCCTGGTCGTCCGGATACTCGGCCGCAATCGTTTCTGCGACGTCCGGCGCCAGCGGCTCGCCGTGACAGGCGAGGCAGACCGGCTGCGTCGCGATCGGCTCGACATAGCCCCAGCGACCGTTGTCGAGTCTCGTCACTGCAGGTTGCCGGTCGGAGTCGGGCTCAAGGTAGCCCTCGACGACGGCATTGACCCACAACGGCGCCGTGTTCGACGGATTTCGCAGTCGGTGGCTGGTGCGACCCATGACGACGCCGCCGACGGAGTACTCAGCCGCGAGTGCAGGCGCCTCGTCCTTACAGACGGTGATTGCCGTGGGGATACCGTCCATCATGCCCTGCTGCAACGCCGCCTTCAGATTCTTCTTGAAGGGTCCCAATAGCGCAGCCCCACGATCGGACGCTCCGTCGTCCGACGCCAACGTCGCCGATGGACACGCCGAGACGAGACCGGCCACGACGGCAACCAGAAACACACGAGTCAGATTCACAGCCACCCCCTGATGCGCAAGACCATGCGAACTATCCTACCGGGCGAACCGGCATCGAGGCATCCCCGGAATCTGCGTATTTCCAGCCGCGCGAAGCACCGCAGATGCCCCGGGCCCTGCCGACGTCGGCAGCGCTCGACAAGGTCGGCAACGGAAAATAGACTCGTGGGCTAGCGCGAATTTCTTCAACGGCTCGAAATCGTATCGTAGCGATACGTACGGATCGGCAATGACACCTGCTCGAACCTCCGGCATCGCTTTCGCGCTGCTTCTCATTGTTTCGTCCGGCGCATCGAGTGCTGAACTCGAACAGATCATCGTGACGGCGACCAAGCGCGCCGAGAACCTGCAGGATGTTCCGGTCAGGAAGCAGTGATACGCAGCGAGAGGCTGCCAACCCGCTCGATCGATCCCTCGAGAAGATCGCCCGCAGCAACAGCGCCGACGCCCTCGGGCGTCCCGGTGTAGATGAGGTCGCCGGGCTCGAGGTGATAAAGGCGTGACAGGTCGGAGATGATTTCCGGAACGCTCCAGATCATCTTCGACAGGTCGGACGACTGCCTCGTCTCGCCGTTGAGTCGCAATTCGATGCGACCGGCATCGAGGACTCCCGTGTCGGACATCGGAACGATGGGCGACAGCACCGCTGACTGCTCGAAGTCCTTCGCCGCGTCCCAGGGTCCACCCTGGTCCTTTGCTTGTCTTTGGAGATCGCGTCGTGTCATGTCGAGACCGCAGGCGTAGCCGAAGATGAGTTCGCTGGCGTCTTCTTCAGCTAATTCAAAACCTGGCCGCCCAATGGCGACAACAAGCTCCATCTCGTAGTGACAATCCGACGTGCCCGGCGGATAGTCGATCTCAGACCTGCAGGCGACAAGGTTCACCGGGTTCTTCTGGAAATAGCTGGGACTCTGTGCACCTTTGTCGACCGTCGTGCCCATCTCTTTCGCGTGTGCCTGGTAGTTCTTGGCAACGCAGAAGATTCGATTTACAGGGAATAGCTGCGCTGTGCCGCTAACGAGCGCAGCGGGCCTCCGAAAGGGAGGAAACAAATAGGTCCTGTCCATGTCACGAGCATGCTTCAGCAGGCCACAAAATGGAACTACTGCGACATTCACACGCTGCCGCTGTCGCCTGTTCGACGAATGCATGCGTCGGGACCCTTGGTGAGTGCCGACTACGCTGGTTGACCGTTGCGCAAGCTCGGTAGGGCCGGTGGGAATCAGGCGTCGCTGCCCTTCCAGCAAGAAGACAATGATCTGAGAAACCCATGGACAACTTAACAAAACCTACTTTGGCGCGAGGCAAGCGGAGCAACATGGGCACACTGACGGCATCCGCGTTCTGGAGCGCATTTTGGTTGGTCGGCTACAGGCAAGACTGGATGCGATGCCCGGCCAATGCCACCCGGCATCGTTACAAGTCGATACACACCTTGCAGGGTATATCGGTCATTCTCACGCTCCAGATTCGGAGCCGACATGACCCTGACATCACGCCTGACACTGTTCGCTGCTGCCTTGCTGGCGACGCTGGCTGCCGACGCAGCGACCATCGAGTTGCGTCTGGCCGACGCGCCCTCCGAGGGTACTCTGATCGTACAGGTCTACGATGCGCCCGATGCCTTCGGTGACCTGCGAGACCCGGCGAAAGAGTACGTGTTGTCGGCCGCAGGCGAAGGTCCGTACCGACTCAATGACGTCCCGAACGGCGACGTGGCGATTCTCGCTTACTACGACGTCAACGCGAATGGCCGCATCGACAAGAACTTCATCGGTATCCCCAAAGAGCCGCTGGCGATCTCGAACAACTACCAGCCCAAGGGCCCGCCGAGCTTTGTACGCGCCAGCGTGAACCTGGCGCCGGGCAGCGAAGTCACGCTCAACATGGGTATGGATCGGGTGCTCGGAGAGCGCGGCCTCGTCGGACTCGGTATCGGCATGATCGGGCGCGGCAGTCCTTACGTGGACTCGACGGAGAACGTCACACGGGTCATTCCGGCCGTCACCTACGTCGGCGAACGGCTGCAGTGGTTCGGACCCGCGCTGCGCTACGGCATCGCCGGCAGCGGCAAACTCAGGCTTGCAGCGGCCGCTGAGTATCGTATCGGCGCCTACGAAGAATCCGACAGCCCGGTGCTGGCTGGCCTCGGAGATCGAGAAGGCCTGCTAATGGCGGGCCTGAGCCTGCAGTATGAAATCAGCGAGGGCTTTGAGCTCGAGGCGCTGTACCAGCATGATGCGCTCGACCGCGTCGGCGGCGGTATGGGCAACATACGCCTCTCTCGGGGCTTCCCGTTGGGCCCGGCTACGCTTGTGCCGCAAGTCGCCTACAATTGGCTGAGCAGCGACTTAAGTAACCACGACTTCGGCGTGGCGGCCGCCGCGGCTACCACGGACCGGCCCGCCTACGATCTGGGCAATACGACCAGTATCGAGGCCGGCCTTGGCCTCTTCGTCGAGCTTGGCGACAACTGGCGCATCATCGCGAACATCGCGGCCGAGCAGCTCGACGACGATGTCACACGCAGCCCCATCGTGGACGATGACGTTGTCGTCAAGGGGCTCGCGATCATTACCTACGTATTTTAGATCCATGGTCGGGCCGCCGGCCTGAACGGAGAGAGTTATGAAGAAACTAATTGGGATTCTATTGCTTATGTCTGTCACTACGTCTATCGCGTCAGAGGACGCGCTGCTTGATCAGGACTTCCGCCGCCTGGCCTCCGACGAGGTCGTCAACCTGGCCGATGAGTATGCCGGCAAGGTGCTGCTCGTGGTCAACACGGCGTCGAAGTGTGGCAACACGCCTCAGTACGACGGCCTTGAGAAGCTCTACAGCGAGTACGGCGACAAGGGCCTTGTCGTTCTCGGCTTCCCGTCCAACGATTTCATGGGCCAGGAGCCGGGCACAGAGGAGCAGATCCAGGAATTCTGCCGCCTGACCTACAAGGTCCGATTCCCGATGTTCGAGAAGATCACGGTGAAAGAGAAGAACGCCCACCCGTTCTACGCGGACCTCGCCAAGGCGGCGGGCACGTTCCCGACGTGGAATTTCCACAAGTACCTGATCGGCCGTGACGGCCAGGTGATCACCGAGTTCAGCCCGCGCACCCAGCCATACGATGACAAACTGGTCGCCGAAATCGAGGCTGCACTGGGCTCCTGAGCACAGTTTCGGGCACAGTTACAACACGAAACAGACCCCGCGGCCCATATGCGTCACCATGGTGGCTCATAAAGGTGCATTCTCATGGCTTCATTGATCAAACGCCACGCGGGGGCGTTTCAGCTCGTTTTTGTCGTCGCGGTCGTCGGATCGGCCGTGATGCTTTCTGCATCGCTCAAACCTGACGAGCGCGACATTCGGCCTCGCTCGGTCTCAGAGCAGGTCGAAGTCACCGTGGTTCAGCCCGTCCAGACGGCGTTCTCGCCGCTCGTCGAACTGAACGGCGTCGTCGAAGCTCGCACAATCACGAGCATCATTCCTCAGGTCGAGGGCCGTGTCATCGAAGTCGCACCCGGCTTCCGGCCCGGCGCCGTGGTCGCCAAGGGTGACGTCCTGTTTCGCATCGATCCGGCCGATTATGAGCTCGCCGTCGAACGGACGCTGGCCGACATCGAAGTCGCTCGCAGCGAGCTGGCGCAGCTCGAGGCCGAAGCGGCTGCCGAGCGCGAGATCTGGCAGTCCACGTCGCCGGACAGGCCAATTCCGGACTTGCGCGCACGCGTGCCACAGATTGCCGCGGCCGAAGCCAGGCTTCACAGCGGACAGGCCGCGCGTGCGCGCAAGTCCGGAATTGGCCTGTCCGGCGACGTGGACTGCCAGATCTCGCGCTCGGCAGCCGCTTCGGCCTCGAGCTGCGCCAGCTCG
>JASJBE010000075.1 GCA_030066655.1 Woeseiaceae bacterium | reverse complement strand
GCAGACATTCGAGTTTACGGACTGGGATGCCGTGGACGCTTTTGGCAAGCGCATTAGTCGGTCTGTCAGGGGCCCGCTTCCGATAGCATCAGGCCAAATGGTGACTGCGCGGGTGGCATAGCGCTGCCGCTGACCGCGGTTTGAATTCGTCGCCATCGTTTCGATCAGTTACATATTCAGGCAGGACCTGTAAGTCGCCTTTTGCTAACGTACCGACCAAGCTATTGAGACCGTCGGAGGCGGATCGTGACACCAAATCTGAGAGATGAACCGTTCAGAATCAGCTGCTGTCGGTGCAATGGGTGGACGCCGTGTTTCAGCTGATCAAGCGACACTGGATACTGACGGCATTCAGCCTGTTTTGCGTTCTACTCATCATTATTGGCTGGTCCGTACGGCCTGACATGGACCCGCCGCCGCCGGACGATCGGAGCGCCGAGCCGACAGGCAGCGAAGCGACGTCTCAGATAACCCAGCCAGGAGCGGCAGCGTAGCAGTGGCAGCGTTTCGGATTACCAGGTAAGCAGGCCGCCAGCCCAACTCCAAGTCTCTTTCCGTGAAACCCCGGGTTCCGAAAACGCCCGGGTTACGCGACGCCCGCTATTTTTCAGTCTTGTCTTCCGCGAGGTGAACCAACAAGCGAGCTCTCTCGTTGTCCCAGTTCTGGACGGTGGAGACAATGCCCTGCAGCCCCACAGCGCTCAGAACGGCCTGAAGAATGACGACCGAATCAATGCCGAATACGGAGCCCGAGCCGGAGAACTGCAGATCGATGGCTACACCGAAGGCAAAGAAGGCGAGGGACAGCGTTACCCAGCGCGTGAAACGCCAGGTCTTCAGTTCCGACCGCGCACGGGCGACCAGCTTCTGTTGTTCAGGCGACAGTATCATTCAGGCACTCCTTAATGGATTGCCCGAATCTACCACGCATGCTCGAACTTGGTCGGCTCCTGCTGGGACAAATGCTCGTAGGTCTGCCAGCGACGGTCGACGGTCTCCTGCGCCATCTGCATCATGCGCTCGGCTTCTTCAGGATTCGTCTTCGTGAGCACCTTGTAGCGATTCTCGTTGTAGGCGTATTCACGCAGCGGAATCGTCGGACGTGGCGAGTCGAGTACGAACGGTTTCTTGCCGGCCGCCCTGAGCGCAGGGTTGTAGCGAATCAGCGGCCAGTAACCGCTCGCGGTAGCCAGCGCCTGTTGCTTGAGCCCGTCCTTCAGGTCATAGCCGTGCGCGATGCAGTGGCTGTAGGCGAGGATCAGCGACGGTCCGTTGTACTCCTCGGCCTCGCGCATCGCGAGCAGCGTCTGCTGCGGGTTCGCGCCCATCGCGACCTGCGCGACGTAGACGTTGCCGCTCGAGATCGCCTGCAGCGCAAGATCCTTCTTGCCGATGCGTTTGCCGGCCGACGCGAACTTCGCCGACGCGCCCAACGGCGTGGCTTTGGACATCTGACCGCCGGTGTTGGAATACACTTCGGTATCCATGACCAGCACGTTGACGTTGCGACCGCTGGCGAGCACATGGTCCAGACCGCCGGAGCCGATGTCGTACGCCCAGCCATCCCCGCCGACCAGCCAGATGCTGCGGCGCACCAGGTGGTCCACGATCGACAGTAGCGCCTCGGCCTTCGGGCTCTCGCGCTCGCGCGTGACCGCCTCGAGGCGTTCCTTCAGCTCTTTGACGCGCCGCCTCTGTGCGCGGATCTCACTGCCGATCGTCTGGCCGGCATTAATCAATTGATCGGCGAGTTCCTCTCCGATCTCCGGCACCAGCTCTTCGACCATCTGCTTGGCGATCGCCATGTGATGGTCGGCCGCAATACGCATGCCCAGCCCAAACTCCGCGTTGTCTTCGAACAGTGAGTTGGACCAGGCAGGGCCACTGCCCTCTGCGTTCTTGGCCCACGGCGTCGTCGGGAGGTTGCCGCCATAGATCGACGAGCAACCCGTCGCGTTCGCGACCATGAGACGCGGTCCGAACAACTGTGACAGTAATCGGACATACGGCGTCTCGCCGCAACCGGCACAGGCGCCGGCAAACTCGAACAACGGCTGCAGGAACTGTGCGCCGCGCACCGACGAGAATTCGACGGCCGCACGATCGTTGAAGTCCAGCGTTTCGAAGAACTCGATGTCCTTTCGGGTCTTGTCGAGGATCGGCGCCTTGTCGGTCATGTTGATCGCTCGAACCTCGGGGTCATCGGGACTGCGGACCGGACAGGCATCGACACACAGCGTGCAGCCGGTGCAGTCCTCTGCGTAGACCTGCAGCGAGTAGCGCGTCTCCGGGAAGCCACGCGCGCTGATCGGCGCCGTCGCGAAGCCTTCCGGCGCATTATCGAGCGAGCTCTCGTGGTAGAACTTCGCGCGGATAACGCTGTGCGGGCAGACGAAGGAACAGTTACCGCACTGGATGCACAGATCCGCATCCCACAGCGGTATACGATCGGAGACGTTGCCCTTCTCGAACTGCGCGGTTGCGCTCGGGTAAGTGCCGTCGACCGGCAACGCGCTGACCGGCAGCTCGTCACCATGGCCGCGCATGATCTCTGCCGTCACTTCGCGTACGAAAGGCGGCGCGTGCGGCGGCACGACGGCATTCAGCGGTCGATCGCTGCTGACCTTCGCCGGTACCTTGACCTCGTAGAGGTGATCGAGTGCTGAATCGACCGCCGCGAAGTTCTGGTCGACGACGTCCTGGCCCTTGGAGCGATAGGTCTTCTCGATCGCCTTCTTGATCTGCTGGATTGCCTCGTCTCTCGGCAGCACACCGGACAGGGCAAAAAAGCAGGCCTGCATGATCGTATTGATGCGTTTGCCCATGCCGGCCTCTTTGGCGACGGCGCGGGCGTTGATGACGTGGACGCTCAGCTTCCGGTCGATGATGATTTCCTGCACCGGCTTCGGCAGCTCATCCCAGACCTCGTCGGGCCCATAGGGACTGTCGAGCAGGAACACGGCGTCCTCCGCCGCGTCCTTCAGGAGCTCGATCCTGTTGACCTGGTCAAACTGGTGGCACGCGATGAAGTTCGCTGACTGGATCAGGTAAGGCGCGTGGATCGGCTCCGGTCCGAAGCGCAGGTGTGACACCGTTCTCGATCCTGACTTCTTCGAGTCGTAGACGAAGTAGCCCTGGCAGTGCAGGTCCGTGTTCTCGCCAATAATCTTGATGCTGTTCTTGTTAGCGCCGACGGTGCCGTCCGCGCCCAGACCAAAGAACAATGCCCGCGTCGCCTTTGGATTTTCGATATTCCAGGACGCGTCGTAGTCGAGGCTCGTGTACGTTACGTCATCATTGATGCCGATCGTGAAATGGTTCTTCGGCTCGTCCTTTCGAAGCTCATCGAACACGGCCCGGACCATCGCCGGCGTGAACTCCTTCGACGACAGACCGTAACGTCCGCCGATGATCTTGGGCATCGTGCTACGCGCGCCGGACGCGACGGCCTCGGCGAGTACCGTGACGACGTCTGTGTACAGCGGCTCGCCGCTCGCGCCATGCTCCTTCGTGCGATCCAGCACGGCAATTGACTTCACGCTCTCCGGCAGCACCGCCAGCAGGTGCTTCGCCGAAAACGGCCGGAACAGACGTACGTTGATCATGCCGACGCCTTTGTCCGGCAGCGCATCAATCGTCTGTTCGACCGTCTCAGCGCCGGAGCCCATCAGCACAATAATGCGTTCGGCCTCGGGATCACCGTGGTAGTCGAAGAGCTTGTAGCGGCGCCCGGTGACGTCGGCGAACTGGTCCATGACCTTCTGCACGATTCCCGGCGTCTGGTCGTAGAAATTGTTCGCGCTTTCGCGGCCCTGGAAGTAGACATCCGGATTCTGAGCCGTGCCGCGAATGAACGGGTTATCCGGGTTCAGCGCCCTCGAGCGATGCTCGTACACGAGGCCGTCGTTGATCATCGCATGGGTCTCGGCCTCGCTGATGAGATCGATCTTGTCGACCTCGTGCGACGTCCGGAAGCCGTCGAAGAAGTGCAGGAACGGAATGCGCGCCTCGAGCGTCGCGGCATGACTGACAAGCGCAAGGTCCTGCGCAGTCTGCACGGATGACGAGGCCATCAGCGCAAAGCCGGTCGTGCGAGCTGCCATAACGTCCTGATGGTCGCCGAAGATCGACAGCGCCTGCGCGGCCAGCGAACGCGCGGCCACGTGGAACACCGCGGGCGTCAGCTCGCCCGCGATCTTGTACATGTTGGGTAGCATCAGCATCAGGCCCTGCGACGCGGTAAACGTCGTCGTCAGCGCGCCGGTCTGCAGCGCGCCGTGCGCCGTGCCGGCCGCACCGCCCTCACTTTGCATTTCGATGATGTCCGGTATCTGCCCCCAGATGTTTTCCTTGCCGGCGGCCGACCAGACGTCGGCTTGCTCCGCCATCGGTGACGACGGCGTGATCGGGTAAATCGAACAGATTTCGCTGACCGAGTAAGCAACGCGCGCAACCGCCTCGTTGCCCTCCATCGCACGTTTTTCCGTCATGCCGTAGCTCCTTCGCCGGGCTCGTCGATCATCTCGATGGCGTGGCAGGGACATTGCTCATAGCAGACGGCACATCCCGTGCACTTATCGAAATTGAATTGGTAGCGCTTGCCGGGACCGAGTTTGATGATGGCGCCCTCGGGGCAGGCGCCATAGCAGCCGTCACACTCGAAGCAGTTGCCACACGACAGGCAGCGCCTGGCCTCGAACAGCGCCTCATCTTCCGTCAGGTTTTTCAGGATCTCGTCGAAGCCGCTTGTTCGTGCCTCCGGTGGCAGTCGATCCTGCTCGACCTGCGGCGCGTCGGTCCGGTACCACAGGTGCAGGCGCTCGTGGCCGATGATCGGATGGCGCGTGCCGCGCTGATAGCTCGTATCGTTCAGGAACGCATCAATGTGCCTTGCCGCATGCTTGCCGTGACCGACAGCGACTGTGACCGAACGCTCGTCGGGCACCATGTCGCCGCCGGCGAAGATGCCCGCATGGCCGGTCATCATGTTGTCGTCGACGACGACGGTGTGGCCCCACTCGAACTCGATCCCGGGCACCTTCTCGAGGAACTCGGTGTCCGTGTCCTGACCAACGGCGAGGATCAACGAATCCGCCTCTAACTCCTCGAAACGCCCCGTCGGCTGCGGGCGACCGTTCTCATCGAGCTCCATGACCTCGACCTTGAACGTGGACTTGTCGATCTCCTTGATCGTGCGCAGCCAGTTGATCTTGACGCCCTCTTCGATGGCCTCGTCCGCCTCGAAATCGTGGGCCGGCATGCTGCTGCGATCGCGCCGGTAGATGATCATCGTCTCGGTCGCACCGAGGCGTTGCGCCGTTCGGGCCGCATCCATCGCCGTATTGCCACCGCCGTAGACGGCGACCCGGCGACCCAGTGCCGGCGGCTCACCTTCGTTCGCCTGGCTTAAGAAACTGACGGCATCGAGAATCTTGCCGGCATCGCGAGTCGGTATCTCGATTTTCTTGCTGATGTGCGCACCGACTGCGGCGAATACGGCATCGAAACCACCTGCCTCTTTTTCGGCCAGCACGTCCTCGACGCGATGATTGAGCGTGATCTTCACACCGAGATTCTCGATGCGACGGATCTCCGCCTGCAGCTCGTCCCGCGGCATACGATAGGCGGGGATACCGAAGTGGATCATGCCGCCGGCGATCGGGCCCGCCTCACGGATTTCGACTGAGTGCCCAAAGTTAGCGAGGTGGTAGGCCGCCGACAGGCCGCTCGGCCCGGCGCCGATGATCAGGATCTTCTTGCCGGTCTGCGTCGCTGGCTTCTCGAATTGCCAGTCATTCTCGAGGGCGAGATCGCCAAGGAAGCGTTCCACGGCGTGAATACTGACCGAGCTGTCCGTGAACGCGCGGTTGCACACGTCCTCGCAGGGGTGGTAGCAGACGCGGCCGTGAATGGACGGCAGCGGATTGTTCCTGACGATCTCTCGCCAGGCCGCCTCGTGTTCACCGGCCTGGGCCAGCGCGAGCCATGCCTGGATATTCTCACCAGCCGGACAGGCGTCGTTGCAGGGTGGAAGAAAGTCGACGTAGTCAGGACGCCTTGTCCGTAAGGCACCCGTACCTCGGGCGTGTTGCGTCAGGTCGGCGCGTTGGGTCAGGTCGATGCTTGCCATTTGCCGCGGATGCTTGTGATTTTCAGCCAGTGTTAAACAGGCGGCAAAAGACGGGTATCCGGGCTATTACGGATGCTGTTGAGTGATAACCACTTTGGTTTCTTTGAAAAATGCCAGGTTGCCGAACAACCACCCTGCTCCGGGTTCGTCTATGGCTGCTGTGCCTGGACGTACCCCCGATCAGCCAGTTGTTTGTCGTGCCAGCGGTTCAGGGTGAGCAGCGCCAGTATCGCACCCGACAACGCCCACGCCATGTCGGACTGCGTATCCCACATGTAACCCTGTGTGCCAAGAAATGAATCGGCCGCTTCCTTTGACAAGAGTGCTACCCACCATTCAATCAGCTCGTAAAACGCGCTGATCGCGAGGCATGCGCAGACGATCAGGAAATTTCGCCAGGCGGGTGTGCGTACGACGTTCAGACGAATCAGCAACTCTCGCGCAATCATTGCCGGCACAAACCCCTGCGCCAGGTGTCCGAGCTTGTCGTAGTCGTTGCGACTGCCGTTAATCAGTTCCTGGAACCACTCCCCGAGCGGAACGAGTGCGTAAGTGTAGTGACCACCGACCATCAGGATGACGCAATGGATGAGAATCAACACATAGACGAGCGTGGTCAGCGGAAATCGTTTTAGCGTAGCAAGCAGTATCGCCGCACCGGCGACGGCGGGGAATACCTCGAGCCCCCACGTCGGGTAGTCGTGAGGATTGATCCCGGACCAGACCAGCACCGACAGGAATATGGCCGCCCAGGATATACGCGCTACCGACATCAGCTCCACTCGATGCAAACGTCTCACGCTACCTTAGCGCAGGACGCATGGCTTCGCAGCAATGGCGTGAGCCGCATCGGGCGACTCACGCGCGTGCGCTATCAGGGCCGGCTGCAGATGACTCCGGTGATGTTGGGATGCGAGTAATCCGGCCGACAGACCCAGCCTCCCCAGGCTTCCTCCCAATCCGCCCAGTAGTCGTCCTGATCGTCCCAGGCGTCCTCCTCGTCACTACCGGGTGGCCCCCCCGACGAACCGGTGCCATCGCCCGACGACGAGCCTGATTGCGTTGGCGCTTCGGCCGGGACGGGTAACACGCCGTTGGGATCCAGCAGCTTGGCCGTGTACTTGAAGTTGAACAGATCGCCGTTGGGATAGAGCAGGACGATCTGGATGATCAAGTCCTCGACGAACAACTCGTCGAACAATCGATAGTCGAACGGGTCGAAGATGTATTCCGCATTGATATCGACGATGATCGTATTGCCGAAGTTGTCGGACAGGTAAAAGCGCGTATTGTCGAATGACAGGGAGCTGTCTCTGCCATAAATGAGATTGACCGAGAAGTTCCTGGCATCCTCCGGATGTTCCGATATATCCCGGCAGTCTTCGCAGTCAAAATGAGGCCATTCATCGGCCATCGAAGTCTTGCCAAAAAAAATCGCCACGCAGGCGATCAGGGTCAAGCCAACGGTCTTCAGGGAAACAGTCATCACAACGCCTCCCCGATCCGGCTTTCACCGAATACTTCGATCTGCACCTTGCGCATGCGCTCCAGGTTCCCGTCGACGATCTTGTCGAGTCGCTCGATGTCTTCGGGCATGAAGCGGTAGTCGACCAGATCTTCCTGCAGCCAGCGCGTGGTCACGCTCGGGTCGAAATGGCCCGCGGTCCTCGTGATAATGTACGCCTTACCGACCGCCGAACGCGCGCCCGGAGCGTCCCCTCGGAGCGAGCCCGTCTGGGACATCAGGTACAGCAACGGCTGCACATTGTCCGGCTGTAGCGCCACGGCACGCAGCATCAACTCGTTCGCGGCACCCTCTTGCTGCTGGAAGAGCAATCGCTTGCCCAGCGCTTCGGCTGCGGCGGCGTCACTGTAGGACAACACCCACAGGTCCGCGTCACTGTGACCGGCAAACGGTTCCTCAATGTCGGGCGGATCGCAGGAATACGCGTCGGTGACCAGCCCGTTGCCGAGATCGACCATGTGCTGCCTGACGGTGCAGTTGCGGTCCTTGCGCACCCTGAGCCCCATAACGATCTCCGTCTCGGAATCATCGTCGACAGCCGCCTGACGGGTATCGTCCTTTGTGTCGTCGTGCCGATGCTGAGCCGCGGTCGACGACGGCTCACTCAGTACCGGTTCCGGTGGATACGCTGCCACCTCACTGGCGTGGTCGCGCTGCAGCAGTAACACCGCAGCCAGGGCGATCGCTGCCGCCAGCGCAGCAAAGCCTGCTATTTGCTTGTTCATACTTGCCTCCTTGCATAGTTAACCAAACAATCGCAACGAACAACCGCCTGGTCACTCGCTGCCTGTCGATCGTCTGCAGTCGACGACAATCCTGCCAGCCGCATATCTCGGCGGTGCGCGCAGATTCTGGCACTCGGTACGGTGCTATTGGCTTATCACGCTGTCCTGTAGTGTTTGGTCAATGCGCAAGACTGTTGTCATTGCCCTCTTCCTGTTGGTCGCGCTTGCCGCTTACATCCTGGTGAAGGACGAACGGGAAACGTCTCCGCCCTATCGGGACGTCGCGCAGCCGCCAGGCGTTGAACTGGCGGCCCTGCAGCAAGACGACGATGGCACCGTGCTGACCGAACCCGGCCCCGAGCCCGAGCCGGCCGTGCCAGACGTGTCGAGTGAAGACTGCTCCGAGATCTATCGCGAACAGATGACGCGGCTGGAATCCGAGGTGCTGACAGAGGATCTTGCTGACCAGGTCGTGCAACAGGCAAGGTGGGACTGGATGGACTCTTCGAACCTGCAGCTGAAGGTTTTCGCTGCGCAGTTGCTCGACAACTACGACGATGGCATCGCACTGTTCGCTCGCGAGCTGCAGCAGCCGATTACGTCCCCGCATTTCCTGTGGTCCGCCGTCAACATGTGCCTTGCGAATCGTGAGTTTTCGGCGTGTCCGATCGAAGACTGGCTGGAGCAGCTGATCGCGGTCGATTCCCAAAACAGCCTGGTCTGGATCAGGGCCGCCGGCTACTACCACTCGATCGGAGACCCCAAGCGCGCCAGGGCTGCGCTTGACCCGGCGGTCATCGCCTACGAAGTGAACGACTACTGGCTGGAGAACATCATGAGTGCGAAGACCAGCATCGATGTTGTAGGCGGTCTGTCAGACCGTGTCGGCTACTTTCTCGCAATCGCGGTGTCTACGTTCTACCCGAGCTCACGCGTCCTGTACGAGCAGATGTGCAAGGAGATGTCCGCGAAAAATGCGGTGTGGCTGAGCTCGTGCGTTGCCTACGGCGAGCATGTCAGCCGAATCGCGACGCGGGAAAAGGTCCGCTCAAACGCGATGCGCCTGCAGGCGGATGCACTCATCGCATCAGGAGATCCGGAAGATAGCCCGCGGGTCTCAGCACTCTTCGACTCCCCGCCGGCCTTTCGCGCCGAGGAACTCTATCGTTACCCGGACTCGGTCGCCATTTACCTGTCATCGCTCGCAAGTTCCGGCGCGATAGCCGCGGCAGACGCACTGCTGACTGAACACGAGCGGCGAAAACGTGAAGGCATCGACCCAGAATGCGGCGATATCAACCGGGATTAGTCTCGATGCGAAAGCTATGCCGAAGCTATCGCCACTTGAGCAGCTGGAAGGTCAGTAAGCCCCGAGCTTGCCGCGCAGATCAGACAGTCGATTGACCATGCCCCATATCAGGGTCGGATACTTCGACTCGAGGTCCTCGTCATCGGCTGGATCGTCTTCCGTGTCGACTTTCGAATCGAGGTACACGAGGTAATCGGTGAGCAGATGCTCGAGCTTGACGTCCAGCAGCTCCTTCCTGTGCAGCTGTCGCATGTGCCAGGAAGGGAAACGGCGTTCTTTCAGGTCGTGCTCGACGACGGTGTGAAGCACCCGGTGTCGCTTGTCTCGACGAATGGTCTCCATCAGTTCGTCGATGATGTCGTCGTCGCCTTCGACGTACTGGACGAAACGATCCTTTTCGAAATAGAGGTAGCCGGTAATGCCGCGATCAAAGTTCAGGGCGGCCGCTTCCGCAGCGAGACTCTCAAGCGCCATTTTGTCGAAGTAAACGAGTGCCTCGCTCACGTAAACGACTCCGCGCATTGCCCCTGTACCCCCCGGTTACCAGACCCAAACGATTAAACGCCAGAGCACCACCATATTGGTTCAGAATTCGGTACGCAAGTTGCATGAGCTTTTTGGCCCCGCCGAAAAACTTCCCGGCCGGTCAAGCAACATCAGGCCTCGGTCAGATGTCCCGTCTTGACGAAGATCAATGCGCCGTCTTCCTTTGTATACGGCTCATGGCTGCTGCCATGTGGGCTGCGAAGCCAGCTGCCGGCGGGATAGGCACCGTGTTCGTCATAAAACGTGCCTTCGATGACGAAGATTTCCTCTCCGCCCCAGTGCTGGTGGCTGCTGAACTGCGTGTTCGGCGCCCATCTCACCAGCGCGACATTCTCATTCTCGAAAGTGTGCAACGGCATAACCGACAGGCCTTCGACGAGGCCTGCCTGCCATTCTCCCTGCAACGTGTCGATGACCTTCTGCTCACTGTCCGCCTTCGAGAACTGGTGGAGCTTGACGAATATCAGCGCGCCCTCCGGCCCGATCGACGGCGTGTGCGCCGTGCCTATCGGGTTCCGGATGTAGCTGCCGACGCCGTAACGGCCGTCCTCGTCAGCGAACACGCCTTCGAGGACGAGGAACTCCTCCCCGCCACCGTGGGTGTGCCGAGGAAACCGGCTGTTGGCTTCGTAGCGGACAAGCGAGGTCGCACGCGCGACCTCGTCACCAATCCGGTCGAGCATCATGCGAGTCACGCCGGGCGCCGGAGACGGCACCCAGTCATAGTCGTCGGGGCGAACGACGACGCGCTGATCGAAATCCGCATTCAGGCGCATCCCGGCGTTGGCGGCCTCCGCCATTGTTACTCTGCCTTCTCCGCCACGCCCTCCTCTGCCAGCCGTTCCCTGACCAGCCCCTCGAGCCTGGTGAGCCCACCCGACCGGCCGTACTCGAGTGCCTCTTCTTCCGACACGCCATCCTGTACTTTGCCCAGCGCCAGTAAGGCGCCGACGCGGTTGCCGCTGCCGCAGTGCACAAGCACCGGCGCGTCATACTGGCTGAGGATTTCCGTAAGCTTCGCCGCGTTCTCAAAGTTGACGGCATCCCGACCCTCGATCGGCAGCTCGACGTAGGTCATACCGAGCTCCTCAACGACCTGCGCCTCGTCGAATCCGCGGTCCTCGTTACGGCCGCGCAGGTCGATTACCGCTGCGTACCCGTTCTCCGCGAAGATATCGAGCATCTCCTCATCGGGCTGACCGGCAACGGTGATCCCGTCTACAGGCGTTACGGTTCGATGCTCGACTACCTTGTCGAGATCGACTTTGAGGCTGGAAACGGGTGCGAGCTCGTCATTGGCCGCATACGCGGTGGCGAATACGAATGACAGTAATAACAGTGCTCTGGTTAACATCTTCGGTCCTCTTTGGAA
>JASJBE010000074.1 GCA_030066655.1 Woeseiaceae bacterium | reverse complement strand
TGACAATCTCGGCGTGCACTACGTGTGTTGCCACCGCGCCCACCATGAACGCCGCCAGCGCATAGCCGGCGACTCCACGTACGGTCGGAATCAGCAGGCCGATCGCACCGGCAATTTCGAGCGCGCCAGAGACCGGTACAAACCACAGCGGTATGCCCCAGTTCTCGAACTTGGCGTTCCAGGTGGCTGGATCAATGAACTTGCCGGCGCCAAACATGAGGTAGACGGCCGCAAGCACCAGGGTGCCGCCGATCAAGAGGATGTTTCTCGTTTTCTCAGTCATCGATATCTCCTAAAGGGTGAAGGCAGGCTGAGCTGCCCTTTGCCAACCAGACCGCGGCACGGCGGAGAATGTTACAAAGCGGGAAAGGGGGTGTTCGATCGGTCTGGTACCACAGGTCAAAGTGCGAAAGGGCGGGGACTGCGGTCGCTACGAATTGTGCAATCGCAAATCGCCTTCTATGTTTAGCCGGTAGGTCGCCGTGCGAGCGTGCCGCAGCTATGCGTAACTGCACAGACCTCCAGGACGATCGCTGTCCACAGTCGCGCCGCCTCGGTGACCTGAGGAGGATTGACTATGGCTACGTCAAGACAACAACACGCCGCACTTCCGCTCATCTTCGCGTTTTTTCTCGGTCTGATGGTCAC
The DNA here is from genome assembly GCA_030066655.1 of Woeseiaceae bacterium. Taxonomy (GTDB): domain Bacteria; phylum Pseudomonadota; class Gammaproteobacteria; order Steroidobacterales; family Woeseiaceae; genus UBA1847. The sequence goes on along the minus strand of JASJBE010000074.1, from coordinate 10,963 downwards.
GGCTTTCATCGGCGTGGGTGTCTACACGTTCTTTCCTGATGAACTGCAGGCCTACGACAAGGAGATTCGGCTGCTTTGGGACAATCAGCAGATGATCCTCGAGGGTCGCGGCGCAGAAGGCCTGACCGAGGACGAGGAGGCCCTGGTTGCGTCGCTGAAAGAGCAGCTGCGAGAAACTGAAGCAGAGAAAGAGCAAATCCGACAGGCCTGGGCCCGCACGACCAGCATTATCCTCGTCGTGCTCGCGACGCTCGTGATGGGCACGTCGTTTATCTTTGCAGACCGGATTCGAGTGATCGGCAACGGGTTACTGCTGGGCGGTGTATTCACGATGCTCTACGGCACCGGTTGGATCCTTGCTTCGGGCGCATCGCAGGCACGATTCTGGGTCATGGCCTTCGCGCTCATCGTCACGCTGTCACTAGGCTACGCCAGGTTTGGGCGCAAGCGGGCTGAAAAGCAGGCGCCTGGTGGTTCAACGACTGTTGCGGGAGAGCTTGCGGAACGCGTCAATGAATTGGAGCGCAGACTGAAGGCAGCGTCGGACGCGATGGGCCAAAGCTAATCGCGCGGATACGCCGTAGCTATCGGCGCGCCACGAACAGGAAGTAGGCGGTAGCCACCGTGCCGACGAAGGCGAGCCCGTAGAAAACCACTTTGCCCGCGAGGCCTGCATTGATTCCGACATCGTGCAGGCTGTGGTTGATCCTGTGCATGGTGTGCCAAAGCGTGAGCGAGATTACGACGAACAGGAGTAGCGCGCCCGGCAGGCTGCCGACCAGTGCACGCATGCGCTCGTAGCCAAGTGCTTCAGGTGCCAGAAGCCCAAGCGGCAGTGCGAGCCCGGTGATAAACACCAGCGCCGGCGCCACCATCGATGCAACGACACCGCCGGCGCCGAACAGCGACCAGAAGATGGGCTCGTTCGATCGCTTCATTCGTTTCATAGGCCGCCCGCCAGCAACAACATGACAATGAACACGCCAGCACAGCCGGCGAATTGCGAGACGACGATCACCCGGTCCGGTACGCGTTTGCCGGCAAGCTTTATCGGAGGCATCGCCTTCGGCGAAATCCTGAACCACGTGTACGCGTTGTACACAGCCGCGATGAAGATCAGCACATGAAGACCGACGGACAGCGGACTCGCAAGAAACTCCTGAAACGCCGCGTAGGCTTCGGGTCCGCGTGACAGCGCGATGACACCCGCCAGCAGCATGCCCGCATACGCGGCCAGGAACACCGCGGTCAGCTCGCGCAGCATGTACGCGACGAAGTGGGGGTTGCGACGGTACCAACCCGTCATCGGGCGAACGTAGGTGTTGCGCGCAGTCATGAATCAACACCCCCGCGAGGGGTCAGGAAACGCAGGAAGTAATCCATTGTGCTGTTCACCTTGTTCCTGTTCACCGCGGCCGCCGGATCGACCTGTTTCGGACAGACCTCCGAGCAATACCCGACCAACGTGCAACCCCAGACGCCTTCCTCCGAGTTCACGAGCGGCATGCGTTCGCTCTTACCCTCGTCACGGCTGTCGGCGTTGTAGCGATGCAGCAGTGACAGCGCGGCAGGCCCCGTGAATGCATTGTCGAGTCCGTACTGCGGGCACGCCGAATAGCAGAGCAGGCAGTTAATGCAGCTGGAAAACTGCTGGTAGTCGGCCATCTCCTCCGGCGTCTGCAGGTAGGTGCCTTCCGACAGGGGCTTCTCTTCTTTGCGGATGATCCAGGGCTTCACGGCCTCGAGTTTCTCGAGGAAGTCGGTCTGGTCTACCGCCAGGTCGCGAACGATCGGGAAGTGCTCGAGCGGCTCGATGCGAAGCTTGCCCGGGTAGTAGGCGCGCAGGAATGCCTTGCAGGACAATTTCGGCACGCCGTTGACCATCTTGCCGCAGCTGCCGCACACGGCCATGCGACAGGACCAGCGGAAAGTCAGGCTGCCGTCGAGATGGTCCTTGATGTACTGCAGCCCCATCAGCACCGACGTGTCCTCGTCGAACGGCACGCGGAAGGTCTGCATGTGCGGCTCGCTATCCGTCTCCGGGTTGTAACGCATGACCTCGATATCGATTTCTCTGCGATCAGGCATTCGCCAGGTCTCCGGTTGTCTTGGCTGCCGCGCCGTACACGCGCTCGGCCGGCGGCAGTCGCGTGATGTTTACGTTTGAGTACTCGATGCGCGGGGGCGCATCGGCTTCAAACACGGCAAGCGTGTGTCTCAAAAACTGCTGGTCGTCTCGCCCGTCATACTCGTCGAGGCGCACGTGCGCGCCGCGAGACTCGCGACGGTTAAGCGCCGAGTAGGCCATGGCCCTGGCAACGTCGAGCGAAAAGCCAAGCTCGATGGCGCCAAGCCACTCGGTGTTGAATGCGCGGTTGCTGTCGTCGAGCCGGACGTGTGCGAGCCGATCGACGAGACCGTCCAGTACATCGCAGGTTGCCTGCATGCCGTCTGCTGTCCGGTAAATGCCGATCCCGTCACTCATTGCCTGCGTCATGTCGTCGCGAATGCTCGCCAGGCGCTCGGTGCCGTCTTGCCGCGATAGGATAGCGAGCGCACTCGCCTCGGATTCACTGGCGGCCCGCTCAAGCGACCGCGTCGGCGCCTGCTCGCGAGCGAACGCCGCGGCGTTCTCTCCCGCCAGCTTGCCGAACACGGCCAGCTCGGCGAGTGAGTTCGAGCCGAGTCGGTTGGCGCCGTGGATGCCGACGCTGGAACACTCGCCACAGGCAAACAGCCCGGGCAGCGCGGTCGCCGTCGTGCCGTCCGCGGCGATGCCGCCCATCGTGTAGTGCACCGACGGGCAGACGGGAATGGCCTGGCTGGCCGCATCGATGCCGAGAAAGGTCTTGCTGAGCTCCATGATGAAGGGCAGGCGTTCGGCGAGCTTCTTCTGTCCGAGGTGCATGAGCTCAAGGTGAACGGCCGGCCCGAGCGGCGTGTCTATCGTGCGGCCCTTCTGTTGCTCGTGCCAGAATGCCTGGCTGAGGCGGTCGCGAGGACCGAGCTCCATCGTCTTCGGCGTAGGCTCGGTGACGACCGGGCCGAGCGCATAGTCCTGCAGGTAGCGATAGCCGTCCTTGTTGGTCAGGTAGCCGCCTTCGCCGCGACAACCTTCCGTGATCAGGATGCCGCTACCGGGCAGCGTCGTCGGGTGGTACTGCACGAACTCCATGTCGCGCAGCGCGACGCCGTGGCGATACGCCATGCCCATGCCGTCGCCGGTCAGGATGCCGGCGTTCGTGTTCTGTCGGAACACGCGGCCGGCCCCGCCGGTGGCCATGATGACGGCGCGTGCCTCGACGCGAACAAAATCGCCGGTCGCGACCTCGATCGCCAGCAAGCCCTGGCAGCGACCGTCGTCTACCAGCAGGTCGCAGGCGAAGTACTCATCGAGACGCGAGATGCTCGGGTACTTCATCGACGTCTGGAACAGCGTGTGCAGCATGTGGAAGCCGGTCTTGTCGGCGGCAAACCACGTGCGGGCCGTGCTCATGCCGCCGAAGTTGCGGACGCTGGTATGACCACTTTCTTGCCGGCTCCACGGACAGCCCCAGTGCTCGAGCTGGACCATCTCCTCGGTGCAGTGCTCGACAAAATAGTCGACGACCTCCTGGTCGCAAAGCCAGTCGCCGCCTGCAACGGTGTCGTGGAAATGCAGGTCGAGCGTATCCACATCGGTGGTCACACCGGCCGAGCCGCCTTCGGCCGCGACCGTGTGGCTGCGCATCGGGACGACTTTCGATACGAGGCTTACCTTGAGTTCCGGGGCGCTTTCGGCGATCGCAATGGCCGCGCGCAGGCCGGCGCCGCCACCGCCGATGATCGCGACGTCGGTCGAAACTACCTGCATGAAACCCTCCCTGGCGTGTGGCGATGCACCTTTGGAACCTTTAGCTTCTGCGCGCTTCGTATAGTCACACAAGCAGACCCCTGCGCCAACGGGCCTGCGGGAAACCGAAACTCCTTTTCGGCAGGCAAACAAAAGCCGCGCCCGGTTACGGACGCGGCTTGTCAGGATGTCGCCACTGACACGAAGCGGCGACGGGCGATCGGCGCTATTCCGCTGTCTGCAAGACCTGCTTCGGCGTGCGGTCGCTGAAGTACAGTCCCCAGTGCTTCTCGGCCTTGTCCATCGGGTTCTCGCCGTCGAAGCCGCCCTTCCACTTCTCATCGAAGGACGTGAAGTAGAACGAGATGACCTTATTCTCTTCGACCCAGGGATCGTACTGGTTGAAGAAGACTTCCTGCTCGGCCTCACCGGCTTTGCCGATCAAGCCACCCTCGTAGCTGCCGTCGCCATAGACTCGACTCGTCGGCCAACCGGTCTCACAGTAGGCGATGTCGTGGTTCGGATGACGGCTCTGGATGTCGTTGTAGATTTCCTCGGTCCACTGCATCGCAATGTCCAGGGTCTTGTCGTTCCAGAACGCGTAGGCGTGCAGGCAGATGAAATCCAGTTCGGCCGCGACACGCTGCGCCGGTTGTTTGTTCCAGAAGTTGTAGTCATCAGCCACGGTCACCGGTTGCTCGACAGCAGCACGGACTTCCCGGATCTTGCTGATGACGAGGTCAATGTCATCGATCCGGTGGTACGCCCAGTCGACCAGGATCTCGTTGCCAACGTTGACTGCGATGATGATCTCGGGGAAGCGGTTGGCGTACTCGATCGCGAGCCTGACCTGTTCCTCATTCTCTTCAGCCGATTTGTTGCCGTCGAGCCAGATACCCTGCATGACGCGAATCGGCAGGTCGTTCTCCTCGATGGTCTCGAGGACTTGTAAGGATTGCGGGTCCGCGCCGTAAAGACGAATCAGGTTCCATCTCGGCGCGAGAATCTGCAGGTCTTCGAGGATGTTCTCCTTCGACGTCACGTCTCCCGGTTCTTCGCCGTCGCGAAAGGCGCCGTAGGAGATGCCATTGCCGATCCATTCCCCGTCGAGCATCGGTTCAAACGGACGTTTGGTAATTCCCGGGGCCTCAGCAACCTCGGCGACCGCTTCGGCTGCCGCTTCTTCAACGGCTGCTTCGGTCTCTGCTTCAGGTGTTTCCGACCCGCAGGCTGCCAGGGAGAAGGCGGCGGCGAGCAGCAACCCGATTCTTGTTGTTTTCATAGTGCGTAACCATCGTTATTGAATGAATCCCTCTTAATCTACTACACGGAGCCGATCGAACACGAATCCCGGCACCCGCTAAGGCTGCTGGCGAGCCTGCGCACCCCGGATAGCGCCTTCGATCAGGTTCAATGCGGCCTGGCGGCTGATGCCGTTCGGATCGAGGTTGAAGGCGGGCGTCGACGCGATGCCGAGCGCCGAGGTCTTTGGGTTCTCGAACATCAAGGCGATGGCGGCCGCAAGCTCCCTGCTGGTCGGTCCGTCACTGACCGCCAGGTCGTGCCCCGGCACCTCGTCCGGGTCGAGCACATCCATGTCGATATGCACGAAGATGACATCGACCCGGTCGGCGAGCCCTTGCATCTGCCTTTTGAGGTCGGCGGACAGCTCGCGAATATCGGCGACGGTAAACTGCTGGACGTCATACTTGTCGAAACGCTCCGCTTCCAATGGGTCGAGGTCGCGTACGCCGCCCCAGACGATATGACTCATCGGCAAGGGTTCGATCAAACCCGTCGTCCTGCGAATGTTGTGCAGCGCGTGTCCGGCAGCGACCGCTACCGGCATGCCGCCGAGCATTCCCGACAGCGTGGTTTCCGGCGTGTTGAAATCACCGTGCGCGTCGATGAAGACCAGTCCGACCCTGCGCTGGTTGCCGTCCGCATCGTATTTGAGCCCTGAGAGCATGCCGAGCAAGTCGTTGCAGTTCGCATGGAGCCCGATCGTGATCGGGTTTTCGTGCAGGCCTTCACGAACGGCATCGGCGAAGTTCGCATTGGCGAGCGCCATACGGTTCCACGCGCCGTATTGCTGTTCCTGTTCAGCGCTTAATCGTATGTCCTGGATGGGTCGAACCAGCTCGCCGCCCCATTCGGTGATCAGGCGTTCGAGCCCAGCTGCATGAATGTAGTCAGGATTCGTCGAGAGCTCGGGCACGTTACGCGAACCGCTGTAGGGATTCTTGATGACGTCGACCTTGATGGACGCGTGGGCATCGACTGGCAGCATGATTGCCAGCACTGTAGCGATAACGAAGCTATGGATTCTCGGCATGCTATTCCCCCGCATTTTCCCTGGTCGTGGCTCTCGCCCCCGGTCGCTGTGACAATGTAACGGATACGACGCCCTCTTGCGTGGTTTCCGGCGCGGCGGTGCTAAGCTAGGCGCTCAGGGGGGTAAACGATGCCAGTCGAGTTCATCGTCAATGGAGACACGGTAGAAGAGGCGGTCACCGCCGAGCTTATTGCACGATCCATCCATTCGCTGACGGGCGACGGCGACTCGTTTGCGATCCTCGCCAGGGACTCGCAGGTCTACATACAGACATCGGGCGGCCCAAAGGACGGTTTCATTCTCGAGTACCGTGATGGCTCGGAGGTCGCGCATTACGCCAGCGTAAACACAGATCTGACCGCGGACGAGGTCGTCCGCGCCATGCAGCAGTACCTCGCAAACGACACTCGCTGGAAAACCGATATCGAATGGGAGTCGCTGGCGTTCGAGTCGGCAGGAGGCGGGACCGGCAGAGTGTTGGTCATCGGGCTGCTGATTGTACTGGTTGGCGCATGGCTGACCTGGAAACTCATTCGCACGACCTGAAGACTGACAGTGAGCCTGTACGAGCGCTTTCTCCGTTCGATATGCTGGGCACCTGACAAACGGGGAGCACTCTAACCATGTCCAACTACGTCAACCCTGAACGCGACCAGTTCGAAGCCTTTAAAGCGTTGCCCCGTGACCAGCCCATCATGATGCTCAACATGCTGCTGTTCAGGGACAGGGCTGTCTACGAGGACGGTCGCGACGCGACGGGCGCAGAGGCCTACGAAGCCTACGGCAAAGAAAGCGCGCCTATTTTCCAGCGCGTCGGCGGCGAGATCATCTGGCGCGGCATTCCCGAGGTCATGTTGACCGGACCTTTCGAGAAACAGTGGGACCTGATGTTCATTGCACGCTACCCGACGGCGGGCGCGTTTCTCGAGATGGTGACCGACCCTGACTACCAGCAAGCCGTCAAGCACCGCACGGCGGGCGTGCTCGACAGTCGGCTCATCCGCACCCGGGAAGCCGGGCACGGCGCCGGTTTCGCGGGCTAGGCGCCGCCGCCATTGCGGTCAATACAGTGGCGCCACGAGATGGCCAGGTGGATAATGATTACGGTATTCGGGAGTCCCGGCGCCCGAGGCGTGGCGGGGTTCGAAACACACCGCTGGATTGGCAGATCTGCCGGCCGGCACTGGGGGTATTATGAAATTACACACGCTGATATTGGTCGGATTCGGACTGTTTTTCGCCGGCTGTGCTGAAAAAGCGCCGCCCGAGGCAGAGCAGGCGCCGGCCATCGAACCCGCGATGGAAGAGGCGGCAGAGGCCGTTGACGAGGCCACGGACGCGGTTGAAGAGGCGGCTAATACCGTCCTCGATGAAGCAGTGGTCGATCCGATGGCGATTACGCCCGAGAAGGTCAGGGAGTGGGTGGACGCCGGCTTCATCGACCACATGCACATGCACGCGGAGCAGCTCGATGATCTGAATTTCGCGCTCGCCGACGGTGACCTGGAGCAAGCCAAGATACCGGCCAACTGGCTCGCAACACACAAGACGGTTAGGGGCTTACCGCAAGAGCTCGACCCGTACCTCTCTGGCATGCGCGAGGCAGCGAAAACCGTTGCAGGCGCCGAGGATATCGAGACGGCGAGACTAGCGTCGCAGGAGATCGGTGTTCACTGCGTGGCCTGTCATACGGCGGCAGGTGTCAAGATCGGCGGCGAGGGCTAATCCCAAGCCCGTACCAGATAAACGACACGCAAAAAATCGGCCGGGGCGATCACAGGATCGCCCCGGCCTTTTTGTGGAGCACGCTGCGACACTGGTCAGCGCGAAGCCGGCTTTGACAATACATCGTCGTCCGTTGCAGAGGACGGCAACGTGTCAGCCCTCTGTCTTCGAGGCGGCGAAAGGGCGGTCGTCAGCTAAGGGCTTTCGAGCGACGACGTATACGTTCTTACCCATTACTCGAGCAAACACGACCGACAGCATTCGACTCACCGGAAAAATGAAACGGTCGTATACGCGGACGAGGCCGCCTTCGAGCGGCTTCGGCTCATCTTTGTCGACAAGTCGATAGGCGAGCGTCGCGAAGAAACCAAGGAAATCGGCATACGCGCCCCGCTCGATTGAAAACCCCGAGTCACGGATGACGCGTTTCAGCTGCCCAAGACGATATCGTCGAACGTGCCCGACGTGCCGATCCATCGACGTAAAGAGTATCGAGAAGGCCGGGACGTAAATCAGGAGGCGCCCGCCCGGCCTGACCACCCGAAACAGCTCTTCGACGGCTCCGCGGTGATCGTCAATGTGCTCCAGCACGTTGAGTGAGAAGGCGAAGCTGACGGAGTCGTCTGCGATCTCGTTGAGACTGCTGTGCGTCCTGAATCCCTTATTTCTCAATTCGGTCTGAGAGGGGATGCTCGGCTCGACGCAATAAATCTCGTCCGCGCTCGCGCCCGTGGAGTCGCTGAATGTCCCGATGCCAGCGCCGAAATCCAGCACCGGCGTTTCACCAGCTGCACAGTCCCTGACGAGCTCACGCAGGTATCGATTGTAGTTATGCGCGTCGCGCATAACCTCGAGGTTCTCGCCACCCGATACGGACTCATCCGTCGTTTCTGTTGTCGTCACTTTGTGTTTCCAAAAACCAGGAATCGAGAACCGGTGAAATTAAACAGCATCGCGATTGACGCGGCCATCGCCAGCGGCACGATCGGATAGGCGGCGAGCTGGTTCCAGGTCCGCACAAGAAAAATATAAATGCCCAGGTTCAGCAGCGCACCGGTCGTGTTGACCAGTCCGTACAGCAGCCATTCCTTTCCGATGTGGCGATCCTCCCGTTTCGCAAACGTGAAGTGACGATTCAAAAGCCAGGTGGCGGAAACGGCAACGGGGAACGACACCAACCTTGCCGATACGGGAGAGAAGTCCAGCCTGGCGTGCAGCAGGGTCAGTATCCCGCCGTCAATAATGAACCCAACGACGCCGATGAAGAAAAAGGAACTCGCCTGAAGGTGTATTGAACGAGCCACAGCGCTTACCTGGGGCAACGCGATTGACGTTGAGCCAACCGGTCCGGACGAGCGTGCCCGCGAAAACTTGACGACCGTGAAAACGGGGCGCTCCCGCTCGGGCCGAATCGTTGCGTTTCTTTGGGCATGGCTTAAGGACCTTCAGGTGTTGCAGCAAGCTACCGTCAGGGATTGTCCAGACGAGGGTCAAAAATTCAACGTCATGATTCCCACAAACAGGAAAACGTGAATTGAAGCACGTTGCGCTGTGCACCGGGTCGCACTATCGGGTCTGACGCGCCGTAGCCGCACGAAGCGTTGCGATCAGCGGCAAGCTCAAGTTTGTTGCAGGTGTTGCGCTTCAGCCTTTCAGCTGCTTCGAGAGATCGCGTAGCAGGTTTCTCAGGGTGCCGGTGAGCAGCACGAAGTCAGCGTCCAGTCGTTCCGTAGCCGTCTCCAACTCGGCATCGTCCTCGTCGCCGATGAACTTGAGCTTGGTGATATTCCCGTCCATGTCCAGCACGAAGCTCGCAACGTTGTCGTACTCGATGGCGAGGTGGGTCAGGCGCATGCCGTCGGCAATGTTTCGCCTGAACGCCGGGTCGGACAGGTCGACGTTCGTACAGCGCACGATGGCCTTCGGGTCGGTCAGGTCCTGAAGGCGACACTCGCGACCAGCGACGAACTGGGACGGGCAGTCGCCGAACAGTACCTTGCTCAAGAATTGCTCGAGTGGATTGGAGAACTGAAGCGGCTTGATCGACAGGCCGTCGACGGCTGCCGTCAGCCGTCGGAGAAAGCGTTCGGCATTGGCCTCCTGGCCGCTATCGATGCCGATCAGGTTCGCCTTGGCATCGACGAAGCCCCGGATGCGATCGCTCTTCAACAGCGCCTTGGGCAGTAACTCGTCGCGGGCATCGTTCTTGAAGCGACGCTTCTGCCGTGAGCTCGGCTCCTCGCCCGCCTTCTTGCGGTATTCGGCGACCCGGATCTCGAGCTCCTCGTTCACGGCCGCATGCGGCAGGACGCGCGACTGGCTCCGAAGGCGCAGCAGGTCCGCGCCGGCCACTCGCCGGGCCAGCGATTCGCTGACGTCGGGCGCGACTGCCTCCCAGCCATTACTGCGTTCGGTCAGGGGACCACATGGACGAAAGGCTGCCTTCTGCAGGGCCTCGGACAACTTTTCTTCGGACTCGGGCCACGGGCCTTCGAAGGTGTACCAACGAACGTTTCGAAACATAGAGGGGTGGTCTGCGGATCAACGGGCGACGCAGTATCTGCCTTCCTGCCCGGCATGTCACCGTTGATTTTTGCCCGCGGAGCACCTAAGGCACCGTCAGGTACGCGGCCCCCACGGAAGAACGGTATCGTGCTGTGCCAACCAGCATCATCAGACTCCCTGTTCGAGCGAGCCATGCTCGCGATCGTGGCAAGTTGCCGCTCCTGCGAAGGCGCGATGCGCATCCGGGTATCGCTTCGCGGCAGGATGCCTCGGTGTCGACGATCCTGTATCAATCCTCGAGCTTGAACCGCTCGCGCAGGAACGTCGCGATGCCGTCCTCATCGTGGTGACCGATGATGGCGGTGGCGGCCTCCTTGACCTCGGGCTCGGCATTTTCGGGCGCATAGCTCTCGTCGGCCGCCTCAAACATGCTGATGTCGTTGGTCCCGTCGCCGAAACACACGACACGCGATGCGCCGAGCTGCTTTTTGAGGCTCATGACGGCGCCGCCCTTGTTGGCATCGGTGTGATGAATATCGATCCAACGCCAGTCGCCCCCTTCGAGC
>JASJBE010000073.1 GCA_030066655.1 Woeseiaceae bacterium | reverse complement strand
TCTTCGTCCTCGATCATCGCGACCGCGCTGGCTTCCTTGGCTTCCTTCAGGAGCTTGTCGAGGTCGCCGTCGTCGAGCAGCAGCGTGCGCGTGTTCTCGCCGATCTTCTCGGCGCGGATGTTCTCTTCCAGTACCGTCTGCGAGAAGCGGGCGTCGAGGTCGCGCAGCGCGCCGTCCGCGATGCCGATGATCGTCTGGTCGTCGAGCTGCTTGATCTTGTTCAGCACACCGCGGACGGTCTCGGCCTGGTCCTGATCGGCGAGGTGCGACAGCGCCTTGATCGCCTCGATCTGAACTTCCCGCTCCGGACGTTGCAGCATCGGCAGAATGCGGGTGATGTGCTCCGAGCCGCCGAGCTTGGCGATCGCGCGGATCACGACATTATCGGTCTTGGGGTGCTTGCCGAGCATGTCTTCCAGAACGGGCAGGGCTTTCGGGTTGCCGATCTGTGAGAGCGCGTCGACCGCGCGTTCGCGCACCCACCAGTCGTCGTCGCCGGTGGCCTTGATCAGCGCGTCGACCGCGCGCTCGTCCTTCATCGAATTGAGGATCTCGATCGCGGTACGGCGAGTCTCTTCGTCCTTATCACGGATCAGTGCGACGACGGCGTCGACGACTTTGGGCCCGCCGATCTCGGCGAGCGCATCTCCGGCGCGTGACCGGACCCACCAGTCGTCATCCTTGATCGCTTCGAGCAGGTCCTTGACCGAATCGACGGTGCCGATCTCGTTTAAGACCTCGACGGCGGCACGACGAGCGTATTCCGACTCGTCCTTCAGTGCCGGCAGCAGGTACTTGATCGTATCCGGGTGATTGGCGTTGATCAGGACGTCGACGGCCCGGCTCTGGACGTCCAGGTCGGGGTCAGTCAGGCATTTGCTGATCGGCTCGACATTCAGCTTCTGGCCTCGCGTCGCCAGCGACTTTAACGCGGCGGCTCGGACCATCTTGTTGGGATCCTTGAGCTGGATCTCCAGCGTGCCGACGATTTCATCCTTGTCGAACTTCGTCAGCAGACGCATCAGGTGCATTTTGATCACCGGGTCCTTCCCGCCCATGCGAGCAATCAGGTCCGGCACCATGTCCGGCTTCACCATCTCTTCGATGATCTTGAAGACGGCGGCTTTCTCCTTGGGCTCGAGGTCGTAGGCGCGCTGCAGCAGCTCGTGGACGCTCAGGTCGTCCTTGTGCACGCGTAGAATGTCGATCAACGCGCCCTTGGAGACCTCGTCGTCTTCGAAGAAATCGAGCAGCTTGTTCGGGCTGTAGTCGGTCGAACTGGACAGCGCCCAGGACGTTCCGGAAACAACGCGTTCGTTGCCGTCAGCGAGGCCCTCGCGGAACTGGTCGAGCGTCCTGTCATTCGCCATCGCGGACAGGATGTCGACGAGCACCATTGTGTGGGTCTTGTCTGACAGCGCCAGCGCGTCGATGACGGCGGGAATGGCCGGTGCGCCGAGCTTCTTGATCTTGTTGACGGTCTTCTCTGCGCCGGGCGCAGACGGGTCTGGCATCTTGACCAGTTCCGAGACGAGATTTTCTGCCCTGAAGCCGCCGAATAATTTCACTGTGAATTCTCAGCTTTTCCGGGCCGATCGCAACGTAGACTGCCTTCGTCTGGCGTCCCTGCGCGTGACATATGTTCTAGTTGCATGTTTCTGACAGTCGTGCGTCCCGAATCCAATGAACGTACTCCCGGAGTATGCCACAGTCGATTTTTGCAGTACCCTAAAACGGCCCTTAAAAATCAACAACTTCGATGAATACGTGTGGGCATCCAATGAAGACTTGGCTCTTCCTGCGGCTTCGATACAATGTGCGCGCACCCGACTCCGCAGTCCGGGATCCGTTTGAATTTTACCTAATAAAGGAAGCCGAAGTGTGACGGCGTCAACAAAAACGAATGTGAAGGAAGTCTTGAAATCGCTGATATTACCGGGCCTTAGCAAGCGCCTGGACGATATTGCCGTCATCGGCACCGAGGATGCATCGGACGGCAGCGTTCGCGTCTCGATCGCGCTGGGCTTTCCCGCCGAACGCAGCTACGGCGAGTACCGGCAGTTCATCGCCGGCGAGCTTGAGCGGCAGACGGGGGCTACCGGCGTCACCGTCGAGTTCGACTCGGAAGTTGTGGCGCACGGCGTCCAGACCAGCCTGAAGCCATTGCCCGGTATCAGGAACGTCATCGCCGTCGCATCAGGCAAGGGCGGCGTCGGCAAGTCGACGGTGTCGGTCAACCTGGCGCTGGCACTGGCGGCCGACGGCGCCGCTGTCGGCGTTCTCGATGCCGACATCTACGGGCCCAGCCAGCCGCACATGCTCGGGCTTGTCGATCAGCAGCCGGTCAGCAATGACGGCAAGACGATGGAACCCCTGGAAGCGCACGGCCTGAAGGTCATGTCGATCGGCTTGCTCATCGACGCCAGCCAGCCGATGGCGTGGCGCGGACCTATGGTTACGTCAGCACTGAACCAGATGCTGATGCAGACCAACTGGGGCGAACTGGATTACCTCGTCGTCGACATGCCTCCGGGCACCGGCGACATCCAGTTGACCCTGTCGCAGCGGATTCCCGTGTCGGGCTCCGTCATCGTGACCACGCCGCAGAACATCGCGTTGCTCGACGCGAGGAAGGGGCTGCAGATGTTCCGCAAGGTCTCGATCCCCGTGCTCGGCGTGATCGAGAACATGAGCACACACATCTGCTCGAGCTGTGGGCACGAGGACGCGATTTTCGGCAGCGGCGGCGGTGAGGCCATGGCGCAGGACTATGATGTCGAGCTGCTTGGCCAGTTGCCGCTGGACGCCACTATTCGGTCCCAGACCGATTCGGGTGAACCGACCGTCGTCGCGGAACCGGACAGCCCCCGCGCGCTGGCTTTTTTCAAGGCGGCGCGCAGCATGTCGTCGGCGTTGGCTGCGCGCGGCAAAGACTACAGCAGCAAGTTTCCGAATATCGTCGTTGAGGACAGCTGATGAGCATCAAATCCGATCGGTGGATCCGGCAGATGGCCCGGGAACACGGGATGATCGAGCCCTTCGAGGCTGGGCAGGTTCGACAGAACGACCAGGGGCGCATCGTCTCCTACGGAACGTCGAGCTACGGCTACGACGTTCGCTGTTCGGACGAATTCAAAATCTTCACGAACATCAACTCGGCCATCGTGGACCCGAAGGGCTTTGATGCGACGAGTTTCGTCGACATCCAGAATGACGTCTGCGTGATCCCGCCGAACTCGTTCGCGCTGGCGCGGACGGTCGAGTACTTCCGGATACCCCGCACCGTTCTGACGATCTGCCTCGGCAAGTCGACGTATGCGCGCTGCGGCATCATCGTCAACGTGACGCCGCTGGAACCCGAATGGGAAGGGCACGTAACGCTGGAGTTCTCCAACACGACCCCGCTGCCGGCGAAGATCTACGCGAACGAGGGCGTGGCGCAGATGCTGTTTCTGGAATCCGACGAACCCTGTGAGACGTCCTATCGCGATCGAGGGGGCAAATACCAGGGGCAGACCGGGGTCACGCTGCCCAAGACCTGAGGCGTGCGCGCGCCCGACGGTGGACGTCGCTAGTCTGGGAAATCGATGAGCAGCGGCTCGGTCAGAGGCTGACCGTCGCGAAAAGCCCGTCCGTCCCTGAACGTGATCTCACCGTCAGCGACCAGCTGCGCGGCCTTCGGGTAGATCTGGTGTTCGATCGCCTGGATGCGGCGATTCAGTTGCTCGGCTGTCTCGCCGCGGCGAATCGCGAGGCGCCCCTGCAGGATGCAGGGACCGCCGTCCAGCTCTTCCGTCACGAAGTGGACCGTGGTGCCGTGCTGGGCATCGCCGGCATCGATGGCGCGCTGGTGCGTATTCAGTCCGGGGTACAGCGGCAGCAACGCCGGATGGATGTTCAGTATCCGGCCTTCGTAATGACGCACAAACCACGGACTCAGGATGCGCATGAAGCCTGCGAGGATGAGCAGCTCGGGTTCGTACGGGTCCAGTTCCGCCGCCGTCGCACGATCGAAGGCTTCCCTGGAGTCAAAGGCCGTGTGGTCGACGCAGCTCGTGGGTATGCCGGCCTTCTTTGCGCGTTCGAGACCGAAGGCTCGGGCGTTGTTCGAAAACACCGTGCAGATGTCGAGGTCGATCGAACCCGACGCGACCTGGTCAATGAAGGACTGCAGGTTTGAGCCGGATCCGGAGATGAGGATGGCGGTCTTGCAACGCGAGTGGCTCAAGAATAGCGAACCTCTCCATCGCCTTCGGCGGTGTAGCCGATCCGCCAGGCCGTTTCCCCGGCTTCGTTCAGCAGTTTCAGTGCTTCGCCACATCGCTCATCATCGACGATGACGACCATGCCGACGCCGCAATTGAACGTCCTGCGCATCTCGGCGGTTTCTATATTGCCGCGCTGCTCGAGCCAGTCGAACACGTCGCCCGGCGCCCAGCTCGTTGTATCGATAACGGCGTCCACGCCGCCCGGGAAAACGCGCGGCAGGTTTTCCGTGATGCCTCCGCCGGTGATGTGGGAGAGTCCTTTGACAGGGACCTGCTGCATCAATTCGAGTATCGGCTTCACATAGATGCGTGTCGGGGCGAGCAGCCGCTGGCTGACCGGCACTCCGCCGATGGTTTCATCCCCGGCGATCTCCAGAACGCGACGGATGAGCGAATACCCGTTCGAATGCGGGCCACTGGACGCGATTCCGACCAGCGCATCCCCGGGGCGGATCGTGCGCCCGTCAATCATGTCGTGCCGTTCTACCGCGCCAACGCAGAAGCCGGCGAGGTCATAGTCGCCGTCGGCGTACATGTCCGGCATCTCGGCGGTCTCGCCGCCGATCAGCGCGGCGCCGGCCTGCAGACAGCCCTCCGCTATGCCGCTGACGACGGCGGTGGCCACATCGACATCGAGCCGGCCGCTGGCGAAGTAGTCTAGGAAAAACAGCGGTTCTGCGCCCTGGACCAGTACGTCGTTGACGCACATGGCGACCAGGTCGATGCCGATCGTGTCGTGCCGGTCGAGCATTTGCGCCAGCTTGAGCTTCGTGCCGACACCGTCGGTGCCGGAGACCAGCACCGGTTCGCGATAACGGTCAGCCGGCAGCGCGAACAGCCCCCCGAATCCACCAATACCGGCCAGCACCTCGGGGCGCCGGGTTTTGGCGACTAGCGGTTTGATGCGCTCGACGAGCGCATTACCGGCATCGATGTCGACGCCGGCGTCCTTGTACGTCAGATTTTTTTCGGCCATTTGATGAGTGGTCCGCTGCGAGGGCGATATAATAGAGCTTGTCTTTGCATGGGGAAACCACCGTTGCTTGAAACGGCAATTCGTTTTGCACGCGCGGCCTCGCTGCGCGTCAGCGCTGCGTTCGTCGCCGCGACACTGCTGCCGACCCTCGCGTTCGCCCAGTCGTTGTACACGGCCAGGGTCGAATTCGATGCGCGGGCCGGGCAGACCCGCGCGGCAGCCTATGAAGCCGCCCTCCAGGTTGTGCTGTTCCGTGTGTCCGGCTCGGAGCTCAGCAGCAATCCGGCGCTGATCGCCGAGGTCTTCCCGGATCCGTCGGATTACGTCATCCAGTTTCGGCCGGGTGAGGACGATACCTTGTGGGTTTCCTTCGATGGAGAGGCCCTCGAGAACACGCTGCGCCGGTCGGGGCAATTGGTCTGGGGCGGCGATCGACCGCCGACGCTGGTCATCATGGCGCTGGACCTCGGGACCGGGCAGCGCGAGCTGATCGGGGCAACAGCGGCCGAGGTTGACGACTCGCAGCTTCCGGACGTCGTTGACTACGACAGCCAGTTCCGGGATCGAATCCTGGCTGCAGCCGAAGCTCGCGGCATTCCGGTCGTGCTGCCGTTGCTCGACGCCGAAGACATCGCGACGTTCACCTTCGCGGATGTATGGGGTGGATTCGAGGCGCCCGTGCTGGCGGCAGCGCGCCGCTACGGTGTTGATTCTGTGCTCATCGGCAGACTCCGCGCAGACGACATGCGACTGGATCGCTGGACGTATTTCTTCGCCGGAGAACAGTATTCGTGGACCGGGGAACCCGAAACGGTCATCGGCCTGACGGCCGACCGTCTCGCTGAAGAATATGCAATCGGTGGCGACGAACCGCTGCGATCCGTTGACCTGAGCATCTCGGGTGTCGTGTCCGTTGAAGGCTATGCCTCGCTGCAGGTGCTGCTGAAGAAGGTGCATGTCATCGAAGACATTCGGCTGGTGGGCGTCGACGGGGATCGTATCGACTACAGCGTCACGGCCTACGGCGGCGCTTCGAGGCTCGGTCGTGCGCTGCGTCTCGGCGGCCTGATCGAGGAAGAACGATTCGACGTGGGAGACCCGTCAGGCGTTCCTCGCGACCCGCGTTTCACAGAGCAACTGAACTTCTTTTACAACCCGTAGTGAGACTCTGATTGACTCCCGTCGCCCACGTTGCGGTCAAATCGCCTGTCGCGCGACGCGTGCCGTCGGGCGTATCGAGATCGATCTACGTTCAACGCGAGCGACTAAGTGACAGACGCTTTGACCGAATCCCGTTTCGTACCAGTACCGAGACCCGGCAAGCACGGGCGATGGGAATGATTCAGAGTCTCCGTGGATGAACGCACTCAGCTGGCTCCCCAACGCAATCTCCATCCTGCGAATCCTGTTGATTGTGCCGATCCTGGAGCTGATTCTGCGCGGCAACTACCATGTGGCGTTGCTGCTGTTCCTCTTCGCCGGTTTTTCCGACGGCCTCGACGGCTACCTCGCGGTGCGCTTCAACTGGCAATCCCGGCTCGGCGCGCTGCTGGACCCCGTGGCCGACAAGTTACTCGTCGCTGGCATGTTCATCACGCTCGCGTACATCGAGCTGATCCCGGCCTGGCTGGCGGCCGTCGTCATCACGCGAGACGTCGTCATCGTCTGCGGCGCGCTGGCGTATAATTTCCTGGTCAGGCCGGTACCCGGCGAGCCGACGAAGATCAGCAAGCTGAATACAGCGCTCGAGTTGATATTCCTCACGCTGGTCTTGAGCAGCACGGCCTACGGCTGGCCGGATGACATTGCGCTGCTGGTTCTTGGCGCAAGTATCCTCGTTACCGTTGTCATCAGCGGTACCGATTACGTTGTGTCCTGGTCGAAAAGGGCGAAAGAAGGGATCTGAGCATGCAGGGTGACCTACGAATCAATTGGCTCATCGCCATCACGCTGGTGGGGTGGGTGATGTACCTGCTCGCGCCGGTCCTGACTCCCTTCGTCGCGGCGGCGCTGCTGGCCTACATCGGGGACCCGCTCGCCGACCGGCTGGAGAAGATGCGGCTGCCTCGAACGGTGGCGGTCGTCTTCGTCTTCCTGCTGACGTTCCTGTTCATCGCACTGTTGGTGCTGCTGCTCGGTCCGCTGATTCGAACGCAGATCAATGCGCTGCTCGAGGCGTTGCCGCAGATTGCTGCGCAGGCCGAGCAAGTCTGGCTGCCCAGGATTGCCGAGTTGTTGAACATCGAACCCGGCGCCGACGTCGGCATCGGCCCGTTCCTTGCGAAGTACAGCGACATGGCCGGCAGCTGGGGCGGCAAGCTGCTGATGTCGGTCAGCAAGTCGGGCGGGGCGGTAGCGGCAGCGGTTATCAGCCTGTTCTTGATCCCGGTACTGACATTTTATCTGCTGCGCGATTGGGACCTGGTGATGGCGCACCTCGCGGCGATCATCCCGGAAAGCCAGCAGGAGACTGTATTGAAACTGGCTCGGGAAACCGACGACGTTCTCGGCGCATTCCTCCGCGGCCAGTTGCTCGTCATGTTCGCGCTGGCGACGATTTACTCGATCGGGCTCAGCATTGTCGGCGTCAAGTTCGCGCTCGCCATCGGCGTCGTCGCGGGCATTGTCAGTTTCGTGCCCTACCTGGGCCTCGTGTTCGGCATCGGGCTGGCCGCGCTGACGGTCATCCCCGAACCCAACGCACTCTTCATGCTGGGCGGCGTCGTACTCGTATTCGTCGTCGCGCAGATGCTCGAAGGCACGTTGTTGACGCCGAAACTGGTCGGCGACCAGATCGGACTGCACCCGGTCATCGTTATCTTCGCCATTGCGGCCGGCGGTCAGTTGTTTGGCTTCTTCGGCATCCTGCTGGCGCTGCCGGCGGCCGCGGTCCTGTCCGTGCTCGTGCGTTTCGCGTTTGAGCGCTACCTGAAGGAGCACCCCGAGGCTCGTGAGGAGCTCGAGAGCGAACTTCAGGGCAGCAACGGCGACTAGGTACCCGGTCAGCGATGAGTCAGCTTGCTCTTCCGATACGGCTGTCGGATCACGCCGTTTTCGAGACCTTTCATCCTGCAGGCAACGAGCAGCTGGTCGCTTACCTCGAACGACTGGCGGAAGGGGAGACGGCGGGTGGCTGCTGGGTAGCCGGCGCCTACGCTACGGGGAAAACACATCTTCTGCAGGCAACCTGCGAGAGGGCCGGCGATGACGCGGTCTACCTGCCTGCTGATCTGCTGACGGAGGCTGGTGTCGGGTTGTTGGAAGGCCTCGAGACCCGGCGCATCGTCGCGATCGACAACATCGAGACCTTGCTCGCCGCGCCGGACTGGGAGACGGCGTTGTTCGCACTCTACAACCGATTACAGGAAGCAGGCGCCAGCCTCATCGTTTCTGCGACGAACGCGCCGCGTGCGTTGTCCGTTGATCTGCCAGACCTGCTGCCGGATCTCGTCAGCCGACTGTCACAACTCCCGACCTTTTCGATCCAGCCGCTCTCCGATGAAGACCGCAAGAAGGCGCTGCAGATTCGTGCTGCGAATCGCGGGCTCGAATTGCCGGACGAAACGGCGCAATACCTGGTTACGCGCATCCGCAGGGACATGGGCAGCCTCTACGACCTGCTCGATACGCTGGACCAGGAAGCGCTGCGCGCTCAACGGCGCCTGACCGTGCCCTTCGTCAAAGACGTTTTATCGAGTTAGCCCAAAACCGGACGGCCGATCTATCCGGCCATTCGCAGCGCGATGCCCGCAACGCGCTTGCCCAACGCCCGGGCCAGCGTTTTCTCGTCGCCGGACAGCACATCGTCTTCCCGGTTCCACGACACGTGCGAGGCGCCATACGGCGTGCCGCCGGTTGTCGTCTCCGACAGCTCCGGATTCGAATACGGCAGACCTGTGATGAGCATGCCGTGGTGCAACAGCGGAATTGCCATGGACAGCAGCGTCGTCTCCTGGCCGCCGTGCAGCGACGACGTGGACGTGAACAGGCCTGCCGGTTTGCCGGACAGGCTGCCGCCGAACCATTCCGCCGTCGTCCCGTCGAGGAAGTATTTTACCGCTGCGGCCATGTTGCCGAAGTGGGTCGGGCTGCCGAGGAGCAGGCCGGCGCACTCTTTCAGGTCGGCGTTGCTGGCATACGGAGGTCCCGAGTCCGGGACGGGTTCCTCGGTCGCTTCTGCCACCGACGAGACGGGCGGCAGCGTCCTGAGCCGCGCGGCCGCACCCGGCACGGTATCAACGCCGGAGGCGACCTCACGTGCCAGCGCCTCCGTAGAGCCGTTACGCGAGAAATACACGACCAGGATGTCAGTCATGATGTCAGCAGCTCCAGTACGTTCTCTGGTGGGCGTCCGATGACGGCGCGACCGTCACTCGAGACGACGATGGGGCGTTCCAGTACGCGAATATGCGAAGACAACCAGATCGCCATGGCTGCGTCGTCGTCTGGCTGCGGCAGATCGTCGGCCTCACGGTACTCCGCTTCCTTCGGTCGAAGCATGTCAGCCAGCGGCAGGCCCAGCTTGTTTCGCAGCGCGAGAATCTCGTCCGCTGAGGGCGGCGTTTTCAGGTATTCGACGACGTCGGGTTCATGTCCGTGTTCGCGAATAATTTCCAGTGTTTTCCGTGACTTGGAGCACCTGGGGTTGTGAAAGATGGTTATGCTCATGATAAAGAGTCGGGCCTCCGGTGAGTTCCGGGGATTAAGTTCAGGTAGTTCGGCGAGTGCAACGATCGGCCGGGCTTGACGAAGTCTCTGGTTCTTTGTAGCGTGTTTCTGCTCCGTCCTCATAAGAATAACAATGCCAACGCTCAGGTCCACCGCCGCATTCCTGCTGATCGCCATCGCCACGCTCGCGATCGTGTCGGCATGCGAGACGGCGCCGCCCGTCCAGGAAATGAGTGACGCTCGTCAGGCGATTGCCGTTGCCCGGGAGGCCGGTGCCGCCGAAAAGGCCTCGGAGGAACTCGAAGCGGCCGAAGCATCCCTGCGCAGTGCTCAGCAGAAGCTCAACGATCGCGATTATCATGAGGCGCGCCGCGCCGCGATGGATGCCAAGCTCAAGGCGCAGAGTGCATTGCGACTGGCCGAGTCAGACCGCGACAGCCGACCCGAGTAAGTGGCACGCGCCGCACGTCTTTTCATCGTAGAAGGCCGCGTGCAGGGCGTCTTCTTCAGAGACAGCACCCGTCGATTCGCTGAACCGCTGGACATTTGCGGCCACGCCATCAACCTGCCGAACGGTGACGTGGAGGTTCGTGCCTGCGGTGAGCCCGCTGCCATTGAAATGCTACGAAGCTGGCTGGCCGACGGTCCGCCGATGGCAAACGTCACGAGGGTCAGTGAAGAAATAATTGAGCCGTTCGAGTCCGACGGCTTTTCGACCGGCTAGTACTGCGCCGCGTTCAGTTCTTGTACCACTTGCGCGTGAGCCGATCGATGACCTTGTTCGGGTACTTCCGTTTGCCCAGCGAGCCGTTGTAGCGTCCCAGCGCGCGGCGCAGGTCGCCGCGTTCCTTGTCCAGGTAGTGTTTCAAAATCGTGCAGCCGTAACGCAGGTTCGTGTGCACATGCAGCAGGTTGTCGTTGGGACGGCCAATCTCGTCGAGCCAGAACGGCATGATCTGCATCAAGCCAATCGCGCCCGCGACGGAGATCGCGTAGCGGTCGAAATTGCTTTCCACGTCGATGACGGCGAGGACGAGTTCCGGGGGCAGGCCGGCGCGATTCGCTTCCTGGTGCACGAGCATCAACAGCTCGATTCGCTCGTCGTGGTCTCTGACCTGCCGTTCGAGCCGGTCAGACATGTACGAGAGCCAGACCTCGGCGTCGAAGCGGTCATCGAAGCTGTCCGCGGCGCTCGCCGCCTCCCGCAGCTTCTCCCGCAGCTCCGCGTCCGGTTGCGTTGCGAGCGCACTGGTGACAGCGAATAACAGCATCAATGTCAGTAGCTTGCGCATGTTTCCGTCTGGCAGTTCGTCTCTGTAGGTGCCCAAAACGTCAGCTTATTCCGGAACGGTCCAGCTTTTTGAGAGCGTCTTCACGTTTCAGCGTCACTGATTCCGAATCGCGGCGATGACGATACTCCAGTTCACCGTTCTTCAGGTTGCGATCGCTGACGACGAGTCTGTGCGGGATGCCGAGCAGCTCGCAGTCGGCGAACTTAAACCCCGGCCTTGCGTCCCGGTCATCCAGCAGGACCTCGAAGCCCCTATCCGACAATTCCCTGTACAGCGACTCGGCGGCATCGCGCACGGCGTCGGATTTTTGCAGGTTGATCGGAACGATCGAGACATCGAACGGCGTCAGCGCATCCGGCCAGATGATGCCGTTCTCGTCGTGATTCTGTTCGATCGCGGCGCCAACGATGCGCGTGATGCCGATGCCGTAGCAGCCCATCTGCATGAT
>JASJBE010000076.1 GCA_030066655.1 Woeseiaceae bacterium | reverse complement strand
TCCGGCAAAAGTGTCGATAAAAGCTCATTTTATCGACACGTTCGGAGTATACGTCGATGATATCGACAAGAGTGTGACGCAGTGCCGTCCTGGGGTTTTCCTGAACTATGTCAAATAATTCAGTCAGTTAGATTGCTTCGGCGCGCTGGCTCTGTCGGGCGCCACGTAGTGCTGCCTGGCATGCGGGCTGTTGATCGTCTCGGGCGAGTAATGCCTGTCGAGCAGCGTTTTGCCGTCGAAAAGCTCGGCGTTCGTCGCACGGAAGCCTGACCAGTCGCTCCCGTCGATTCGCGCGCTGATTTCATGCAGGAAGAAGCACGTGATCGTCTCGTGATACCTGGATTCGGCGCCGACTGACTTCGTGAACCGCTTCAGGGCCTCGCGAAACCGGACCGTGCCGTCGGTCTCGCCTAAATTCACGAGATACAGCCAGCCCATGCGGATATGTTCTTCGTGGCTGAATTCCGCGGGGTCCAGCCGTCCTGCGTCGAACTCGGCGATTCCTGGCTTCATGCCCCGTCTTCCTTCAGCCGATGACTGTCGGCGGCCGTCAGCTCGCAGCCGTAGACCTGCTTGAGTTGCTTTATCGCTTTCAACGTATCAGGCGAGAAGGGCGCTTTGCCCTCAAAACTGTGCAGGACGATGCCTTCGAGCAGGTCTCCCAACGACAGATCCGTGTACTCCGCCAGCCCCTTGAGGACCTTCAGAATCGACGTTTCTATGCGGACGCCGGTCTGGGTCCGTTTGACGGTCTTCTTATCCATCAACATGCACCCCGCTCCACAGTTACCATGGTAACACAGTAACTATATACCACTATTTTTACAATTGGTATTGAACTGCTATGTTCGAACAGCTTTTCGATCAGTAGCGGCGCGAATGACCGATAACAGTGACCTCTCAGCCGGGTTTCGGACCGGCGACTGGCTGGTCTATCCGGCGCGGCGGGTGATCGTCCGCGACGATGAGGAGTTCACGCCGGAGCCAAAGGTCTTCGACCTGCTGGAGACACTGGCATCGAGAAACGGTGACATCGTCAGCAAGGATGAGCTTATCGAGACGCTTTGGGATAACCGGGCGATGTCGGACGAGCCTCTGGATGCGTGCCTGTACAAGCTCCGGAAAGCACTGGGCGACAAGCGGCCGTATCGCTACATCGAGACCTTGCCCCGGCGCGGGTATCGCCTGAAGACGCCCGTCGAGCCGCTTGAGGCAATTGACGCACGCGACGCGCGAGTCTCGCCCGAGTCCGAGCCCGAACCGCAGCAAAGCGGGTGGCTGCTGCCGGCACTGGGTGCTGCGGTGCTGGCCATCATCATCTGGACCGTCTGGCCAGGCAAGCCGCCGGAGTCCGATACCGTGATCGGCGTTTTGCCGTTTGAGAACCTCAGTGCTATGGAAGGCAACGACTACCTGGTCGGGGGATTCAAGGAAGAGCTGGTGAATACGCTGCACACCGTGCCGGGTCTCTCGATCGTTAATTCGAGGTTGTCCTACGACGATCTGGAGACAACGGAAGTCGCCAGGAAGCTCGGCGTCAGCGTCGTGCTGCAGGGTTCTGTGCAGCGCGTCGGTGAAAACCTGAAGATCAGTTTTGTAATGAGCGACGGCGACGACGGGTCCGTCATGGTATCGGAGCTCATGGAAGGCAGGGTTGAGTCGTTGTTCGAGCTTCAGTCTGAGCTTGCGACAGCGGTGCGCGGCCACATACTCGGCGAGGCTGACCAGGAACCCATTACTCGCAAGAAGCCGACCAGCTTCCGCGCCTACGATACTTACATGCGAGGCCTGTACGCATTTGATCGTCGCGGGACGGCCACGTCGCTGGATGACGCCATCGCACTGTTCAAGGAGACCATTGAAATCGATCCCGACTTTGGTCCGGCCTACCTGAAACTCGCGACGTCGTACACGCTGTTGCCGACCTATCGGTCGATGTCCATGTCCGAGGCCAGCGAGCTGGCACTGTCGGCGCTGGACCGGGGCACGGCCGTCGACCCGTCGATCGACGAAGCCGCCAGTGCCGTCCGCGGCTTCTTCCATCACATGGACATGGATTGGTTGAGTGCAGAGGTCGAGTATCGAAGGGCTGTAGACGCCGACATCGTGGACCCGACGTCGCTGCTCTGGTACTCGCGAATGCTGGCCAGCGTGGGCCGGCTCGACGATTCGCTGAGCGTGGCGATTCGTGCGCGGGAAATGGACCCGACATCGGCGATGGTGACCGGTCGCGTGGCGATGGCTTACACATGGATCGGCGATTACGAAAACGCCAACGAACTCTTTGAGCGCGCCAACGAGCTGGGCGCGGGCGGCCAGACGTACTTGCTGGCCTACGCCTTATGCCTCTACCAGCGCGGCGAGATAGGCAAGTCACTCGCCGTGACGGCCGGTGCGTTCGAGGCGGCTGGAATCAACGCCGAGTGGGTCGCGCCGTTGTTTGCTGCGTTCGAGAATCCGGAGCTGGCCAGCGAGGCGCTCGCACAGCTCGATGAGTCAGCCATGTCCGGCACACTGCCCATACAGGTATCGCTGGTCGGAAGGGTGTTGCTCGGTGACATTGAGTCCGCTTTCGGGGTCGCTAGCCGGCTGGCCGACGAAGGTGAGATCTTTGAGATGGACCTGTTGTTCATTCCTCAGTTCAAGCCGCTGCGCGAATACGAGGGTTTCGACGGCCTGATGAGCGAGGTCGGGCTGACAGACTACTGGCAGCAAAAACAGTGCACCTGGCAGGGGCGGTCATTCGCCTGCGAAGGCTAGGGCTCATGCCCATAGTGTGGCCCTGGTTTACCTAGTCCAGCGACGGCTTGCCTCGCTGTTTCTTGACGTCGCCTCGCTTGCGCTTGTCCTCAACACGCTTACGCTTGGCACTGCGCGGTGGCCGGGTAGGGCGCCTGGGTGTGACCGTCACGCTGGCGTCACGGACCAACGCTTTCAGTCGATCGAGCGCTGCATCGCGATTGCGAGCCTGCGTCCGATGTTCCTGCGCCTTGATGATGAGTACACTGTCCTTGCTGATCCGCTTGTCCGACAGAGCGAGCAGGCGTCGCCGCAGGTCGTCCGGCAACGACGGACTGTTAGCGATGTCGAATCGCAGCTGAATCGCGGTTGCAACTTTATTGACGTTCTGCCCGCCGGCGCCCTGTGAGCGGATCGCCGAGAACTCCAGTTCGTCTTCGTCGATAGTGATGTCGTCTGTAAGGCGAATGTCGCTCACCATGTATCCCACAGCGGAGTGACACCGGACGGCAGCGGGGCGTAGCGACCGGGTTGCGACCAGCTCTGTGAACGATGGTGAAAGTCTGAGCCGGCAGACGCGAGCAGGCCAGCCTCGTTGATGATTCGCGCGAGCGCCGACGTCGTGGCCGGATCCTGCGAGCCGCTGCAAACCTCGATAGCAACACCGCCTGCCTGCCTGAAATAGCTGACGAGTTCCCTGAGCTTCGTCTTCGTCAGTTTGTACTTCACGGGGTGCGCCAGCACCGCCTGGCCACCGGCCGCGACGACCCAGCCGACGGCCGTTTCAATCGACGGCCACGATTCCTTGACGTCCCCGATCTTGCCCGCGCCGAGGTAGTGCCGGAACGCGGTCTTTTGGTCCTTCACAAAGCCGATGTCGACCAGGTGCGCCGCGAAATGCGGCCGACCCGGATTTCCGCCGGACCGCTCGAGCACGTCATCGAGCGGGTTTGCGACGCCGAGTTTCTCGAGTCGTTTTGCGATGGTTTCGGCTCGCATGAGGCGCACCTTCAGCTGCTGCTCGATCGCAGCGGTCAGGGTGTCACTCGCGAGGTCGAGCTTCAGGCCCACGACGTGGATCAGCCGTCGCTGCCAGAGGCAGGACAGCTCGATGCCGGTGACCAGTTGAGGCGTCGCATCACCTGCATCATCCAGCTGCGAGAACGCCGCCACCGTATCGTGATCGGTGATCGCAAGAACGTCCACACCGCTAAAAAGCGCATAGGCTGCAAGCTCCGCCGGCGACAGCGAGCCATCGGAACAGTTAGTGTGGGTATGCAGGTCGAACAACATGTCGCGCATTATAGGGGATGCGACGGTGTAGAATGCGCGCGGTCGAAGAGGTCGTATGAACAAGAACAACCTGATCATTCTCGTGCTGTGTCAACTGATCTCTGCGACGGGTTCCATCGTCATGGTCACGCTGGGCGGAATCATCGGCGCCAGCCTGGCTGGCAACCCGGCATTCGCGACCTTGCCCGTCAGCGTCATGGTCGTTGCCGTCGCCGTGACGACGATCCCGGCAAGCTTGTTGATGCGCCGCGTTGGCAGGAGGCCAGGATTCATAATGGCGTCGTTGTCGGCCGCGTTGGCCGTCCTGATCGCGTTGTACGCGCTGCGCGTCGAGAGTTTTTCCTGGTTCATCGTCAGCCTGATGTTGTTCGGCGTGAATATGGCCTTCACCCAGCAGTACCGCTACGCGGCCGCCGAGAGCGTCGAGAGGCGCTACATTCCGCGCGCAATCAGTTTCGTGCTGCTCGGTTCGATTGGCGGCGCGTTGCTCGGTCCGGAACTCGCGACACGCGGGCAGTTCTGGTTCAGCGATACGCCGTTTGCCGGAACGATCGTCTCCCTCGCGTTTCTCTATCTCATACAAGCGCTACTGTTTATTCGGCTGAGCATGCCGGACCTTGCGAGCGAGCAGCAGTCTCCAACGACGAAACGCCCCCTGTCGGGTATCGCGAAGCAACCGGTATTTCTCGTGGCCGTATTGGGCGGTACGGCAGGCTACGGACTGATGACGCTCGTCATGACGGCGACACCGCTGAGTATGCACATCAATGATGGGCACACGCTCGAGGCAACGGCCGACGTGATTCGTGCACACGTCCTCGGCATGTACGTGCCTTCGCTCGTATCGGGATTTCTGATTGAACGTCTCGGCGTCACCAAGCTGATGCTCGCCGGCGTGCTGGGTTTACTGGCGACGTCAGTGATTGGTCTGCAGGGGCAGTCCCTGCTGCATTACTGGTGGGCGCTGATCCTGCTCGGCGTCGGCTGGAACTTCCTGTACGTCGGCGCAACAACGATGCTGACCTACACCTACACGCCAGAGGAGCGATTCGGTGCGCAGGCCGTCAATGAGTTCCTCGTGTTCGGCATTTCCGCGACGGCCTCACTGCTGGCCGGTACCGTGATGCACTACTTCGGGTGGCTGACACTGATGTGGATCCCGATTCCTGTCCTGCTGCTGACCGGGATCGCGCTTATCGTTGTCAGAAGAGATCGACTCTTGCTTCGCGCGGCCTGAAACTGAAACGGCCCGCTGCGCCAGAGTAAGCGCAACAGGCCGTTGCATGGAGATACGTCGATGCCGTAGCAGCCGACGTGTCATCGAGACTCAGAAGTTGTAGACGAACCCGAGCGAGATAACCGGCCAGGCTTTGAAGTCACTGACTTCGTCTTCAAGCTCGAGGCGCTCTTCTTCCAGTGACTGCAGGAACGTCGGGTCGGATGCCAGCAGGCCATCGGCGGTGACTGACACGTCCGGGTCGCCCTGCCACAGCACGCCAAGATCGAGATTCAGACCGACTTTGCCAGCGATGGAGAAGTCGAATCCGAAACCGAGGTAGGGGGAGGTGCTGCTGAATGTAGAGGTGCTGCGAAGCGTGCCGACTTCAGCACCCGTGTAGGTCTCGCCACCGATTACAAAGGATCCATCCTCGGCGCTCTGGAGCTTGAGCTCGTTGCCGTTCGAATGCAGGCCCGCGCTGACGCGCATCGGGCTCAGCGGGAAGTGGAAGTTCGCCGTCGCATAGATCGTGTCGAGGCTCAGCGTCGCGTCGTAATTGACGCCCGCCTGGGTGCCCGTTTCGTCGTAATCGTAGAAATTGGTTCCGACGCGAACGTCAAGATACGGAACCGGACGCCAGGTACCTTCGATACCGGCTCCGAGCGTTCCGGCTTTAACGCCCACGCCGAAGTTGTTGTCGGCAACGGCGCCGCTCGAAGCAACAAGCGCGAGCCACGCCAGACCGAATTTGATAAAGGCTTTCATCGCAGTCATTCCATCCATTGGTCGATGGCGCAACGATAGACGAGCGTCACACTGGGGTCTGTGCGCCGCTTCACAGGCCCGGGCAAAGGCAATTTCTTTGATTATGTAAAAAAGTCACGCACTTATTGTTAAGTTGGACCGGGTCTGTGACGATCAGACGGTCCGTGAAGGATGATGCGCAGCCGCCAACCAGGTCGCAGCAGCTGCAACACGCCGGGTGTTAGGCTCGCAGAGCTGGTTTGCCAGATGTAAACGCGACAGGCTCCAAAAGACTGGTGTTCGTCGCGCTTAGCAATCGTAAACAGGGGATGCAGGATGGGGATCTGGGCTGTCGCAAGAGACATGGCGTCGAAGACGCCGGAAGAGCGTAATCGCTACGTAGACTTTCTCCGTGCCGTGTCCATTCTCGTCGTTGTTATCGGCCACTGGCTGATCGCGACGGCCTGGGTCGTTGACGGCGAAATCGCCGTGGGGCACCTGCTCAAGGACCAGCCGCAGACTCAGTGGCTGACATGGATGTTCCAGGTCATGCCGATATTCTTCATCGTCGGCGGCTACTCCAATGCCGTTTCACTGGAAAGTGCGAAACGAAAGGGCGTCGGTTACGCGGGCTGGCTCGTGACGCGCCTAAACCGACTCGTGTCCCCGTTGCTGGTTCTGATAATTGCCTGGGCCGTAATCTCGCTGGTCATGACGCTAATGGGCGTTCGGGTCGAGGCGATCCTCTACCTGTCGCAGGCTGCATTGATTCCGACCTGGTTCCTCGCGATCTACATCATGGTCGCCATACTGGCTCCCCTGGCGTATCGCTTCTGGCAGCGTGCCGGCTTCCTGTCGTTCTGGTGTTTCGTCGCGATAGCGGCACTGGTCGATCTGGCATTCTTCGCGGCCGATGTCCGATGGCTGGGATGGAGCAACTATTTCTGGGTCTGGCTCGCCGTTCATCAGCTTGGTTTCGCGTGGCGAGATGGCCGTATGGGCGGCGCGCCGATGCCGCTGGTCTATTCGGCGGCCGCGTTCGCGACGCTCTACGTCATGATCACAAAAGGACCGTACCCGCTTGCGATGGTGGGTTCGCCGGACGAGGGCCTCAGCAACACGTTGCCACCCAAGGCGACCCTGATTGCGTTGGGCGTGTTCCAGTTCGGCCTCTTGCTGGCGCTGGAGGGCCCGATGAGAAAGCTTCTGTCCGGGCTGAGACTGTGGACGGCCACGGTGTTGATCAACAGCATGATCATGACCGTCTATCTGTGGCACATCACGGTCATGGTCCTGTTCGGTGCAGTGCTGTACCTGTCCGGCGGTTTCGGGCTGGGCCTCGAGCCGGGCTCGCCGGATTGGTGGTACTCGCGGCCGCTCTGGATCTTCGTACTGATCGCGCTGCTCACCCCGGTGGCGCTGCTGATGTCCCCACTGGAACGGCGCGGGCGCAGCAAGGATGCGAGCGTGCCTTCGGCGCCGCGTCAGATCTCCGGCGCGGTCATGATTTGCCTCGGCGTGTCGCTGCTGGCCATGTACGGCTTCGGTGGCGGACCGTTCGAGCACACTGACATCGCGGCATTTGCGCTGGTCATCGTCGGCTCCGGCCTCAGCGGGCTGCTGCCGAAACTGCGCTAGCTATCGCTCGTCAGGCGAGGCCGGTCGGAGAACGGTCAGGGAGCGAGTTGCGGTTCGCGCATCGCGCTCGCGCCGTACTTCAGGAACAGGCGGGCACGGGCCTTCGGACAGATGTTCGTCTTGTCGAGATCGCCGTTGACATGCGGCAGCGCCAGCACGCGCTCATCCATGACCTTGAACCATAGCGGCGGAATGTACGCGAGCAGGTAGCAGCCGAAATAACCGGTCGGTAGCTGCGGGACGTCCTCGTAGTGCCGCAGCGACTGATACCGTCGCAACGGGTAGGCGTGATGGTCGGAATGCCGCTCGAGGTGGAACAGCGCAAGGTTGCTGAGCAGGCGATTGCAGTTCCAGGAATGATGCGGCGCGCATCGTTCGAGCTTGCCATTCTCATCGCGCAGTCGCAGCAGTCCATAATGCTCGATGTAGTTCGCGCTGCTCAACTGCAGCCACGCGAGCAGGTTATGGATCAGCATGAACGGCAGCATGATCCAGCCGAAAGCGATAACCAGCGACGCGACGATCAGGACCGCGACAGCATGGCTCTGCAGAATCTGGTTGTCGTAGTGCCACGGTGACTTCCCGCGATTGGTCAGGCGCTCGGCCTCCATGTTCCACGCCCGCCGGATGCCGCCGGGTAGCTCGCGCAGCACAAAGCGGTAATAGCTCTCGCCGAGTCGCGCGCTGGCCGGGTCATCGGGCGTCGAGACGTCGCGGTGATGGCCGCGGTTGTGTTCGATCGTGAAGTGTCCGTAGGCGGGTACCGCAAGTGCGAGCTTGGCCAGCCACTTTTCGATCCTCGTATTCTTGTGGCCAAGTTCGTGTGCCGAGTTGATGGCGAGCCCGGAGGTCAGGCCGGCGATGACTGCGAGCCCGAGGATAGCGCCCGGCGACAGTGGCTGGGTGCCGACGTAGGCGGCGATGCCGAATAGCGCGACGAAGTGCAGCGGGACGATGGCGTAGGTCAGGTAGCGGTAGAAGCGATCCTGATCGAGCTGGGGAACAATCTCTTCCGGCGGGTTGTTCGGATCGGCGCCGAACAGGATGTCTGCGACTGGCGCTATTACATAATTCAGGAACAGCGGCAGGAACAGCCAGGCTTCCTGGCCCGTCGATGCATGCAGTGCGATGCCGATAAACGGCTGAAGCGGGTACAAAACGCTGAGAATCCAGAGCCAGCGCTTATTGTCCTGCCAGTATATGGCCTCGCCCGAGGCCGTTGAGCCTGTATATCCGGTCATAGTGCAGGTTAGTATACGCCCTTAAACGCGCAACGGATGCGACGCAGAAGAACAACAATGCCGGCACCTGGATCTATCAACTCAACAAGACCTCTGCTGTCCGCCGGAATCGTCGTCGCGCTTCTGCTCGGCGGCTGCGGCCAGGAAGGCGGTTCGTCTGACCCCGGCAAGACCCAGCTGACCGCCGCAACGCTCGGCGAGCAGTCGATTCTTGCGACGGCGGAATACCTCGCGGCTTCACCCTATGCCGAGGCGGATCTCGAGCTGGGGTCGCGGCAGGCGCGGGTCTGCATGGCCTGTCATACGCTGGACGCCGGCGGCGTCAACATGCTGGGACCCAACCTGCATGGTATGTTCGGACGTGCGGCCGGTCGCATGCCGGGCTTCCAGTTCTCCAAAGCCCTGAGCTCGGCCGAATTCACGTGGACGCCTCGTGCGCTGGATGCGTGGCTGCAGGCGCCGGCGACATTCCTGCCGGGCAACCGGATGGCGTTTGCCGGGGTTGCTAAAGAGGAAAACCGGAATGCGCTGATCGCCTTCCTGATAAGTGAAACTGCGGCGGATAGCGACGAGGCGCCATAACCCATGGATACAGAGAACAGCGCGGAGACCAGCGGGACGACGACCATACGCACGATTGCCGAGCGCCGACAGTTCACCTGGCGTACCGTTTTCTACGGATTCACGCTGTCCCGACGCCGGGATCACCGCCGCGAGGAAGACGGCGAGCC
The DNA here is from genome assembly GCA_030066655.1 of Woeseiaceae bacterium. Taxonomy (GTDB): domain Bacteria; phylum Pseudomonadota; class Gammaproteobacteria; order Steroidobacterales; family Woeseiaceae; genus UBA1847. Next base: position 3,950 of record JASJBE010000076.1, on the reverse strand, counting down.
GATATTCATCGACTGGCACCATCCCTGGCTGTTCATCATGTCTGTCGGCACGATGATTCTGAGTGCCGCGGACGCGTTCCTGACCCTGCAGCTGATCGAGAAAGGCATGATCGAGGCCAATCCGTTCATGGCCAAAGCCATGGAATACGGCACCGGTGTGTTCGCGGCGAGCAAGATGACGATGACCGCCGCCGGCATCTTGACACTCGTCTTCCTGGCGAAGGCGCATGTGTTCAACCGGTTCCGAACCGGCCTCTTTATGACGATCTTTTTCTCGAGCTATCTGTGCCTGATCTGCTACGAGCTGGTGAATCTGATGGAGTTGACCTAATTCATTCCAAACCCCTGGAGCATCAGCTAAACTAGCGGCCGTTTTTTCGCGAGCATTGGGCAAGGCTTTCGGCCGGTCAACAACATGAGCAAAACACTGAAGGAGCGCTACGCTTCCTCGCCGCTTTTTGGCAGCAACGCGACGGCCGTTGAGGCCCTGTACGAGCAGTTTTTGCAGAAGCCCGATACCGTTCCCGATGCCTGGCGCGACTACTTCGAGACGCTGGGCGATCCCGATACCGAGATCGCACATTCACCGATTCGCGACAGCCTGCTCGACCAGGCAAGCAGTGACGGGCGGGCCCGCACGCTGCGTCCGGGCAAGGGCGGCGTCTCTTCCGCGGAGAAACAGGCCGCCGTATCGCGCCTGATCCAGGTCTACAGCTTGCGTGGCCACCAGATTGCCGACATCGACCCGCTGGGTCTGATGGAGCGCCCGACGCCGGGCGTACTGAAACTCGAGTACCTCGGACTGAACGAAGCCGATATGGATTCGGAGTTCTTCACCGGCGGATTCGCAGGCACCGGCGGCAAGCGCATGAAGCTGCGCGACATCATCGGCCTCCTGAAGCGCATCTACTGCGGCAAGGTCACGATGGAAGTGGCGCACGTCTCGAGGGCGCGCGAACGACTCTGGTTACGACGGGAATTCGAACGGGCCATCGCCGGCGAGGGCCTGGGCGCCGACGAGCGCACCGGCATCCTGAAGAAGCTGACCGCCGCCGAAGGCCTCGAGCGCTACCTGCATACGCGCTACGTGGGTCAGAAACGCTTTTCGCTCGAGGGCGGAGAGTCGCTGATCCCGATGATGGACGACATCATCCAGCAGGGCGGCAAGACCGGCATCCAGGAAATCGTCATAGGCATGGCGCACCGCGGCCGGATCAACGTCTTGGTGAACATCCTCGGCAAGTCACCGGAAGAGCTGGTCGAGGAATTCGAGGGCAACTACGACCCCGACGAGCTGAAGGGATCCGGCGACGTCAAATACCATAAAGGCTACTCGGCCGACATGAAGACCGAGGGCAACAACGTGCACATCGTTCTTGCCTTCAACCCGTCGCACCTCGAGATCGTCAACCCGGTCGTCGAAGGTTCCGTCCGGGCGCGCCAGGAACGACGCAACGACACCGAACGTTCCGAGGTGCTGCCGTTGCTGATTCACGGCGACGCGGCCTTCGCCGGGCAGGGCGTCGTCACCGAGACTTTCCAGATGTCGCAGACGAACGGTTTTAGAACCGGCGGCACAGTCCATCTCGTCATCAACAACCAGATCGGCTTCACGACCAGCCGCCCGTCCGATGCCCGCTCGACGGACTACTGCAGTGACGTGGCGAAGATGATCGAAGCGCCGGTGTTCCACGTCAACGGAGACGACCCGGAGGCCGCCATTCTCGTGACCCGGCTCGCGCTGGCCTATCGGCAGAAGTTCAAGAAGGATGTCGTCATCGACCTCGTCTGTTACCGGCGTCACGGGCACAACGAGGCGGATGAGCCTTCGGCGACGCAGCCGATCATGTATTCGAAGATCAAGTCACATCGGACCACGCGTGACCTGTTTGCCGAGAAGCTCACGACGCTAGGCATCCTGGCCGACGGACAGGCTACCTCGATGCAGGATGACTTCCGCGAGCTGCTCGATCGCGGCAAGCCGGTGCAGGAGTCGACGCTGGGCATGATCGGCAACGAGTTCACGGTCGACTGGTCCCCGCACTTCAATGCGCGCTGGGACGAGGACATCGACACGACCATCAGCCCGAAACAGGTGGACACATCGGCGCAGGCGATTACCAGTGTGCCGCCGGAGATGAAACTGCACGGCCGCGTGCAGCGCATCATCGACGAGCGCGTGAAGATGTCGAAAGGCGACATCCCGATGGACTGGGGTTTCGCAGAGACGATGGCCTACGCATCGCTGATCAACGATGGCTACAAGGTGCGGCTGGTCGGACAGGACGCCGGGCGTGGCACCTTTTTCCATCGGCACGCCGTCCTGCACGGGCAGAACAGCAACCGCGAGTACACGCCCTTAAGGCACATCACCGATGAGCCCAACGCGTTTCGCGTTATCGACTCATTGCTGTCGGAAGAGGCCGTGCTCGGATTCGAATACGGTTACGCGACGACGGAGTCCGACACGCTGGTCATCTGGGAAGGGCAGTTCGGCGACTTCGTCAACGGCGCCCAGGTGGTTATCGACCAGTTCATCAGTTCCGGCTACGCGAAGTGGGGCCGTTTGTGTGGCATGACGCTGTTCCTGCCGCACGGCTACGAAGGACAGGGGCCCGAGCATTCGTCGGCACGCCTCGAGCGTTTCCTGCAGTTGTGCGCCGAGCACAACATGACGGTCTGCGTGCCGTCGAATCCGTCGCAGATGTTCCACATGCTCAGGCGCCAGATGATTCGCAAGCTGCGCAGCCCGCTGATCGTCATGACGCCGAAGAGCCTGCTGCGCCACAAGCTGTCGACGTCGTCGCTCACTGACCTGTCCGACGGCGAGTTTCGCCTGATGATTCCTGACGATGTCGTCCAGCCAGAGGACGCGAAGCGACTCGTGCTGTGCAGCGGCAAGGTCTACTACGATCTGCTTGAAGCCCGCGACGTCCAAGGTCTGAAGAATGTTGCCATCGTTCGAATCGAACAGCTTTATCCGTTCCCGATCCCGGACTACAAGGCGCTGATCAAGGATCACGCGCAGGTGAAGGACATCGTCTGGTGCCAGGAGGAGCCGCAGAACCAGGGCGCCTGGTACCAGATCCGGCATCGTCTGCAGGAGCCGCTGTCGGACGAACAGCAGCTGTTCTACGCGGGCCGCGAAGGCGCCGCGGCGCCGGCCAGCGGCCTGTACAAAGTCCACGTTCAGCAGCAGCAGGCCCTGGTCGAGGCTGCTCTGGGTATCGAAATCAAAGCCAGTAAATCGGCCAAGCCGAAATAGATGCAACGGAATTTTCAATGACAATCGAAATCAAGGTACCGCAACTTCCGGAGTCCGTGTCCGACGCAACCCTCGTCGGTTGGCACAAGCAGGTTGGCGAACCGGTTAATAGGGACGAAAACCTCGTCGACCTCGAAACGGACAAGGTCGTCCTCGAGGTGCCCGCACCGTCAACCGGCGTGCTGAAGGAGATTCTCGTGCAGGACGGGGCCACCGTTACGGCCGGGGATGTGCTTGCGGTCTTCATCGAAGGTGAGGCCGCTGCCGCGGAGCCGATGGTGGACACGACAGCAACGACGACGGTTGCGACGGAAGCGCCGGAAGTCGAGGCACCTGCCGCCGCGGCAGCCAGCGGCCCCGTCAAGACCAGCCCGGCCGTGCGTCGATTGCTCGAGGAGCACGACCTGGATGCGACGATGGTGACAGGTTCGGGCAAGGACGGCCGGCTGACCAAAGCTGACGTCATGGCGTTCCTGAAGGAAAACGACAGCAGCAACGTAACCCCAAGTGACCCCGTGGCGCCGGTTACGCAGGGCGAAGGGGCCGTCGTCGGTCTGGAGCGGACCGACGAGCGTGTGCCGATGACCCGGCTGCGAGCCCGTATCGCCGAGCGGCTTGTCGATGCGCAACAGACGGCGGCGATGCTGACGACATTCAACGAGGTCGACCTGACTGAGGTCATGGC
>JASJBE010000077.1 GCA_030066655.1 Woeseiaceae bacterium | reverse complement strand
TCCCCTGCCGATGGTGGAGGGGGTAGGATTCGAACCTACGTAGGCATAGCCAGCAGATTTACAGTCTGCCCTCGTTGACCGCTTGAGTACCCCTCCGCGACACAAGCCGGGCATTGTCTAATCGTTCACCAGTGCTGTCAACCGGCAAGTAACTCTTTTTTCATGGAAATCGGCGCCCGCTCTCTCAGCCGTCTCGAAACGCCCAGTGCCAAGGCTCGTAGATGAATCCGTGAGGATTGTCACGAGGGTAACTCATTGAAAAACCGTAGGTTTCGGCATGCTGACTCAGCCACCGGAACGCATCGGTATCCTCGAACTCCTCCGTCAGCGGGCGTGAACCGGGCGTCGCGACGTCGACAGCCCGGCCTGTATGGTGCTCGCTGTAGCCGGGCGCGGCGTTGACGCAGAGAATGTCCTCGATCACCTGCCCCGAATCGAGCTTGCGACGGATCAACCCGGCCTGGTACTCGTAGCCGCGGAAACCTGACACGATCATCAGGGCCACATTATGACCGGCCGCCGCATCGACCATCGATAGCCACTGGCCGGCGGCAGCCGGGGCCAGGCGCTGCATGCGCCCGACGAGATTCGGGCCGACCTCGACCAGCTCGGAGGCCTCCTCAAAAAGCGGCGCGGAGCCCGGGTGGGCGAAATCCTCCGGAATCCCGAGTTCCTTATGCAACTCAAGTAACATAGGCGAATTGTCCCAGATTCCCGGCAGAGCCGACAACATGACCGAAGACCAGTTATTCAAGCAGCGTGACGGCAGCGAACCGTTTCGATTCGACGCCTCCGTGGCCGCGGTTTTCCCGGACATGCTCAGACGCTCGATTCCCGGCTATGCCGCGAGCATCGAGGCTATCGGTTCGCTGGCCGCTCGATTCGTAGAGGATGGCACCCGATGCTACGACCTTGGATGCTCCCTGGGCGCCGCGAGTATCGCGATGCGACAGGGCGCCGCGGGCAAACGGGCTGAGATTGTCGCCGTCGACAATTCACCCGCCATGATCGAACGCTGCGAGGCCATCGTCGCCGACGAAATGTCGCGAGACTCGGTGTCTCAGTCGGACATCCGGGTTGTGCTGGGCGATGCACTGCAGACCGAGATCCAAAATGCCTCGATGGTCGTCCTGAATTACACGCTGCAGTTCCTGTCCGAGGACCAGCGGGACTCGCTGATCAAACGCATTTTCGAGGGCCTGAACCGGAACGGCCTGTTGTTGCTGTCGGAAAAAGTCATCGATGAGAATCCGGCCATGGAGACGCTGCTGATCGACCTGCATCACGAGCACAAGCGCCGCAACCACTACAGCGAAATGGAGATCAGCCGCAAGCGCAGCGCGCTGGAAAACGTGCTGGTGCCAGAAAAGGTATCCGACCACCGCACTCGCCTCGAGGCAGCCGGCTTCGTCGATATCGCCGTCTGGCTCCGCTACTTCAACTTCGTCTCGATAATCGCCATCAAGCGGTGATCGTCGATTCCGACAAACTTGCTCGCCTGCTGTCCGAGCTCGATCTCGACGCGTGGCGCACCGGGCTCGAGTCGCTCATCAGAGGGAGACTCTCGCCCGGCGCACACGGCAACCTCCAAGACTGGGAAGACGCGATCGAGCGGCTGCCGATCGCCGATGTTCATCGCCCGCAGCTAAACGCACCGAGTGTGAGTGTCGAGCTGGACACGCTATCGGACGAGTCTGCTTTCGAATCCGCGCTGAAGCTGTTGATGCCATGGCGCAAGGGACCGTTCCGTCTCGGGCCGATTGAGATCGACACGGAGTGGCGATGTGACATGAAGTGGTCCCGCCTCGAGCATAGAATCGCCTCGCTCGAGGGTCGGCATGTGCTGGACATCGGCTGTGGCAATGGCTACTACGCTTACCGAATGATCGGCGCCGGCGCGCGGCTCGTGTTCGGCGCGGACCCGACACTATTATATATCGCCCAGTTCGCGGCGCTGTCACGCTACCTGCCGTCAGAACAAATCTGCGTTCTGCCCCTGCGACTCGAGGAGCTGCCCGCGGGTCGCAGTACCTTCGACACGGTTTTCTCGATGGGAGTGCTCTATCACCAGCGATCTCCACTCGGCCACCTGCGGCAAATCAGGAGCCACTTGCGCTCCGGGGGCGAACTCGTGCTCGAAACACTGATCCTGCCCGGTGACGAGGCGATGGCCAGGACTCCCGAGAATCGGTATGCGCGCATGCGCAACGTGTGGCTGCTGCCCACCCTTCCCGAGCTGACGGTCTGGCTGTCTCGCTGCGGGTTTCGGGACATCGAGTTGATCGACGTCACGGAGACGACAACAGACGAACAGCGTTCGACCGACTGGATGAACTTCGAATCCCTAAGCGAGGCGCTGGACCCGGACGACCCGTCGATGACGGTCGAAGGCTGGCCGGCACCACGGCGTGCCATTCTCAAGGCGCTGGCGCCGTAACCAGCCGTTTGGCTTGACCTTCTTCGCTAGCTTCTCTAATTTCTGTCGTAACAGAAAGATGAGAAATCACAATGGAACTGACGCCAGCCGTTCAAAAGTACGTTCTCCACTGGGGTGAGATGGGTACGCGGTGGGGAACCAATCGCACCGTCGCGCAGATTCATGCCCTGCTCTACCTGTCCCCGACGCCGATGCACGCAGACCAGATCTGCGAACTGCTCTCCGTGGCCCGATCCAACGTGAGCACCAGCATCCGCGAGCTGCAGAGCTATGGCCTGGTTCGGATGACGCATACGCTGGGCGACCGGCGAGACTATTTCGAAGCGGTCCATGATGTCTGGGAGCTGTTTCGCGTCATCATCGAGCAGCGCAAGCAGCGCGAACTGAACCCGACGCTGACGATGCTGAAGAGCTGCGTCGCCGACATCGAGACGGAGTCGGATACCGACCCTGTCACGAAAGAGCGTGTTCGAAACATGCTCGAGTTCGTTCAGACGACCAGCACCTGGTACGAGGATGTCCGAGAGATTCCGTCCCCAACGCTCATGAAGATAATGCGCCTTGGCAGGAGCATTACGAAGTTCGTCGGCAAGAAGGGCTAGCGACCCGCGGCCGGGAGCCTCCTGCTACCGACACTCGTCCACTGTGGACGTACCGATGGCGGACTGTTCGCGCGAATACCAGATCGCCGTCTCATGGACCACGGTGGACGGGCCACCGTGCGCAACGTCGGCCGGACGAGAGACGAAGCCACCGGGCACGTAGGCATCGACGACGACGGCGCCGCCGAAACACTCGGCGTAGTCCACCGATCCCTGCACCAGGTACGACTCGCGACTTGCGAGAGACCGTTGCCAGCTGAGCACGGCGCCGGGCTCCAAGCGCGTGAGCCAGGTCAGGGCGCCGCTGCCCGGATCCGAACGCAGCACCTTTCGCGATACACCGTCAACATCGGTTGGCTCCCAGTCGATCAGGCGACTGTCGAGTATCAGCGGTGTCCTGATCACCGAATCGGGGTGGGTGCTGTTCACCGCGTAGAGGATTCGCGCGCCGTCATAACTCTGCAGGTTGAATCCGAGGGAGCCGGACGGCAGGTAGGCGTAGCCGCCGGCGTCCAGCACGAGATCGTCGCCGAGCGTCAGACGCCCTGCGAGAACGAAGATCTCAATCGACAGGCCCGGTGACGCGCCACTGCTCCCCGACCACGCGACCGGCAGGTCGATTCGGTAGCTGCCAGTCCGAAGATTCGGGTCGAAGCCGAAGCGCTTGGCGCGAATACCGGGAAGCTCGGCGAGAAATACGTCGGACAGGCTGTCTGTCGCTACGAACGCCGGGTACGGCAACTTCGGTGTTGACGGTCCGCAGGCGGCCAGCCCAAGCAGCGACATCAGTGCAATCGTGCGTTTCATTCTGTTTTTCGTTCCGCGATGAAAAAAGCCGCCTGGAAACCAGGCGGCTAAATCGTCACATAGATGGCAATGGCTTGAAACCCGACGCTGTCTGAAAGCTCGCTTCCTCGACCTTACGCACAAACGTTTCTAAAGGGTTTCGGTGTGAATGGCGACTTAGTCTGTGGCTTGCACGACCAGCGAAGCCGTGAGAACGATCTGCGAGTTGAGAGGATTCCCGCAGTACGGCCGCAAACGCATAGCTCCCTTATGGCAACCCCCCACACAGTGCCTGAATTGCATCTCATCTCCGTGCGTACCGAGTTGGTACGGTGGAAATACTACTATATGTGGTGGCCTAATGCGATATTCCCACTACATGTAGAGTCAACATGAAAGTGCAGACCGAAACGCAAGAAAACGGTAGGCTTTTGCGCTCCTTTGAGCGGTGACAGGTGCACAACCTTGGAAAAAAATGACGAGTTAAGCGGTAGAGAGACGCACCAGAAGGTTGGTTTGTATCTTGGACCGGCGGTCGCCGCATTCATGATCATCATGGGTCCACCGGATTCGCTGACGGTGCCTGCGTGGCACGTCGCTGCGATGGGCGTCTGGATGGCCGTCTGGTGGGCGACCGAGGCGGTGCCGATCGCAGTCACGGCTCTGCTGCCCATCGTCACCTTCCCGCTGCTCGGCATCTCGGATATTCGCGCAACGGTTCCACCCTACGCCGACAAGGTCATCTACCTGTTCCTCGGCGGCTTCATCGTCGCCTATGCCATGCAGCGCTGGAACCTTCACCGACGCATCGCGCTCAACATACTGCGGTTCGCCGGCGGCAACGGGCGATCGCTGGTCGGCGGCTTCATGATCGCCGCCGCCTTTCTGAGTATGTGGGTAATGAACACGTCGACGACGATGATGATGTTGCCTATCGCGATCTCGGTCATCATGGTGATCAGCCGCTCGGTGACCAGTCTCGACGACAAGGGACGGGAGGACTTCCAGTATGCCCTGCTGCTCGGCATTGCCTACGGCGCGACGACCGGAGGCATCGCAACACTGATCGGTACTGCGCCGAACGCACTGCTGGCCGGTTTCATGGCGGACAGCTACGGTGTCCAGATCGACTTCGCCAGCTGGATGCTGGTCGGCCTGCCGATCACGGTGATCATGCTGCCGTTGATCTGGATCGTACTGACTCGCATGGTGTTCAAGGTCAACTTTCAGACATCGAACGAGGGCCGCGCCGAGCTCGAGAACATGCGTGAAGAGATGGGGTCCATTACGAACCCGGAGAAGCGCATTGCAATCGTGTTCAGCCTGATGGCGCTGCTCTGGATTACGCGGCCGCTCCTGACACAGATCCCGGGACTCTCTGCGCTCGACGACTCAGGCATCGCGATGGCCGGGGCGCTCGCGCTGTTCGTCATTCCTTCGGGCGACAAGAGAGACCCGATACTGATGCGATGGCGCGAGGCCGAGAAACTGCCGTGGGGCGTGCTGCTGCTCTTCGGCGGCGGTCTGACGCTCGCGAAGGCCGTGCAGGGGACCGGGCTCGCCGAGTGGCTCGGGACAAGCCTGCAGGCCTTCGGTGCTCTGCCTCCAATCGTCATGATCGCGGCCATCGCGGCACTGATCATCTTCCTGACCGAGCTGACGAGCAACACGGCGACGACGGCGACCTTCCTGCCGGTCGTCGGCGCGATTGCCTTCGAGTCTGGCATCGACCCGATCCTGTTGACGATACCGGTCGCGCTGGCCGCGAGCTGCGCGTTCATGTTGCCCGTCGCAACGCCGCCGAATGCCATCGTCTTCGGGTCCGGGCTGCTGCAGATACCCAAGATGGCGCGCGCCGGATTCGTCCTGAACCTGATCGGCATCGTCGTCGTTTCGGCGGTTGCCTCGACGCTGGCACCCCGGTTCCTTCACTAGTCTGGAAAGATCAAGCATGCCAAGCGACTACGAGCAGACGAGGCAGAACACGGTGCGGCAGATTCGAGAGAAGGCCGCGTACGATCGGGTCACGGTGCACGACATTCTTGATTCGGCCCTGTACGCCAGTGTCGCTTTCGTGCAGGACGGCAACCCGGTTGTCGTGCCGATGCTGTACGGCCGCGAAGGAGAAACCCTGTATCTGCACGGTGCCCGAAAGGCGCGGATTATTCGGCTGCTCGAGACAACCTCGACTGCCTGCGTCAATGTGACGCACATCGACGCGCTGGTGATCGCCCGATCGGCGTTTAACTCGTCGATGAACTATCGCTCGGCGACCGTCTTCGGATCGCCGCGGTTGGTTGAGGACCACGATGAGAAACTGCACGCGCTTCGGGTCATCACCCAGGCAACGATACCGGGGCGTTGGGATGAACTGCGCGACCCGCATGTCAACGAAGTGAAGATGACCGGTGTCATCGCGCTGAGTATCGAGTCAGCCTCGGCAAAAGTGTCCAACAAAATGCCGGATGACGATGAGGCGGACTACGATCTGCCGGTCTGGGCAGGTGTTCTGCCGCTGCGATCGGCATTCACGGAATTGCAGGCCGACGACAAAGTGCCTGACGACATCGCGCCGTCTGATGTGCTTCGAGACCTCGAGGGAAAGGCGCTATAGCAAGCTGGCCGAGCCCTCGGCCTCCAACCTTAAAAGCGCTGCCTTCGCCTCGAGACCACCACCGAAACCCGTGAGCTTGCCGCTGCTGCCGATGACGCGGTGGCACGGGATGATGATGGGGATCGGGTTGCGACCATTGGCAGCACCGACGGCACGTACGGCCTTCGGACTGCCGATGCGCTCGGCGATGTCCTTGTAGGTGACCGTTTCGCCGTACGGGATAGCCTGCAGTGCATCCAGGACCTGTCGTTGGAAGGCAGTGCCGTCGGGATTGAGGGCCAGGTCGAATGCGTGTCTGCGCCCGTCGAAGTACTCGTCCAGCTGGCGAATAACCTCCAGGAATGCCGACCTGTCTTCCGTCCAGTCAGGCTCCGGGTCGCGGCGCATCTTGCCGCTGGGGAATCCTACGACCGACAGGCCATCCTCGTCACCGGCGAGTAACAACGGCCCGATCGGCGACTCCGTATAGCAGTACTTCATAACTATCCTCCGGTACTTGTTCGCCACAGCAGCAGTGCCGCGTAGGCGCGCCAGGGGCGCCAGGCCTCTGACAGGTTTTCGAGTTCGGCGGGTTTGATGCGACGACCGAGACTCGAGTCGAACGCTCGCAGCAAACCGAGATCGGATGCCGGAAACGCGTCCGGATCTTTGAGTGCGCGCATTGCGATGTACTGCGCCGTCCAGTCGCCAATGCCGCGTATTTTCACGAGTTCGCGTCTTGTCTCGGCGGGGTCGGCGTCTTCGTTGAGGGACAGGTCACCGTTCTCGACGGCGCGCGCAAGCTCGCGAATGCTCTGAATGCGGCTTCCGATCAGGCCCATGTCGTTGAACCTGGCGCGCATCAGGCGCTCCGGCTCCGGAAAGTGCCGCGTGATGGCTGCGTGACCGTCGACATGCACGGCGTCTCCGTAACGCTCGGCCACCCGGCCTGCCATCGTTGTCGCCGCTGCCACGGACACCTGCTGGCCGAGTATCGCGCGCACGGCAAGCTCAAAACCGTTCCAGACACCGGGTACGCGAATGCCCCTTGCGCCTGGCAGCCTGCTGGCGAGCGCAGGGTCGCGTGCCAGGCACGCTTCGATTTCTGCGACCGGCGCATCAACGTCGAACATCGATCGGGCGCGCTGCACGACGGGAAAAATGGCGCTCGTCGGTACGCCCTGGATGCTGACAGACAGAGAACCCGGCTCGTTGTGTCGGACAACGATCAGCCCGCTGACGCCGGCATGTCGAATGCTTCTTGCATACTCGCGCGACCCCACCGACTCGACGCCGGGCGTAGCCCGAAAGACGAAGAAACCCAGGGCCTGTTGCCAGTCAAAGGGCTCGCGATAACGCAAGCGAACGGTCAACGCATCACCATCGGTATCAGTATCGCGATGGCGCTGCTTCGCCCTCAGCTCTCTCGGTGAACGCTGGTAGGTTTTAAGAAACTCATCGTTGAAGCGCCGCACGCTCCGGTAGCCCGCCGCGAAGGCGACTTCTCGCAGTGGCAGGTTCGTCTGGTCGATGAGCCGTTTCGCGAAATGCAAGCGCTGCGTGTTGGCTACAGACAGCGGACTCGCGCCCAGGTGCTTCTGAAACAGGCGGCGCAAGTGGCGAGACGTGACCCCGAGCCTGTCCGCCAGCGTATCGACGCCGTCGTTGTCCAGCGCCCCGCTTTCGATCAAGCGAAGCCCGCGACGAACGGTTGTCGACGTCCCGAGCCAGGCCGGAGTGCCCGGTGCGGTTTCCGGCCGGCAGCGCAGGCACGGGCGGAGACCCGCCTCGCTGGCGGCGGCGGCGCTGGGGTAGAACTCGATGTTCTCGCGTTTCGGCGCGTTGGCCGGACAGATCGGGCGGCAGTAGATGCCGGTCGTCTTTACGCCGACGAAAAAGCGACCGTCGAAGCGCGCATCCCTCGATAGCCGCGCTCGCTCAAACCTCTTTTGTTCTGCTGCTGCAAACATGTGACGCAGTATACGACGGCCGACCCGCCAGACTAGCCATTTTCGGACCTGTAAGCTCGCGTACAGGTTTGCTGGCCGGCGCCTAAAAAGATGGCCGGAGCGCAAAGCGCATCCGGCCACCGCTTGAACGTTCGCGAGGCAGACACGCCTCGCGTTGGCGATCGTTTATGCCGCCTTGTCTGACGTATTGCGCCCAGACAGCCACGTCTCCAGATCGTCGGAGCCGCCAATCAGCTGGCCGTCGACGAAGACTTGCGGGTAGGTCGTCGCGTTGGCGACGGCGCGCAGCGTCTGGTCCGTGTAGTCGCGGTTCAGAACGAGCTCTTCGAACTCGATGCCGGCGTCGCGCAGCAGACCCTTGGCCTTCGCACAGAACGGGCAGCCCGGACGTGAGAAGACGGTGACGTCGAGCGGCGCCTCGGCGTTGGGGTCGAGGTATTTGAGCATCGTGTCGGCATCAGAGACGTGAAACGGGTCGCCCGGCTCCTGCGGTTCGATGAACATCTTGTCAACGACGCCGTCCCTGACGAGCATGGAGTAACGCCACGAACGCTTACCGAAGCCCAAGTCTTCCTTACCGACCAGCAGGCCGACGCCATCGGTCAGGTCGCCGTTGCCGTCCGGGAGGAAAGTGATGCGATCGGCGTTCTGTGCAAGCTTCCACTCGTTCATGACGAAGGCATCGTTGACCGAGACGCAGATGATCTCGTCAACGCCCAGCTCGGCGAACTTCGGCGCCAGCTGGTTATAACGAGGCACATGCGACGACGAGCACGTCGGCGTGAAAGCGCCGGGCAGCGAGAAGACAACAACGGTCTTGCCGCCGAATACGTCAGCCGTGGTCTTCTCAACCCAGTCATGATCTTCGCGGGTCCGGAATGTGACGTCCGGCAGTTTCTTTCCTTCAAATGATTCAAACACGTTCTTCTCTCCTGTAGCTGTGAATCGGTGGTTGGTCAGGCCAGCATGCTCCTCAGCATCCAGGCGTTCTTTTCATGAATCTGCATGCGCTGCGTCAGCAGGTCTGCTGTCGGTTCGTCGCTTGCCTCATCGGCGATCGGGAACACGCTGCGCGCTGTCCTTGCGACCGCCTCCTGTCCGAGCACGAGCTGGCGGATCATCTCCTCCGCGGACTCGCCGCCACTGCCTTCCTCGATGCTCGTGAGGTCCGCATAGCTCGAATATGAACCGGGCGCGCGCTCTCCGAGCGCCCGAATCCGTTCGGCGATCTCGTCAACCGCCGTCGCGAGTTCCGTGTACTGTCCCTCGAACATCAGGTGCAGCGTGTTGAACATCGGGCCTTCGACGTTCCAGTGATAGTTGTGTGTCTTGAGATAGAGCGTATAGCTATCCGCCAGGAGCCTGGACAGCCCTTCGGCCAGCTTCTGTCGGTGCTCGTCTGAAATGCCGATATTAACCTGCATGGGAGTGCTCCTTTGATTAAGTAGCTTCATGTTACGGCCGCTTAGAATAAATGGAAAATGGTTTATTTCGATCATTACAATCTATAAAATAGATGTATGAGACTCCCAACGACAAAGCAATTGCAGTACTTCTCGGCCCTGGCAGAAACCGGGCACTTTGGACGGGCGGCGGAGCGCTGCTTTGTCTCCCAGTCGGCGTTTTCGAACGCCATCCGTGAACTCGAGACGTTGCTGGGCGCGCAGTTGGTCGATCGCACCAACCGGCGTGTCACGATCACGTCGATCGGGAGACAGGTCGCCATCCAGGCGAGACTGTGCCTGCAGGATATCGAGCAGCTCGTCGACATCGCCGGCGGGCAGAAGAAGCCGCTGGGCGGTGAGCTTCGGCTCGGTGTAATTCCGACGATTGCGCCCTTCATGCTGCCGAAGGTGCTGCCCAGACTCCGACGGCAGCACCGGGAGCTCAAGCTTTACCTGATCGAAGACCAGACGCAGCGACTGTATGAGCGACTGATGGAAGGAACGCTGGATGTCCTGCTTCTGGCGTTACCGTTTGACCTCAAGGGCGCCGACGTTCTGCCGTTGTTCGAGGACCGCTTTGCGCTCGCCTATCGAAGAGGCTCCGGCCGCATCGACCCGGACAACTTTCGGGTCAGCCAGCTTGAGTCCGACAGCGTATTGCTGCTCGAAGACGGGCACTGCCTGCGCGATCATGCGCTCGAGGCCTGCAAGATCCGCAATCTGCAGAAGGTCCAGAAATTCTCGGCGAGCAGCCTGTTGACGCTGGTCGAGATGATTGATGCAGATCTCGGCGTCAGCTTCCTGCCCGATATGGCCCGGGGGTCTGCAATGCTGAAGAACACGCGGGTGGAAATGCACGCCGTCAGCGACGAGAGCGTGCGTACTATCGGTCTTGCCTGGCGCAAGGGATCGGCGCGCACCGAGGAGTTCGAGATGCTGGGAAAATTCTTTACGAGCAACTTCCTGCCCGGCGTTGCGAGCAAGCCGGGCGGAGCACGCAAGAAGAAGAGAAAGCGCTAGGACACTTCTGAAACGGTCGCCAGCTCGATGCGGTCGCGACCGGACTGCTTCGCGAGGTACAGCGCCTTGTCTGCCTGCACCAGCAGCTTCTCACTGCTCTCCCCGTGCTCTGGATAAGTCGCCACGCCGGCCGAGATTGTGATTTTTATCGGCTGCGTCGACGTTTCGACGCGAACGCGCCGAACGTCGCGGCTGACGCTTAGTGCGCGCTCCCTCGCTGCATCGAGGCTTGCGCCCGGCAGGATGATGACGAACTCCTCGCCGCCGTAGCGATACACGATATCCTCGTCGCGAACCGACCGGCTCAGCTGATCAGCGAGCTCGATCAGGACCTGGTCGCCGATGTCGTGACCGTATTCGTCGTTTACCTGCTTGAACCTGTCAATGTCGAGAATGATGACGGAGAGCGGCTGATCGGAACGCTTCGCGCGCAGCAGTTCGCGATGCAGAGTCTCATCCATGAAGCGACGGTTGTAGAGCTTCGTCAACGGGTCGCGAATCGAGTCCTCGTGGAGCTGGCTTCGAAGCTCGATACCGGATAGCGTCGGACCCAGCCTGTCGGCGATGCCGGTCATCAGCGACAACGTCCGTTCCGCATCAACCTCGCGCTTCTCCTGCGCCTCGTCACTTGGCACATGCAGCGTCAGCAGCCCGATGGGACCGTTCTGAGTCATGACCGGAATGCAGTGCTGACTCCCGACGCCAATGCCGTTGTAATGACGGCATCGCAACGAAGCCTTTGAGTCGCTGGACTCGTGTACGACGCCACGCCTCAACGCCCAGCAGTCGTGCTTCTGTATCGGGTGGGCGAGCAGGCCCTGTTCATCACCCCAGCTGATCACGCACTCGGAGCTCTCCGTATCTGTCAGGATGTAGAGTGCACCACTGTCATTGGGGAACAGCACTCGCGCATGCGCTAAAAGCACATCGTAGGCCTCGGGCTTGGTGGCACAGGCCTGCAGATAACTGCCGA
>JASJBE010000061.1 GCA_030066655.1 Woeseiaceae bacterium | reverse complement strand
TCGCCGTCGTGGACCTCACCCGTGCGGTGGATCTTGCCGGTGAGCTTCAGGATGCGCTCCGTTGTCGTCGTTTTGCCGGCGTCAACGTGCGCGAAGATGCCGATGTTGCGATAGATGCTTAGGTCTTTCATATCAATTCTTCAGTTAGTCTCAAAAAACTACGCCAATCGGAGCGGACGCGTCAGAGGTCGCGCCGTGCGGGTCGATCGGGGTAGAAACCTGTGTGTGCCGGTTTGCGAGAGCGTACTTGCTCGAAGGGCGCTGCACGCCCTGACCGGATAGCCATTCGGGCGCGGATAATAGCAGCGCCGACGCCCCTAAACCAGCGAAAATCAAAACAAAACTGTATTTCCATTGCAGATAGGGTTCGCCGCCTGTTTATTCAAGGTCTGCGACGCCATAACACGCTGTTTTGACGAAAAATTCTGCGCGTTCCGACCGAGCTTTGCCGTATGCCGTGTTTCGCCGCTGAAGGGCCGCCGCGCCGTACGGATGAGACGCCTGTCAAGCTCGCGTCGTCGCAGGGGACGGTTAGCCGCCCTCCCGGTCATCCCTAGCGCCGGAGAATGCTCAGCCAGCGAGCGATGTTGAGCAGGCTCATCAACGACGCCGAAACGTAGGTCAGGGCCGCTGCCGTCAGGAGGCGCCTGGCGTGCGGCCGGTCGACGGGCTTGAGTATCTTGTGCTGGTCCAGTACCGGGAGCGCCCGGGCGAAGCTTGCATTGAACTCGGTCGGCAGCGTCACGAGATGAACGACGGTTGAGGTTGCCAATGTCAGGAAACCGGCAGCGAAGATGACGACGGTCGGCCCCGGCGCCTTGGTAATCGCTGCGATGAAGGGCGCGAATATGAGGGCGCCGGCCCCCATGCGTTCGATTGGGCGGGCGATGCGGACAAGCTTGCTGCGCAGTTTCAGCGGCGCATACCCCTGGTGATCCTGCATCGCGTGTCCGACTTCGTGCGCGGCGACGGTGATGGCCGTCAGCGATCGACCGTCGTACTTGTCGGGGGTCAGCCGCACGACTTTGTCGATCGGGTCGTAATGATCGCCCTGTTCGGTTTGCTCGACGCGCACCGACGTCATGTCGTATTTCGACAGCAGGTGGCGCGCTAGCTCGGCCCCAGTGCCGTCGTAGCGATTGGCGGGCTCGCTGTATTTCTTGAGCACATGCTTGACCCACAGCCCTGGCACGAAGACCAGTAACAGCAGAATCACTATGAAAACAATCAACGGCATATTCGAGATGCTAAACCGTAATGACCGGGGCCTGAAGGGGAACGAGATGGCGGTCGAATCGAAGGAATTCCAGTGACGATATGTAAAGTGCTTGTCGCATTTCGCACAAACCTGCGGGCAGTTAGTGACAAAAACTTGCTAGCTTCATAACTATACCTAACTTTAATAAAAATTTATAAACTATTGATTTTAAACATTTTAAAGTTTCCATTTTGATCTTGGCATAGGCGTTGCATTGCCAATAGCAGGAAAACCCCAATCACGGAGAACGGTATGAAAGAGGCAATGATTCAGGACTGGACCGATTCGCAGGTGGTTCTAAAGTTCGGCGATCATCGGGACGTCAAATACCGGGTTTATCGAGACAACGGGAAGGCCTTCCAGGAAATCCAGGAGCCGAATGGCGCTCCGATTCACACACTGGAGTTGCCCGACGGTATGAAGCTGGATACAGCCAGCTACGAAGTACTGCTGCGCTACGTGCTACTCGACGTCGTAGCGGCCTGAGCCATCGGGCAGAGCCCTTTCGGCCTCCTTGCGCGGGATTCGGGCTAGAATCCCGCGTATGCCGGAACCCAAAACACTCACTACCTGGAAAAGACTGTCATCAACGGCCGCCGGTCGGTGGCTGTTCTCTCGTGCTGTCTGCATCAAAGCGCCGTACTTCATGTCCGTGCGGCCCGTCATGGACGAGCTCGAGCCGGGCCGCGCGGTCGCGAGAATGAAGAAGAGGCGACGCGTCCAGAACCACATCGGCACGGTGCATGCGATCGCCTGCGCTAACCTGTGCGAGTTCGTTGCCGGCCTCGTGGCAGAGGCGACGACGCCCGTCGGGATGCGGTGGATTCCGAAAGGCATGAGCATCGACTATCTCGCGAAGGCAGGAACGTCGCTGCGCGCTGTTGGCCAGATGCCCGAGATTTCGCGCGATGAGAGCCAGGACGTCGTGGTTTCGGTCGACGTGTTCGATCGCGACGGCGCGGTCGTCGTTCATGCCGACATCACGATGTACCTGAGCGTCCGGCGAGCGAAATGACCCCGGAACTGCCTGAAAGCGTTGTCGAAGCGATCAATGATGGCGACAAGATCGAGGCCATCAAGCGCCTGCGTGAGGCCAGCGGCATGGACCTGGCGTCGGCAAAAGCCGCCGTGGAGCACTACAGCAGGCCGACCCGCTCCGGCGAGCCCTCAGAGGCTGTTCGGTCTGCGCTGGCGGCGGGGCGGAAGATTGAGGCTATCAAGCTCTATCGCGAGGAGCATGGCGTCGGGCTCCGTGAGGCGCGCCTGGAGGTCGAGGCCTTGCAGCATGAGACGGCATCGCCCGAGGCGTATCAGACGTCCGGCGGCTGGCGATCGCTGGTATCGGTGTTGCTGGCCGTTGCGGTGCTGATCGCGGTTTACGTCTGGCTCACGCCGGGCTAAGCAATCTGGCCGCGGCCCGCCAACCGGCTCAGGTTTAAGAGGAATGCCGGGATGGACCGATGCATCGATCGCAGGCTGCAGCCTTGAAATTGCAGCGGACGGAGTTATTTCTACCTTTCTAAACGCGTATACGACGCCGCCCGAATGGAGAGTGACATCATGACTGACGCTAACCCCACCGCCGACCAGGTCATCGAGGA
This sequence comes from Woeseiaceae bacterium, assembly GCA_030066655.1. GTDB lineage: Bacteria > Pseudomonadota > Gammaproteobacteria > Steroidobacterales > Woeseiaceae > UBA1847. Next base: position 10,485 of record JASJBE010000061.1, on the reverse strand, counting down.
CCAGGAAAGCAAAGATGGTTTTGAAAAAAATCTGAAGTCGAAGCCGACATGGCTGCGCTTCCTATTTATGGTCTTTTACGCGATTGCCTTTAATGTCGCGGCGTTAGTGGGAACCCTGATTGTCGTGACGGGTTTTGTCATTGTTCTCATCACGGGGCAGCCGAACGACAAGCTGCAGCGGGCAGGGCAGGTGTTGGCGACCTACCTGTCGGACATTGTTCGTTACCTGACGTACAACACCGAAACGAAGCCGTTTCCGTTCGATAGCGATCTCGCGTCGGACGCTAACGAGTAATTCAGATGGCGGGCGCCCGGCTGGCGCCCGCAATCCTCTACAGCAGCTGCTTCTGCTCAGGCTGCCAGTGGGTCAGGCTGATGTGAGCAGCACCCATCCCCAGGCCGCGCACCCACCGTGCTGCGGCATCCAGTGACACCCAGGTCTTGACCTGTCCCTTCAGCGTCGCCGCAGTCACCGGCCCCGTCGGCGTATTCGCCTCGATATGGAAGCGATTTCCGCTGGCGATGATATTGATTTTCTTCACCGCGCCGGCGGCAACCAGTGCTTTAAGCATCTTCTCATGCATCGATTCAACTCCGGGTTTTGTTTGTCTCATTGACGGGAATGCCGCTCTGTTCGCAGTGGCGGCGGATGAGGACCTCAACCATGTTCGCAACGCTGCGGTGTTCGCGCTCGGCAGCAGCTTGAACCGCCGCCTTAACGTTTGGGTCAATACGCAGATTGAGCGTTGAAATCTTGGTGCGAGGCATGCGTTACATATTAACGTATTATGCGTTTAAATGTAACGCACTTTTCGACACCTGTCTGGTAAGCAGCAGGGCGGCGTTGGTGTTTGTCTCGAAGGATCAAGTCCGGTACAACGAGGATGTTCTGGCGAAGGCGGGCGGCGTTCATTCATTGGGCGCAATACGGCCCCGTCGTCAGGCAGACCAAACACACCAGCCAGGATGTCGGAATGCGTTTGACGAGCATCAATACCGGGCCGATTCGCGCGATGCAGGTCGGCAAACAAATGGTCGATAGTGCGATCGACAAACGACCGGCAGCCGGGGCGGTGAGCGTCACGCGTGACGGCCTTGACGGTGATGAACAGGCGGACCCCCGATTTCATGGCGGTCCGGACCAGGCCGTCTATCTGTACTCCGTCGAAGACTACGCGTGGTGGTCCGAGCAGCTGGGACGCGCGCTGTCGCCGGGGCTTTTTGGTGAGAACCTGACGATCGAAGGGCTGCCCGGCGATCTGTTCATCGGCGACCGACTGCTGATCGGCCGAGTGGTGCTCGAAGTGACCGGTCCGCGGCAGCCGTGCTCGAAGTTTGCGGCGGTCATGGAGGACGAAGGCTTTGGACAGACCTTTATCGCCGCGGAACGGCCCGGTGCTTACTGCCGTGTACTGAATGAGGGCCATGTCGAGGTCGGTGACACCGTCAGCCTCGTCACTGGATCAGACGTTGCCGTCCTCGACGTGTTCAGGCTGAGCTACGACGGCAACCCGGCGTCTGACGACCTCGAACGCGTCCTGTCGGTGCCGCTGGCAGAGCGCTTGCGTGAAAAATTCGCCGGCCGACTGAGGAAAGTGATCGCCGCGGCGGATTGAATTTCGACGAACGCGCGGCCGTCGGCTCAATATCATTGAAAAATGCAAATGTAGCCGTGTGTTTCGTCGTGTTTCCTGATGTGTAAAGCTTTGGGAATCAGGCACCAATAAGCGTTAAACTCCTGCCATGACTAAAGTTCTGATAATCGACGACGACCGGAAGCACTCCGAGCTGCTGCAGACCTACTTCAAGCGCTTCGGCATCAACCTCGTACTGGCCCATGACGCAAACGAGGGTTTCAGAAAGCTAAGTGTCGAAGATCCAGACTTGCTGTTGCTGGACGTCATGCTGCCCGGCAAGGACGGTTTCGAGATCTGTCGGGAAGTCCGGAAGTCGAACAACATTCCTATCATCATGCTGACCGCTCGCGGCGACGTGATCGACCGCGTCTCGGGACTCGAGCTGGGCGCCGACGACTATATCGGCAAGCCATTCGAGCCGCGGGAACTCGTGGCCCGCGTGCAGGCAATACTGCGGCGTTCGGACGCGGCCGGACCCTCGGCCGGAAAGCTCAGGTTCGAAGGCCTGGAGATCGACGCGGAGGCGCGCTCTGTCACGGTGGACGGCAAGCCTGTCGAGCTGACGTCAATGGAATACGAGCTGTTGTTAATCCTGGCCCGGCGCCACGGCAAGAAGCTATCCCGCGACGACATCCTCGGTGAGCTTCGCGGTATCGATGCCGCAATCCTGACCCGCTCGGTTGACATCATGATCAGCCGACTGCGCCAGAAGATCGGCGACTCGGTCAAACCGCCCCGGTTCATCCAGACGGTGTGGGGCAGGGGGTATTCCTTCATTGGCGTCCCGGTCTCGGATGCTTAGACGCTTTTCGCGCTCCCTATCGTTTCGACTGTTCGCGATCTTCCTGCTGCTGGGCGGCACGTTCGCCTACGGCGCCATCAGCGCAATTCGTTTCGTCTACAACAGCGACGATATTCGCGGCCTCATCAGCGGCCACCTGTCGCTGCACGTCTATTACGTCCAAAAAGACATTGGCGACCCGCCGAGAATCGAGCGTGCGCTGAACATCACGGAAAGCGTGCCGGTCGATATCCGGATTCTCGGGCCCGATATCGATTGGGCGTCGGACGAGAACTTTCCGCGTCTCTCCGAGTTGCAGTTCGGCCCCAGTCCTGCCTTCAGCGACGACCCTGGTGCCTGGGTCGACGAGTTGAATGACGTGCAGTTCGCCGCGACTGATTTACACAATTTCCTGCTGCTGAAATCGGGCGAATACGACGTTGTCGTGTCGACGCCGAAGATCTCCGATACGACGCGCGGGCCACCGTTGCGGCTGATTATTGTCAGCATGGGCCTCGCCTTCCTGCTGCTCGGCTACTTCGCCGTGAGCTGGTTGTTCAAGCCTATCAAGCGGATTCGTGAGGGTGCGTCGCACATCGGCCGAGGCAATTTCGATCATCGAATCAAGAACATACGCTCCGACCAGCTGGGCGACCTGGCGACCGACATCAACCAGCTCGCCGAGAACGTGGAGCACATGCTGAACGCGAAGCGAGCCCTGTTGCTGGGTATCAGTCATGAATTGAAGACTCCGCTGTCACGCATGCGCATTCAGACCGAGCTCATCGACAACGAGGAAGACCAGGAGTCGATGAAGGCGGAGGTCGTGGAGATGGACAAGATCGTCATGACGCTGCTGGAGGCTGAGCGGCTGAGCGAAGGACATGCGCCGCTGATGCGCAGGCCGACGCGAGTCGGCGACCTGATCGAGAGCATGGTTGACGACTACTTCAGCCGCGACACGGATCGATTGCTGCTCGACATGCGCGAACCGGACCTTGTTGTCGACCTCGACAGGCCAAGGATGGAGCTGTGCCTGAAAAACCTGGTCAGTAATGCGTTGCGTTACTCGCCGCCGGACAGCGGCCCGGTCACGATCAGCGTTCGATCCAGCCCCTATGAAGTCGTGTTCCGCATCCGGGACCAGGGGCCAGGCATCCCGGCGGACCAGGCCGAGCACATTGGCGAGCCGTTCTATCGCAGCGACCCGTCTCGCGACCGGCAGACGGGGGGTACCGGGTTAGGTCTGTACCTGGCGACGCTGGTCGCCCGAGCGCATGGCGGCAGCCTCGACCTGGTCGATAAACGTGAACCGGGTGCCTGTTTCGAGGTGCGAATCCCGCTAGCGCTGGACCCTTAATCCCCCCTAAACCCTGTGTTTTCAGAGCCTCCAGGGCTTTGCTCTTGACAATTTTTCAAAAAGATATCAAAATGATATCACTTTGAAACGGGAGAAGATCGATGATAAGGGAAATCAAGCGTTCCGCATGGTCGGGCTACATGATGCTGGCCGTACTGATCACGGCACTGCTGCTGATCGTCGCGTTCTTCGTCATGAGCATTCGCTCTGGCAATCTGTTCGGCGTGATCTCCAGTATTTTCCTGTTCCTGGTTAACATCTTCCTGATGGCGGGGTTCTTCATGGTGCAGCCTAACGAGGCCAAGGTGCTGCAGCTCTTCGGTGAATACGTCGGTACCGTGCACGAACCCGGGCTTAAGTGGGCCAACCCGTTCTACAAGAAGACCGCGGTGTCCACGCGCGTGCGAAACTTCGAAAGCGGCAAGCTCAAGGTGAACGATTCGCAGGGTAGTCCGATCGAAATTGCCGCGGTCGTTGTGTGGAAGGTCTACGACACGGCCGAGGCGCTTTTCGAAGTCGACGACTACGAGCAATTCGTGCAGATCCAGAGTGAGTCTGCGCTCAGGAACCTGACGACGACCTATCCTTATGAACCGGACGAGACAGAGACGCTGGCGCTACGGTCAAGTCCTGCCGAGATTGCTCTGGCGCTGAAGGAAGAAATCCAGGCGCGCCTCGAGCAGGCCGGCGTCACCGTCATCGAGGCCCGTATCAGTCACCTGGCGTACGCGCCGGAGATCGCCAACGCGATGCTGAGAAGACAACAGGCCTCCGCGATCATCGCTGCGCGGCAGCAAATCGTCACCGGCGCGGTCGGTATGGTCGAGATGGCCCTGGAACAGCTGAACGAGCACTCGGTGGTCGATCTCGATGAAGAACGTAAGGCGGCGATGGTCAGCAACCTGCTGGTCGTGCTTTGCGGGGAAGAGAATGCGAAGCCGGTGCTCAACACCGGAACCTTACACACCTAGGAACGGACGCCGAGGCCCCGATGCCGGCAAAGAAAGCATTCGCGCTTCGAATGGACCAGAAGACGCTGGACGCAATGCAGCGTTGGGCGAACGACGATCTGCGCAGCCTCAACGCGCAGATCGAGTTCGTACTCCGGGAAGCGCTGCGAAAACAAGGGCGCCTGCCCAGGAAAGACCGGGAATAACGCTCGCCGATCAGCGTCGGCGGCTCTCGGAGCTCCGACGCGACGATGCAGTGCTTTGCTGACTGCGTTGACTCCTCTGCGACTGCGGTTGTGACAGGCGGCGTTCCGGCGCCGAGGCGCGGCTTGGCCTCGATTCGGCGCGCCTGGGCGCAGGCGCAGTCGAGGAGCTGCGAGGCGGTCTCGACTGCGCGGCCGGGGCTGATCGCTGCGGCGGTGCGCGGCGAACCGTCGGAGCACTGCGTTGCGGCGGGCGATACGACCGTTCCACGCGTTGTGCCGGCTTGTTCACGCGCGCGTCCTGCCGCGGGACGCTCTGGCGCACCGAATTCTGGCGGACGCGGTTGTCGGACAGCCGAAGGTTGTTCGAGCGTCGATCGCTACGTCGTTCGTTGACCGCTCGCTCTCGCGACGAATCGGATGTCATCGTCCGGGCTCTGTTATCACGAGTTCGACGCGGCGTTACGGCGTTTGGCGCCCGGTTGTTTGACGATGCGGCGCTCGAGCGTCGCTGAGGCGTCGTCGACGATCGCGTTGCCGTGTCGCTTCGACGATTCGTGTTGGCTGACCGCTGCCCTCGCTGCGTCTCGCTGACGGCGTCTGACCGACGCGTATCCGAGCGAGCGGTCGTGCTGCGACGGCGATTGTCGTTGGCAGCTTGAGCGCGCCGGTCTTGCTGAGCCTGGCTGACGCTGCCGGAGCGTCGCGTGACGGTTCGATCGACCGTATTGCGCTGCGATCCCATGGTGCTAACGGACCGTTGGCGGTCACTGTTCGGGTAGTAGCGCGAGCGCGTTATGCGCTGGTCGCGGCTGTAGTGGCGGCGATCGTGTCGCGGCCGCCAGTAATCGCCGTAGCGATAATGGCGTCGCGAGTAGGAATGGCCGCCGTAGTAGATCGAGTTGTGCACGTAGATGGACGGTCGACGGTACCACCAGTAGTCGCGGTAGTAGCGGCCGTAGTACGGGTGGCGGTAGTAGCTGTGATGCCAGACATGCAGGCTGTCCGACAACCAGCCGATTGTGAACGCGGTCGTGACGCCCCAGAACGCGCCGTAGTGGACGTAGCTGGCGGAATACGGGTAGTAGTAGACCGGGTAGGGCCGGGTGTAATAGTGATAGACCGGTCGGGTTTGGTAGACGACGACCTGCTCAGGTTCATAGTACGGGACGTAGATGACCTCCTCTGAGACAGGAGAAATCTCGATGACGCCTTCGTCGTTCTCTTCGATGACCTGGTACTCGTCAGTCTGCAGGTTGCCAGCCGCGTAAGCACGATCACGAAATGACTCCACTGCCGTAAGGACATCGCCCTGCTGGGCAACGACGGCCTCGCCGAGGGTCCAGGTCCAGTCCAGGTCCTCGTTGAGCAGCGCGACGACCTCGGGGTAGTTAAGCAGGGCGACGATCGAGTCGTCCCAGTCTTCGTCCGGCTCCAGCGAACTGTCGGTCTCGACGTCTTCCAGGAACCGGGCGGCTTCTACGATCTGCAACGGGTAGGTCGAGGCGGGCAGAACGATAGCCAGCAACTCATCGGGGTACAGGGCAATGGGCCCTACGAGTTCTTCGAGCTGCGCATTGCTGAGCAAGGCGGCATCGGACTCGGATGAGTAGACCGTGCCAATCTCGTTGCCTTGGTCATCGACCGGAACCTGGGCCGATGCCGTCGACGCGAGGGCAAGAGCGGCGAAAGCGATGGTTTTCCTGGCAGCGTATTTCATGCTGGCTCCCGAATAACGTCGACAGAATTACCGACGATGCAAGAATCCTAACCTGAACAAGCTGAACGCAGGCTTAATCAACGGGCGGTTGGCAGCCTTCTCGTTGCTCTTGAGAGCTCGCGGCTCGGCCCGAGTCTCCGGTCTGCCGATTAACGCCTGGCCGTGGCGGTCCAGGCGCTGCGCGCCTCTCCGCTATTCGTCGTCGTCACCGCCGTGCCAGGCGATAAACTTCCAGCCGCTTTCGGTGCGGATGAGAACGTCGGTGAACCGGCCGTTTGAAACCTCGACCTCGCCATCCTTGGATTCGAACGCACTGGTGTACAGGTAGTGAGCGACAGCAACGTCGCCATCGACGATGATACGAAGCGGGTAAAGCTCGTGCTGAACGGTCTTACCCTGCTCGTCCTGGAATCGGTCCCACATCTTTGTCGATTCCTTGTCGCGGGGCGCCGGCGCGATCTTTGACCAGCCGACGAACTTGTCTGCAAGCATCTCGTCCGCCCAACGCTTCTTGTTTTGCTGCTCAGCATTCCACTGTGCTTCGACAGTCAGCCACACATCTGTTGCGTCGCTGTTGTCCTGTGCGAACAGGTTGGCCGAAAAGCCCATGACGACAAAAGCAAATACCAGTTGGAGTCGAGTCTTCATCTACGCAGTCTCATTGGTTTCGAGTATGGCCTGATTCTAGCAGCGTGTTGAGAAAATCTCAGGCGAGCATGAGTCAATGCGGTTTTCGTCAAGCAAACGCAGCGTACATCTGGGTACACGCGTATTTTGAGCCGGAAACCTACGCCGGGTCGTGCCGGCTGAGGCTTATTCAACGCGCTTTTTAGTCGCTACCGCCGCACAATTCATGCGGCATCGAGGATGATCGAGATGAGTTCGTCGACTTGCGGCGGCTGGATCGATTCTGAAGAATCGATTGAGAACAGCGACCTCACGTCCTCTTCGGTCAGGTACTCAGGGTGGTGAATCTCGCTGATGGTTGCGTAGTCAATAACGTCACCGTCTTTCGCGATGGACAGTCTGTAGATGTGCAGCGCGAGTTCCGCCGGCGTTTGCAGGTGCATCAGCTTGACGACCGAATGCTGTCTGTTCGTTATCGTGATGCGACCGACGTGGATCGTTGACTTCAGGATGCTGAAGCCATCGCGTTGCAGGGTTGCGCCGATCGACGCTCCGCCACGAATCGTACCGTGCGAACTTACGCTGCCACCTTCGTCGGAGAAACGCGTTAGCGCAAAGGTCCGGCATACGCGCGTCCCGTCGGACTCGCTGGACAACGCCGACTGGCGCGTGCGCCCGTGGCTTGCGATGACGTCGATATGATAGTTGCCGTATTTTGCCTCGATCTTCTCGCTGTTGAGGTACTCCGGTTCCGTCACGGTTGCGGACTGCATCGTGTTAAGTACCGATAAAGGGATTTCGGAGCGGCGCATAAAATGTGATCAGGACTGAATGATGCGCGGATTATACTGTTGTCGCCGTCGCTTTGGAGCGCTTTTGTGCGAGCTATGCAGATAAACAGGATTTGCCAGCTGGACGAGATAGCACAGCCCCTGGCGCCTGTCGATGCGCCGGTGCCAAGCCCCGGCGCCGATGAGGTACTCGTTCGGGTCAGTGTGTGTGGTGTTTGCCACACCGAACTGGACGAGATTGAAGGACGTACGCCACCGCCCGTGCTGCCCGTGATTCCAGGTCACCAGGTCGTCGGCATCGTCGAAGCGCTGGGTGAGAACTGCCGCCGGCTTGCCTTGGGCGACAGGGTAGGGATTGGCTGGATCTATCATTCCGATGGCGGCGAACAGGAGAACCTGAGTCCCGAGTTTCGCGCCACGGGACGGGACGTCAACGGGGGCTATGCCGAGTACATCGTGGTCCCCGAGGATTACGCCTGCCTGATACCCGCCGAGTTTAGTGACGTAGAGGCTGCTCCGCTGCTCTGCGCCGGGGCGATCGGATACCGGTCCCTGAGGCTGTGTGAACTCAACGATGGCGAAACCCTCGGTCTCATGGGATTCGGCGGGTCGGCCCACATCGTCTTACAGCTCGCGAAGCACCTCTATCCGGACAGCGCGGTCGTCGTTTTCGCTCGCAGCGAAGAACAGCAGGCATTCGCCCGGCAGCTTGGCGCGGACTGGGCGGGCGGCGTCGACGATGCGCCGCCCAACGCTCCGCAGGCCATTATCGACACGACGCCGGCCTGGCGACCGGTGCTCGCGGCGATGGAACACCTGGCGGCCGGCGGCCGGCTGGTCATCAATGCGATCCGAAAAACGGATGCGGACAAGTCCGAGATGGCCGCGATCGATTATCCGCGTCACCTGTGGATGGAGAAGGAAATCAAGTCTGTCGCCAATCTGTGCTTCTCGGATATTGCCGAGTTCCTGCCGCTCGCGGCCGAGATACCGATCCACGTCGAGACCGAGGTGTTCGCCCTCGAGGACGCAAACAGCGCGTTACAGGCTCTGCATCGCGAGAGCGTACGCGGTGCCAAGGTGCTCGATGTAAACAGTGCGTCGGACTGAATCCAGTCTCGCCGGGACGGGTTATAATCAACGACTGATCCCTGTGCTTTTCGAGCTGTTATGAGTCATTCGCTGAGCTGCTACCGCTGTGGGGCGTCGCTGGCCTCGTTGTCCCTGCCGTTGTCGCGCAGAGACGCGTGCCCGGCCTGTGCTGCCGACCTGCACGTCTGCAGGATGTGCGTGTACTTCGACCCTGCAGCCTCTCGACAGTGTCTTGAAGACGGTGCCGAGGATGTGAAGGAAAAAGAGCGGCCGAACTTCTGCGACTGGTTCAAACCCAGCGACAGCGCCTATGATGCCGCGGCTCACGCACAGGCGACGACGGCGGCGTCGGAGCTCGAAGCGCTGTTCGGGGACGGCCCGTCGGCAGAGCCCGCGTCGGCGCCAGGCCTGTCGGATGCCGAGAAACTGTTTAAGTAGATCTTGTCCCCAACATGACCGAAAGCAGCAAGCAACGCGCGCTCGTCGTCCTGTCGGGCGGCCAGGATTCCACGACCTGTCTCTACTGGGCGATCGACCGCTACGGTGCCGGCAACGTTGGGGCGGTGACGTTCGACTACGGGCAGCGCCACCGAGTCGAGCTTGAGTGCGCCGCCGACATCGCCAGGGCGGCAGGCGTGCCGCATGTCCAGCTGCCGATAGATACCTTCGCGGCTTTGGGTGGTAACGCGTTGACCGATGACATCGACGTTGAATCCGGGGACTCGGACACGTCGGGATTGCCGAATACGTTCGTGCCCGGCCGAAATCTTGTGTTCCTGACCTTCGCAGCCGCGCTCGCCTACCGTGAGGGATACGGCACGCTGGTTACTGGCGTCGCGCAGACGGATTACAGCGGCTATCCGGACTGTCGACAGGAGACCATCGACGCGCTGCGGACGGCGATTTCGCTCGGCATGGAATTCGAACTGGCGATCGAGACACCGCTGATGCAACTGAGCAAAGCGGAGACGGTACTGCTCGCGCGAGACGTCGGCGCGCTCGATGCGATGGCATTGACGCACACCTGCTACAACGGTGAGCGGCCACCCTGCGGGCACTGCCCGGCATGCGTCTTAAGGGCAAAAGGCTTTGCAGAGGCCGGCATTGCGGACCCGCTGCTGGAACGATTCGTGTGACCTACAGCGTTAAAGAAATGTACTACACGCTGCAGGGCGAGGGCGTGCAGACCGGTCGACCGGCAGTGTTCCTGCGCTTCGCCGGCTGCAACCTGTGGTCCGGGCGAGAGAAGGACCGTGCCTCGGCGGTCTGTCGATTTTGCGATACCGAGTTCGTCGGGACCGACGGCCAAGGTGGGGGAAAATTC
>JASJBE010000010.1 GCA_030066655.1 Woeseiaceae bacterium | reverse complement strand
ACGGCAAGAAATACCTCGACATGATGAGCGCCTACTCGGCGGTCAGCCACGGTCACGCGCACCCGAGATTGGTCCGGCTCGTGCAACAGCAGGTCGCCAACCTCAACATTGTCTCACGCGCGTTCTATACGGACCGGCTCGGTCCCTTTCTGAAGCGAGCCTGCGAGCTGACCGGCCAGGACATGGCGCTGCCCATGAACACCGGCGCCGAGGCCGTGGAGACGGCCATCAAGGCCGCGCGCAAATGGGCCTACACGGTCAAGGGCGTGCCGGAAGGCAAGGCCGAAATCATCGGCATGTCCGGAAACTTCCACGGCCGCACGATCGCGATCGTCGCCATGTCAGACGAGCCGCAGTACCAGCATGGCTTCGGACCATTCCCGCCCGGGTTCCGGATCGCCGACTACGGCGACATCAAGAGCCTGAAGCGCACCATTAACGAGAACACGGCTGCCGTCATCATCGAGCCCATCCAGGGCGAGGGAGGCATCATCATGCCGCCCTACGGCTACCTGAAGGCCGTGCGCGCACTGTGCGAGCGGCACAACGTCCTGATGATCGCGGACGAGATCCAGACCGGCCTCGGCCGCACCGGCAAGTTACTCGCCTGTGACCATGAGGATGTCCTGCCCGATGGCCTGATTCTCGGCAAGGCACTCGGCGGCGGTGTACTGCCGGTGTCGATGTTCCTCGCCAGGCGCTCCGTGATGGAAGTATTCCGTCCCGGGGACCATGGCAGTACCTTCGGCGGCAATCCGCTCGGCGCCTCCGTCGGGCTCGAAGCGCTGAATATCCTCGTCGACGAGGGACTGGCAGATCGCAGTGCGCGGCTGGGCGAGCACCTGATCTCGCAGCTGGCGACGATCGACAGCCCGATGATCAAGGACATTCGCGGTCGCGGCCTGTTCATCGGCATCGAGATCGACTCGAGGTACGGGCGCGCACGAAGCGTCTGTGAAGCGCTGATGGCTCGGGGCCTGCTGTCGAAAGAGACGCATGAAACCGTCGTCAGGCTGGCGCCGCCATTGATCATCGGTCAGGCCGAAATTGACTGGGCTTTCGAGCAGATTCGCGACGTCATCGCCGAGATGGACGAAATCAGGATGGCCAGCTGAGCAACTTGCCCGACACGCTGGTCATCCTGGGCGCCTTTGCCTTCCTCGCAGCTGGCTGCATTGTCGGCTGGCTCATAAGGGCCGCTCGCAGCCGCGCGGAAAAAGCCGCCATCAACAGCGGCTGGCGTGACCAGTTCGATGCGCAGGCGACAGAGCGCAAGAGAATCGAGCACCAGAACCGATCGCTGATGCGGCAGGTCAGCGAATTACAACTCAGGGTCAACGAGCAGAACAGCAGCGAGCAGACGCCTCAAGCAGAAGCAGCCGCCGAACCGGCCGCGCCTGAGGACGCGAACAACACCCAGAACGATGAGTTGACCGCCAGGCGCATCGCGAAACTCGAGAATGAGATCCGGAACTGGCAGGCACGAGTGCCGCCCGTCATCGAGCGCTTTCGGCAGCGCGACGCGGATGCGAAGCGCCTCGAAGGCGAACTGGCAGAGGCGCAGGCGCTCATCGCTCGCTACGAACAGCAACCTCGATTCGACGAGACCCGGGCTGGCGCGTATCCCCCTGGAGACCCGGATACCGGTGCCGCCGCATCAAACGACATGGTGGCGGCCGAGCCGGACGACTCACTGCGGCTCGTCAGGGGCATCGGTCCCGCGACCAACCGACGGCTCTCCAAGCAGGGCTTCCGAAACCTCGCAGACCTTGCCAATGCGAGTCCCGAAGACCTCGAGCGAATCGAAGAGACGGTCAAAGGAGCCCGTGGCCAGACAGACAACTGGCAGCGACAGGCGAGGGAACTGCTGGGTACTAGTGACGAATAATGTTGCTCTTCGCCGGCATCCTTCTGCTGTCCGGGAGCGCGGCACTTTCCGCGCCGGTCGGTGACTGGCCCTCAGCCGGGTTTGTCGCCGAGAAGTCCCGTCACTCGGTCGCCATCCGCGGCCATTTGCCGTCAGGCCGCGCCAGAGACAGCCTGCTTGCCGAATCTGCGAAAGACGGCATCTACATCTCCGACGTCGAGTATTCCCGTCATATCGTATTGCCGGACTGGTGGGCGCCAGCCGTTAGCGCGCTGTTGCGGCTTGCAGACACGGCCCAGTCGGGCCAGTTTCACCTGGCGCGGAACGAACTCCGCGTTCGCGCAGTGAGGGGTGAGGATGCGGCCTGGCCGGATGCCATGACGGCGCTGAGACAGAAGCTGCCGGAAGACTTTTCCGTCGAAGAACAGGTCAATGTTGTCTCTGCCGTCGACAAAGCCGCCGTCTGCGACACGCTGTTCGGCAGCCTGAACTTCGAGCCCCTGCTGTTCCGGCGTACTTTCTCGTCGGTGAAGACCGAAGACTATGCGCGCCTGAGCCGGCTTGCGTTGAGCCTGAGACGGTGCCCCGGCATCGCCGTCAGAATCATCGGCCACTCGGACGCCTTCGGGATGAGCGCGCGGAACCAGGTCGTCAGCGAACAACGCGCAGAGGCCGTGGCAAACTACCTGCTATCGCTCGGCGTGGCTGAGTCGCAGCTGACGTGGGAGGGCCGAGGCGATCGCGAACCGGTCGCGTCGAACGAAACCTGGGAAGGCCGTAACCTGAATCGGCGAGTCACGATCGACCGCCGCGACTGATTATTCCGACCCCGACGCCTCGTCGCCCGGGCCCTGCAAACCGAGCAGCTCGACGTCGAAGATCAGCGTCGAGTTCGCCGGAATCGGTCCGCGGTCGCGAGCACCGTAGGCAAGCTCCGGCGCGATCGTCAGCACGCGTTTCTCACCGATCAGCATACCCGCAACGCCCTGGTCCCAACCGCTGATGACGCGCCCCGCCCCAAGCGGGAACGTGAACGGGCTGCCGCGATCGACGGAACTGTCGAACTTTTCACCGCGGTTGTTTTCGGCTTCCGCGTCAAAGAGCCACCCGGTGTAATGCACCTCGGCCAGGTCGCCCGGTACGGCCATGCGTCCGCTGCCGTTTCGGGTCGTGACGTAGGTCAACCCCGGCACGAGCTCCACGGGCTCAGCGGATGCGTTGGGTTTCTGCTGCGTCATTGCTGCGGGATCGTCGGCGGGCGGCTCGCTCTGCCCGCAGGCGACGAGGAACAACAAGCTTGCCAGACCGATCAGGCGGTTCTTCATACAGGTACTCCTTGGTTTCTCAGGAAGACGCTTCAGGAATTCTCGTCTTGGAAGTCGAGCGACGCGGAATTGATGCAGTAGCGAAGGCCCGTGGGCTGCGGCCCATCCTCGAACACATGACCGAGATGCGCATTGCACTGGCTGCAGACGACTTCCTCACGAATCATGCCATGACTCGTGTCGCGGATCGTTTTAACGGCGTCGCCCGCGAGCGGCAGCCAGAAGCTCGGCCAGCCCGAACCCGAGTCGTATTTGTGCTCAGAGCTGAAGAGTTCGCTGCCACAGACGACGCAGGCATAGGTGCCGTCGGCCTTGTAGTCCACATACTTGCCGGTGAACGGGCGCTCGGTGCCCTTGTTCTGCGTTATCTCGTACTGCTCCGGCGTCAGTTTGGCCCTGATCGCGTCTTTGTCGTTGTCCCGGGTCATCATTGGTGCTCCTTGAGCAGGAGTATCAGCTGCGGTCGGCGTCGGAATCAAGTTCGAGCAGCAGGTTGTTCATCCGACTCACGTATTCCGCCGGGTTGTCGAGCTGGGAACCCTCGGCGAGCAGCGCATGATCGAGCACGATGTTGGACAAAGCCGTGAAGCGTTGATCGTCGGTCTCGCGATCCAGCCGCTTAAGGAGCGGGTGCGAGATGTTGACCTCCAGTGTCGGCTTCGATTCAGGCAGTTCCTGCCCGCTCGCTTCCAGCATCTGCCGCAGTCTCGGGCTCAGGTCGTTCTCGCCCGCGACAACGCATGCCGGCGAGTCGACGAGGCGTTGGCTGATGTTGACCGCTTCGACGCGATCTTTCAGCACCTTCCTGACTTTCTTGAGCAGCGGCTTGTGCTCCTCGTTGACCGCTTCCTGCGTCATCTCGCCCGCCGAATCCGGAAGGTCGAGCTTTTCGCGGGCGGCGTCGACGAAGGTCTTGCCCTCGAACTCTCGCATGCTGTCCGCCAGCCAGGGGTCGATCCGATCGGTCAGCAGCAGCACCTCGATACCGTCCGCCTTGAGTTTCTCGATATGCGGGCTGGCTGCGGCCGTCGCGTAGTTTTCGGCCAGCAGGTAGTAGATCTTGTCCTGCCCATCTTCTTGCGCTTCGACATACTGCGAAAGCGTACGCGTCTGCGCGTCGCTCTCGAGCGCCGTCGACGAGAAGCGCATCAGCTTCAGGAGCTTGTCCGAATTGGCCGGGTCTTCGACCACGCCTTCCTTGAGGACCTCGCCGAACTGCGTCCAGAACGCATCGTAATCATCGCTCGAGCTGAGCTTCTGCAGCATGTCGAGCACGCGCTTGGTCAATGCCGCGCGCATCGACGACAGGTCCGGATTCTGCTGCAGCAGTTCGCGCGAGACATTGAGTGGCAGGTCGGAAGCGTCAACGACGCCTTTAACGAAGCGGAGATACAGCGGCAGGAACTGCTCCACCTCATCCATGATGAAGACGCGCTGGACGTAGAGCTTCAGGCCACGCGGCGCTTCACGGTTCCACAGGTCGAAGGGGGCGTTTGTCGGAACGTACAGCAGGCTCACGTACTCCCGCTTGCCCTCGACCCGGTTGTGACTCCAGGTCAACGGATCCGCGAAGTCGTGTGACAGGTGCTTGTAGAACTCCTTGTACTCATCGTCAGAGATGTCCGAGCGAGACCGGGTCCACAGAGCGGTCGCCGAGTTGACTATCTTTGCTTCGTCCTCGCCGCCCTTGAGTGACACCGGGAAGCCGATGTGATCGGAGTATTTTCGAATCAGGTTTTCGAGCCTGAAGGCGTCGGCAAACTCCTTCTCGTCGTCTTTGAGGAACAACTGGATCCGGGTCCCACGCTGCTCGAGCTCGGCCGGCGATACTGTGAACTCGCCCTGTCCGTCGGACTCCCAGCGGACGCCGTCAGACGCTTCGAGCCCGGCTCTGCGGCTTTCGACGACGACGCGGTCGGCAACGATGAATGCGGAGTAGAAACCAACGCCGAACTGGCCGATCAGGCTGGCGTCCTTCTTGCTGTCCCCGGACATCTGCTTGAGGAACTCGGCGGTTCCCGACCGCGCGATCGTGCCCAGGTTTGCGATCAACTCGTCTCGGGACATGCCGATGCCGTTGTCGATGACGGACACGGTACCGGCTTCCTGGTCGTATTCGATCCGGATCGCTAGCTCGGCATCGTCGCCCAGGAGATCGGGCTGCGACAGTGACTCGAACCTGAGTTTGTCAGCGGCGTCGGATGCGTTCGAAATCAGCTCGCGGAGAAAGATCTCCTTGTTGCTGTACAGCGAGTGGATCATCAGGTGCAGCAACTGACGGACTTCGGTCTGAAATCCGTGCGTTTGCACACCTTCCGTGTGTTGTTTGGATTCTTCGATTGTGTCGCTCATCTTTCCCTCAAAACCCGTGTGTTACGGGGAAGGAGGATGGCGGCGAAACGACCTATTTCAAGGGCGGGAGCGGCCCCAATCAGGCCTGCTCGAAGTCGGGGTCACCGAAGGTCTTGCGTAGCACCAGGCCGTAGGTCATGACGGCTGCGATCACGAGGGCCGAGGACGGGTTCTGCATCGCCGCCAGGACACTCAAGCCCGCTACGGCGGTGATCACGGCGAGACTGGTCAGTGCGAAAAACGAGCGTCGTATCCGTTCCTTCAGCGCGGGCACCAACCAGAACAGGTCGTCGAGTTCATCCCAGTATTGCAGCAGGCATTCCATGGCTTCAGCGCACGATCGTCAGAATCGGGCCGGACGGTTTGCTCTTGCTGGACGTCAGATCCGACTCCTCGAGAGAGGCGTCATTGGTCTGCTTCGCATGCGCGATCGCGCGATGAAACAGCTCCCAGCGCTGTCGTGTGAATTCATTCTTCAGCATTGCGCCGCGAACATCCGTGTTGTCGTGCTTGCTTGACATACTCTTGGTTACATCCAGTTTGTAACGTGTGTTTTAACGACTATAGGAGCATCGCCGAACCCCCTCCGTGAGGCGGTTCACAGCTTCAGTCACGAATTCAAAATCGAGTCGATATTTGCTCAGAAATCAGACGCAGTTCCGGTCGTCGAGTGCCTACTGACTACGCATGGAATGCCGGGCATTTAACTAAAAACGCCGGCGTATCGCCGGCGTCTGAGAATCGGGTTTTAAGGGTCGCTCAATCGTCCTCTTCATCGGGCCAATTGCGCTTCACGTCCTCGGTCCAGCTGCGATAGCTGCGCCACGTGTAAAGACTCGGGTCGATACCCACGCGTCGTGAACTCGGCGCCGGCGCCTTGGAGATCCAGTGACGATATTGCTGCCATCCATCGGCATCGTTAGCCGCCGGCGCGTCAGGCGTAATCGCTTCGGCCGGTTCCTCGGCTTGTTCCGGGTAGTTACCCAGCCACTCCAGGTTCTTGCTATCAGGCATATCCCTTGCTCTGTCATCCTGTGTGACAAAATACTAAGCAACGCCGAACCTCAAGGACAGGAACTGAGTCACAACGTCATCCCTGTTTTTTTTCATTAAAAATAGTAACTTACGGCCGTTTTTACTTAATCACAGGCCGTACCCGGGACCTGCGTCACGATTTCTTAAGTCACATACGGGAAATCGGCGCGTCAGGTGATGACGCGATAGCAGGGTTGGTAGTCCGCGGCTGACAACTTCATTCGCTTCTGCTTGACGAAGGAGCGAAGCAACGCGTCCAGCAGCTTCATGATGCGGTCTGACCCGTTGATCATGAACGGACCGTTCTGCTCAATCGCAGCGGCCGTATCTTCGCGAACGTTGCCGGACACAATGCCAGAGAAAACGCGTCTTAAGTTCGCGGCGAGCTCATGGGTCGGCAGGTCTTCTGAAATGTCGAGCCCGCTCATCGACTCATGGGTTGCCGTGAACGGCCGCTGGAACTCGTCGTCTATCTTCAGTCGCCAGTTGTAATAGAACGCGTCGCCGTGCTCGCGACGAAACGCGCGCACCTCTCTCATTGCCGTGTGAACGGTCCGCGCGACCTCGGGCGGGTCGTCGATGATGATCCGGTAGCGCGATTGCGCTTTCGCACCCAGCGTCTTGCCGACGAAGTCGTCTATCTGATCGAAGTAGGCAGCGGCCGACGACGGCCCGGTCATGATCATCGGCATCGGCTGGCCGGCGTTGTCCGGATGCAGCATGATTCCCAGCAGGTACAGGATCTCTTCGGCCGTGCCGACACCGCCGGGGAACACGACGATGCCATGGCCGAGCCTGACGAATGCCTCGAGTCGCTTCTCCATGTCCGGCATGATGACGAGCGAGTTCACGATCGGGTTCGGCGACTCGGCGGCGATGATGCCGGGCTCGGTAATACCCAAATATCGGCCGTTCCTGACGCGCTGCTTGGCATGCCCGATCGTGGCGCCTTTCATCGGTCCCTTCATGGCGCCCGGCCCGCAGCCGGTGCAGACATCGAGGCCCCTGAGTCCGAGTTCGTAACCGACGAGCTTGGTGTAGTCGTACTCTCCGCGAGCAATCGCGTGACCACCCCAACAGACGACCAGGTTCGTGTCGACCGGGCCGGTCAGCATGCGCGCGTTCCT
This sequence comes from Woeseiaceae bacterium, assembly GCA_030066655.1. Taxonomy (GTDB): domain Bacteria; phylum Pseudomonadota; class Gammaproteobacteria; order Steroidobacterales; family Woeseiaceae; genus UBA1847. The sequence goes on along the minus strand of JASJBE010000010.1, from coordinate 24,920 downwards.
GAGTATGTGGAACACCGCGTTGGTGATGCTCGACGAATCGGTCAGATCGAAGCGCGGATCCTCGATGATCTCGTTGCGCGTGAAGACGATGTCCCTGAGCACCGAGAACAGCAGCTCGCGCGTTCCGCGGATCATGTTGCCGTCAACGAATGCGATCGACGGCGCGGACTTCAGTGACACCTTCAAGCCGCGGTCGTGCTGGATGAAGCCGACCTCGAAGTCCTTGAAACGCTCGAGCACTTCGCGCGTGTCGTCGCTCTCGCTGCCTGAGTTCAGTACCGCCAGCATGCACCGGCGAAGCAGCGGATAAAGTCCGCTCTGGCCACTGCTGCGCAGTTGGTCGACCTCGAGCTGCGACAGAACCTCGAGGCTGCCCTCAGGCCATACCTCGGCGTCGACGAAGTGCATATCTCTCGGGTGAAGCACGAGATCAGGGGGTAATTTCGATGGGCGTGTTCTCGCCGGTCATCAGCCAGATATCGATCATGTCCGAATTCGACACGGCGATGCAGCCGTTCGTCCAGTCCTGCGTACGGTAGTAAGCCTCGGACTTGGTCGGGATGTTGGGCGTGCCGTGGATCATGATCTGGCCGCCGGGGTCGACGCCCATCCGGGCCGCCTCAAGACGGTCGTTGGCATCCGGGTAGGACACGCGGATCGACAGGAAGAACTCACTATCAGGATTACGCATGTCCAGCGTGTAGCGGCCCTCCGGCGTTCGAAAATCGCCTTCGGACTGCTTGTCGCCCGTGGGTCGAATCCCGAGAGCGATGGGAAACGTCCTGAATATCTCGCCGTTTCTCATCAGGTGGAGCTTTCTCTCGGCCTTTTCGACGAGGACGAAGTCCGCAACGGGGAATTTACCCGTCGCCGCTGTCGGGGCGGACAGAATGAAGGCGAGCAGACCAGCGATGCAGATTCGAAGCGTCACGGGCGAAGAATATCAAAACCTCGCGGCTCTTGAAGCCTGCGATGCGGCAAAAAGCGTTCCGCCATTGTGACCGCTTACACATTTCTGCCAATAATCCAGCCGATGGCGAAGCCGATCAGGCCGGCGACGCTCGTGTAGACCGGCAGGAACCGGAACAACTCGCCCGGCCGCGTCGCATCGGTGAACAGGCCGTCGAGGTTGACCGCATAAGCATAGTGCAGGTAAGTCGACAGGCCGATCGCCGGTATCGCGTAGCCGACTGTCGCCAGCGGCAGGCGCCAGTCCCTGATGCTCCATGTGCCACCGGTCTTGATGAGCACCCAGGCGGCCAGCACGAGGACAAACCCGGGCGGCAGCAGGTTTCTGACCACGTAGGGACCATTGCGCTGCACATCCGCGAACCAGGCGCCGATAATGATGACGCCGAGCACCAATGGCAGCAGCCGGACGAGCCCTTGCCGGGTCATCAGCTTTGCTTGGCGAATACCGGGAAGCGAATTCTCGTGCCGGGCTGCACGCGCTTGGGATCCAGCCCCGGGTTGTATTGTCGGAACAACCAGATCGGCACATCGTAATCTCGCAGCGACAGCAGCCAGACCGATTCGCCGCGGCGTATCGTGTGCTCGGCGACGCCGGTGATCATGTGCTCTCGGAAGAACGCGTCCTGAATCTGCCGGTGATAGGCGATTCGGCGGCTCTCGAAGGTCTTTCGATCGACGTCGTCAAACCTCAGGCGAATTCGCTTGCCGACCTCGACCGGCGTGCGGAACGCCATGCCGTTCAGGTCACGCAAGCGCTGCGTGCGAATTCCCAGCCAGTCGGCATAGTGCCCCAAAGTCTCCTGCGGGTGGACCTCGATCGTATTGTCCTCGGCAACCGTGTAGTCGCTGGGGTCGGACAGCAGTTCCGTCTGCGTCGCCACTGTGCTCGTCGCGGCAACGGCTTCGACGGGGTCACCGCTCATCACCGCCGGCTCGAGCTCGCTCACGTCGGCGACCTCGACATTGGCGACCGCGGTCGCTTCGGCGTCGACTTCAGGAGCGGGTGCCGCGGCCACCACCGCCGGCGCGGGCCCGGCCGCCGGCAGACGAATCTGCTGACCGATTCGAATTCGATGACGGCTGCCAAGTCCGTTCAGGGCAACCAGCGTCGAGACACGGGTCTTGTACGTCTCCGCGATCTCGGACAGCGTGTCGCCGCGGGCGACGCGATGGAACATGTCCGGCAACTGCTCGCTCGCCCAGATGCCGTCGCCCGCCGACGACAGCAGTTCGTCCAGGGATGCGTCCAGCGACGCCGACGGCAAACGCACCGTCTGCCCTTTTGGAATGTGCTTGCTGCCCTGCCAGATCGTCGGCTGCCATGACGGATTGTACCTCGCGAGGCGCCTTTCACTGATGCCGGTCGCCGACGACAGCTTCGCGACGGGCAAATAGCCGGATAGCTTCGTCGTCGAATACGCGACGGGATCTTCGTACCTGAACCCCGGGAAGTACTTGTCCGCGTTGCGATCCGCCTCGCGCGCCGCGAGGAAAGCCACGTAGAAATTCCTCGACGCAAAGCCAAACGTGCGGCCTTTGTACTTGCGCATGATGTCGACGTAGGCCGTGTCGCCGAATTTGCGCATTGCACGGCGTACGCCGGCCAGCCCGTGGTTGTACGCGGTGATCGCCATCGGCCAATTGCCGGTGATCGAATAGTTGTACGCCAGCAACTCGGCTGCGGCGCTGGTTGCCGCGAAGGGATCGTTGCGCTCGTCGACGACGTGATCGACCTGCATGAAACGTCGCCCGGTGCTGCGGGTGAACTGCCAGATACCGGACGCCCCGACGTGCGACCGGGCATCCGGGTTGTACGAGGACTCGACGTGCGGCAGCGCGACGAGATCGATCGGTACGCCGCGCGACGACATTTCCGATTGAACAAAGGAGCGCCAGCGGCCCGATCGCTCGAGCCCCTGTCTGAATCGGTCGGACAATCCGAGCTGAAAACGAATCCGGCCCTTTGCTGCCCGGAGCGTGTCGTTCGATACGTTGTCGGACCAGAGCCCGAGTATTCTCGCCTCTTCCGCACTCAGGTTGTCACGTTTTCCAGACGCCAGGCGCTCGAGTACGGCAGAGATGGCCTTCCTCCGTTGGCCGACGATTCGATTCCTGTCACGGCGGCTGGCCCCCGGAGGCACGTCGATGCGTTCGTACACGACGCCCAGGTTCCGGTTGTCGTGCAGTACGCCCTCGCTGGTGCTGTAGCGCGTGAAGATGGACAGCCAGAATTCGACATCCGGTTCCAGTTCAGGCGGCAGCGGAAAATCCTCCGCGCGTGCGGGATGCAGGATGAACAGGAGCGCGAGCAGCGCGAACAGGAATCTGGACAGCTTGGTCACCGCAGGTCGAAGTCAGAAGAATGACGGCATGCTATAAAGCTTTGCCGGCAACAGCAACGAGCTTCGACTGCGACCGGCCGTGCTTGTTCCCGTCGCGCTTTACACCGGGCCGAGAGGTTCATAAGCTTCCGGCGCATGGCTGAACCACGCCGACCTCTGCGTAGCTTCATCGCGCCTTCGACCTGGCCCGTCTGGCTTGGCCTCGGGGCGTTGCGACTGATCTGCCTGTTGCCTCACCGGGTCGCGCTCAGCATCGGTCGCGGCATCGGGCGGCTCGCGCATTGGGCCGCCGGCAGCAGACGCGCGGTCGTAAGGAAGAACATCGGGCTGTGTTTTCCTGAGCTCTCCGACAGCGAGAGAGACAAGCTGGCCCGCGAACATTTCGAGGCGCTGGGCATGTCGCTGATCGAAATGGGGCTCGCGCGCTTCGCAAGCGATGCTCATCACTCAAAGATCGCCCGACTCGAGGGCAAGGAACACCTGCTGCGCGCAACAGAGGCTGGCCAGGGGGTGATCCTGTTGTCCGCTCACTTCACGACGCTCGAAATCAGCGGCCGCCTGCTGGCGATCGAGTGCGGGGAGTTTGACGCCGTCTATCGACGTAACCGCAGCCCGTTCATCACCGAGATACTGCGCACCGGTCGCGAGAAAGCGGCGGCGAACACGATAGAGAAGAGAGACATCAAGGCAATGGTGCGAAGCCTGAAACAAGGCAGGCCGGTCTGGTATGCACCGGACCAGAGTTACGATCGCAAGGGCGCCGAGGTTATCGAGTTCTTCGGCGTTCCTTCGATGCACACGACGGCGACGTCAACGCTGGCACGACTGGGCAAGGCGACCGTGCTGCCGTTCTTTCCGCTGCGCAAACCGGACGGCAGCTACGTCTTCGAGATTTTTCCGCCGATGCAGGACTTCCCGAGCGGGGACCCGGTGAAAGACACCCGGGCTTATGTCGCCTTACTGGAGCAGCAGGTGCGCAAGTCGCCGGAGCAGTACTTCTGGGTGCACAAGAAGTTCAAGAATCTTCCGCCGTCTTATCCTGACTATTACTCAGACCTGGATTCGCTTAAGTAGCAGTACTCTTATCCTGACTATTATTCAGACCTGGATTCGTTTAAGTAGCAGTACTCTTACCCTGACTATTACGCAGACCTGGATCCGCTTTAATAGCAGGTGGAATGCCCCTGACTACTGCTCAGACCTGGATTCGCTGAAGTAGCCTTCCAGCAGGGCGTTCCAGTCGCTTTCGTCGAAGTAGACAGACGGATCCATCAGCTTGATCTTGTCCAGCGATCGATGCAGCCGCGCAAGCGTCTGCTGTTTCCACGCGCCCGGGGCGGCCAGCCTGCCCTTGTCGAAATCCAGCATCCAGAGATCGCCGTCCGTATCGATCTGCAGGTTGTAGGCATTCATGTCGGCGTGCAGCACGCCGAGGTTGTGAAATTCGGCGATCGCCGCCCCGACCGATGCCCAGAAATCATGATCGCGGTCGACGTCAGCAATGTGCATCGACAGCGGCTCGACGTTCGGAATGCTGACCGTGATGATGTCGGCCCGATAGAAAGGACCGCTGCGCTGGTAGCGAGCGGCAGCCGGTCGGGGGACGCGCAGTCCGTTGGACGCTAGCTTGTCCAGTAGCCGCCACTCGGCGAAGGAACGCGTGTCGTCCTCTCCGGTAAACAGGTACCGGTCATGAGCGATTTTGCCGATCAGACCGCCACGAACGAAATGGCGCAGCACGAATTGCCGGGGGACGTTGCCGACGAACTGTGTCGTGCCGCGTCCCGCCGAGCGCAGTTTGCCGGTAACCGGCTCGGAATGACGCCAGCCGCTCGCCGTGAACTGTTCATCCGATATCTGGTTGATATTGGCCTGGTCGTATAGGATGGCCCCGGAGTCTGTCCTGATGACGGTTTCGGTCAACGCGAAAGCCCCGGTGAAGTCGACATGCTAGCGTCCCAACCCGACACGATCTGCGTCGTGCGACTGTCTGCCATCGGTGATACCTGCCATGCGCTTGCGGTCGTGCGTCGTCTGCAAGACAACTGGCCTGGGTCGAAAATTACGTGGATCATTGGTCGGACAGAAGCGGCATTGATGGCGGGCATTGAAGGCGTCGAGTTTATCATCTTCGACAAGTCAGCCGGACTGAGCGCCTACCGCGACATTCGCCGTCAGCTCAAGGGCCGCAGCTTCGACGTGGCGCTCTGTATGCACGCGTCGATGCGGGCCAACATTCTCTACCCACTCATCGACTCGCCGCTGCGCCTGGGCTTCGACAAATCCAGGGCCCGCGACTTCCAGTGGCTGTTCACGAACAAGCGCATCCCGGTCGGCGAGCGAGAGCATGCGATGGAAGCGATGATGGGATTCGCGACTGCGACAGGTGCACAGGAGACGCCGCTGCGCTGGGACATACCGGTCGGTGACGAGGACAGGGCCATCGCCGACGACCTTGCGTCGCAGCACGGCAGGTTGGCCGTCATCAGTCCGTGCACCAGCAATCGGGCGCGCAATTTCCGCAACTGGCCGGCGGATCGCTTCGTTCACATCGCCCACTTCCTCGAGCAGCGCGGGCTGCATGTCGTGCTGACCGGCGGTCCGACCGACGTCGAACAGCGCTACGGGACGGAGATCGCGGCGGCGTGCAGGGCGACAAACCTGATCGGCAAGACCTCATTGAAACAGCTGATCGCGGTCTTTGCGGCGGCTGAGCTAGTCATCTGTCCCGACTCGGGGCCTGCGCACATGGCGACGGCAGCCGGCGTTCCGGTCGTCGGCCTGTACGCCACGTCAAACCCGGATCGCACCGGTCCGTATCTTTCGCGTCAGTGGGTCGCCAACCGTTATCCCGACGCCCTCAGGCAGTATCTCGGCTTTGACGTCGACGAGGTGCGGTGGGGCCAGCGGGTACGCAATCCGGACGCGATGGCGATGATATCGGTCGATGACGTTGCGCAAAAAATCGACGATCTGCTGTCCGAAGCCTGATTCATCGGCTTTTAACGTCTTTTAGAGAATTTTAGATAGATTTTCTACGATTTTAGCGCACTATACATGGTCGGTTAGCAGCGTTTTTGCGCGATAACAGCACGAGTATGACATTCACAGACTGAATCAGATACTTTACGGTTTTTCGCTACTTTTAATCGATTTAGGCGGATATTTAACGGCTTTTAGCGAAAATTGTCGTTAATTTCAGGCGAAAAACTCGAGCGTAACAGCCCTGACGAGTACTGGAAACCAAACCAGTTCTTAATACTCGAATTTCGCCACATTTAAAGGCGTGATCGATGCATTTAACGAGATTAGAGCCCGTACCCGCATTGTCGCGAAACAGGCAATTAGCCGACGATCGGCGCCGATAGCGACGCGTTACGCTCAATCGATGCAAATAGTTGCGCGACTTCAATCTGCCGCAGACAATTCAGGTGTTCCAGCGGGCATTCCCGCTTGAAGCAGGGGCTGCAGGACAGGCCGAGATAGTGGATATCGCGCCGCGCCGTCAGCGGCGGCGTAAAACCCGGCGATGACGAGCCGTAGATTGCGTGCACGTGACAACCCACCGCAGCGGCGACGTGCATTAGCCCTGAGTCGTTGCTGACGACCTGGCCAGCCATCGATAGCAGGTCGATCACGTCCTCGAGACTGGTCTGCCCGCAGACGTTCTTGGCCGCGCTGTGTTCGGCGATGCGCTCGCCCGACGGCCGGTCCTTTTCCGAACCGAGGACCCAGACCTCGTAGCCGGCTTCGTCGAGCTCTGCCGCCAGGCGGGCGAAGTACTCGATGGGCCAGCACTTGGCCGGACCGTATTCGGCACCGGGCATCATCGCGACGACGGGTCGTTCGGCCTGCAGCGACAGTCGTCGCATCGCATCGGCGCGCTTCTGCGGATCGACCTTCAATTCCGGCGGCTCACAGTGATCCGGAAAATCCCCGGCTTCGAGTCCCAGCGCAACGAAGCGCTTGACGGTCTGGTCGAGTAGCGTCTTGTCGAAGGCTCGCATGTCGGTGATCAGCCCGTAGCGCATCTCACCGCGAAAGCCTGTCCGCACCGGGATGTCCGCAAACCACGGCACCAATGCAGACTTCAGCGAACGCGGCAGGACGATGGCGCGGTCGTAGCGCTCCGCTTTGAGCGATTCACCCAACGCGCGGCGAGTCTTCCAGCCAAACTCGCCGTGCCCGACGTCCAGTGCAATCCCTCGCCGGATCTCCGGCATGCGCGCGACGATCGGCAGCGACCATCCGGGCGCCACGACATCGATGATGGCATCGGGACGATCGCGTTTAAGTGTTTTGAACAGTGACTGTGCCATGACCATGTCGCCGACCCAGGAAGGGCCGACGACAAGTATCCTGGTCACAGCCATGCCGTCAGTCGGCGATCTGGTCGAGATAGGCTTCCACGCCGTCGGCGACTTCGCGAAACTCGACATCGCAGCCGGTCGCTCGAAGCGCTGTCAGATCCGCCTCGGTGAAACTCTGGTACGCGCCCTTTAAGTGCTCGGGAAACGGGATGTAGCGAATCTCGCCGCTGTCGTGCCAGTCAATGACGGCGTTGGCGACGTCGTTGAAGGTCTGCGCGACGCCGGTGCCGCAGTTGAAGATGCCGCTCTTGTCGCCGTTCTCCAGGAACCAGAGATTGACGTCGCAAACGTCGTCCACATAGACGAAGTCCCTGAGTTGCTCACCGTCATCGTATTCGTCGTCGCCCTCGAACAGGCGCGCTTCGCCGTCTTCGATGACCTGGTTGTTGAAGTGAAACGCCACGCTCGCCATCGAGCCCTTGTGCTGCTCCCGCGGCCCGTACACATTGAAGTAGCGCAGGCCGACGACCTGCGACTCGGGCTGCACACGGCGTACATAGCGATCGAACTGCAGCTTCGAGTAACCGTAGACATTCAAAGGCACCTCATTCTCGGCTGTCTCGGTGAACTCCGGCGACGCGCCGTAGACCGCAGCTGAAGAGGCGTAGATGAACGGGGTATCGCGGTCCATGCAGTGGTGCAGGAGACGCTTCGAGTACTCGTAGTTCGTCTCCATCATGTAACGGCCGTCCCACTCGGTCGTCTCGGAACAGGCGCCCTGGTGCAGTATGGCCTCGATGCCGTCGACGAACTTCCTGTCAGAGTCCATGCGCTTCAGGAAGTCATCGCGGTCGAGGTAATCAGCGATCTCCAAATCGGCGATATTGACGAACTTGTGGCCATCCGTCAGGTCATCGACGACGACGATGTCGTCATAGCCCGCGTCGAGCATGCTGTTGACGAGGTTGCTGCCGATAAATCCGGCCCCTCCGGTCACGATGTACATAGATATCCTTAGCCTAGCTCTCTTCGTCGCTCAAATAATACTGTGCACCGCAGTACGGACACTTTGCCTCTCCGGTTTCCTCGATGGGCAGGTAGACCTTGGGGTGCGAGTTCCACAGGTACATGCCCGGCATCGGGCAGGACAGCGGAAGATCGGAGTGACGAACGCGGTAGCGATGCTGTGCATTGGCTGGGATCAGGTCCTGATCCGCCGTTCCCATTTTCACTGACACTAAGAGCTCTCGGTTACTGGTTGCTGGCTCAGGATTATACGCCGTTCAGATGCGGCATCCATGTCAGTCCGCGAAAACCGATCGCCACAGGTCTGCCACGACCGCGCGTTCCTCGGCGAAGTCTGAACCGGAGACCCGTTTGTCGGCACCGTCCAGCGTCCGGTGATGCAATACGCGCCGATATCGCCGGTAGATATCCTGCAGCAACAAGGCCTGCTCGCGGTCGAGCACGCGGGCTTCGGCGAGCGCATCGAGCTGGCGGATGTTGTCGGAGAACTCGATGCACGACGGGTGCTCCGCCGCCTGCTCCAGCACCAGGTACTGCACGATGAATTCGATATCGCCGATACCGCCCTCGCCCTGCTTCAGGTCAAAGGTCCGGCTATCGCTGCTGTCCAACTGCTGCCGCATCTTCTGCCGCATCGAGACAACATCGGCCTTCAGCGTGTCGCGACGCACGAATTCCCGCAGCGTTCGGTCCCGGATGACGTCGAATCGCGCTCCGACATTCACATCGCCCGCCACCGCCCTGGCCCTCAGGAGTGCCTGGTGCTCCCAGGTCCATGCATCGTCACGCTGGTAGCGCTCGAAGGCATCGAGACTGGTGACCAGCAGCCCGGAACGGCCGCTGGGTCGGAGGCGCGTATCGATTTCATACAGCACGCCCGAACTCGTCCGCGTCGTCAGGATGTGAACGAGGCGCCGGACCAGTCGAGCGAAGAACACGGCATTGTCGATCTGGCGCTCGCCGTCGGTCACCTGCTTTTCGCCGCGCGAGTTGTGCAGGAACACGAGATCGAGATCGGAGCCGTAGGACAGCTCGAGGCCACCGAGCTTGCCGTAAGCGATGATGCCGAACCCGGCGTTCTTGGTCGCGCCGCCGTCGACGAAAGTCGGCTCACCGTGACGGCTCGCCACGTCGGTCCAGGCAACTTTCAACGCGGCGTCCAGTACCAGTTCCGCGAGCCAGGTCAGGCTGTCGCTGGCTTTCATCAACGGCAGACCGCCGCCGATATCGGCGACGGCAATACGGAACAGGCTGACGCGCTGGAATCGGGCTAACTCTTCAGTGACGCGCTCGGTATCTGACGGGTCGACCGGGCCGAGCCGCAGTTGAAGGTCTTTGGCGAGCGCTGCCTTGCTGTAAGCCTCGATGGACACTTCCGGATCCAGCAGCTCATCGAGCAGCACCGGGTAACGCGCCAGTTGTTCGGTGATAAACGTGCTGCGCTCGCACAGCGACATCAGTCGTTGTGCAGTTGCCGGGCTCTCATTCAGGAGCGCGATGTACGCGCTGCGCTTCAGGATCTGTTCCAGTATCGTCAGTACGCGCTTGATGGCCACCGCCGGCGACCGCGCTTCGCGCGCGAGCTCGAGGAGGCGCGGCAGAAACAGGGCCAGGCGCTTTTGCGATTCGGCATCGGGTTTCAGTCGTATGCAGGTCTTGCCGAAGCTGGCGAGCTCCTGTGCGACAGGCTCAGTCCCCGGCAGCCCCTTCTCCTCCATCAGGTTCAGCCAATGCCGCTCGTCTGCGATCGCGTGCCACAGGTTGATGACGTCGTCGGTCTCTTCCGTCACGTCGTCGACGTGCGCGACTGACTGGAACTCCTCCGCAACCGCCTCGCGGTGTTTCTCGAGCTCGACAGACAGCTGCTCGAAACTGTCATAGCCCATGGCAAAGGCTGCCGCAGCACGGTCCGCATCGGTCGTCGGGAGGTCGTGCGTCTGACGGTCGTTACGCGCCTGCACGACGTTCTCGAGTTTGCGGAGAAAAAGGTAAGCGTCATCCAGGCGCTTCGACGACTCCAGGGAAAGGTCGCGCTCGCCGGCGAGGCTGTTTAAGGCGGAGCGCAGGCTTCGCGTCTGCAGCTCAGGCCGCGAACCACCGCGCAACAGCTGCAACGACTGGACGATGAACTCGATCTCCCGTATGCCACCACGTCCCAGCTTGACGTTGTCAGCCAGGCCCCGCCGCTCTGCGTCGATCATCCGGTGCATCTCGCGCAGCGATTCGAACAGGCCGTAATCCAGGTAGCGTCGATAGACGAACGGTAGAAGCAGTTCTTCGAACAAGGTTCGCCTGTCCTCATCGGTCGGCACGGTGCCGACGATGTTCGCCTTGACGTAGGCGTATCGCTCCCAGGTTCTTGCGTGTTGCAACAGGTAAGCTTCGAGCGCTGAGAAACTGGTGACCGGCGGGCCGCTGTCACCGAAGGGTCGCAGTCGGGTGTCGACACGAAACACGAAGCCATCGGTCGTGTTGTCATCGAGCAGTCCCACAATCTGCTGCGACCAGCGCATGCAGTATTCCTGCGCTGACACTGAGCGACGACCGTTGCTCTCGCCGTCGCGCGGGAACAGGAAGATCAGGTCGATATCCGACGAGAAGTTCAGCTCCCTGCCGCCGAGCTTGCCCATACCCAGCGTGATCAGCGGTATCGGAACATCGTTCTTGTCGAACAATTCGCCGAAGCGTTCCGCTGTGTACGCCTTTCCGAGGCGCATCGCGACGTCGATCAATCGATCGGCAAGCAACGACAGTGACTCGAGCGTCTCCACGGTTGACGCCCGCCCGTTGAGCTCGTCGGCGAGGATGCGAAACATCATCCGGTGGCGGAACTGGCGCAGCTCCCGTTTCGCGGCCATAACGTCCTGTCCGGAATCGGTGAGCCGGCCGGCGAAGTCGTCGATGAGTTCGGCTAGCGTCCGCGTCCCGGCAATCTCGCCCGACAGGCAGGGCCACTGCTTCACAGCCACGCCGGCGGCGAATTCGCTCGCGGCAACCGTGCGCAGCACATAAGCCGAGAGCGCATCGGGGATGCTGTCCAGCCCGTGCGCCTCGTCGAATCGCTCGCGCCAGTTTTCGACCCCGCGCGCCAGCAGGGGGTCCAGCTCGTCGAGTTGTACCGCGGCCTCCATCATGGCGCCAGTCTACCGTGTAACGGATCGGGGTAAATGAGGGCATTCACGGTAAACTGGGCTTACGATGAGCGACGGCGGATTCCATGTCCAGACAACTTCTGATCGTCTACCACTCCCAGTCCGGAAGCACGGCGCGTATGGCAGAGGCCGTCATCGACGGCGCGCGCGATGACGCCATCGACGGGGTCGACGTCGTCGTTCGCGATGCCCTGGAGGCGACCGCTGAAGATCTCCAGTCGGCCGACGCATTCATACTCGGAACGCCGGAGAATTTCGGTTACATGAGCGGTGCGATGAAGACTTTTCTCGACCGTGTCTTCTATCCCTGCGAAGGCAAGGTGGAGGGCAAGCCTTATGCGTTGTTCATTCGTGCCGGCAACGACGGGACGGGTGCGATCACGAGCCTGCACCGCATCCTGACTGGGCTGTCGGTCCGCGAGATACAGGAGCCTCTTTTAATGGCCGGCGAGTTCGACGAGTCGCGTCTGCCCGAATGCCGGGAGCTGGGCATGACGCTGGCCGCCGGGCTCGAGGCCGGAATCTACTAAGCAGTGCCAGGGCGTCAGGCCAGCCAGGTGCGATCGAGGTCTTCGAGTTGCTCGAGCACGTCCGCGAGTGGCGCCGGCTTGCCGATCGCGTGGCCCTGGGCGTAATCGACGCCCAGCCGCTCGATCAGGTTCCGGATTTCGTCTGACTCGACATACTCGGCCACGGTCTCCAGTTCCATGACTTTGGCGACCTGCGTAATCGCCGCGACCATCGATTCGGAGATCCGGTTGTCGGTGATGTCCCGGATGAATCCGCCGTCAATCTTCAGCGCATCGACCTTGAAGTTTTTCAGGTAGGCAAATGAGCTCAGTCCCGCTCCGAAATCGTCGAGCGAAATACGACAGCCTCGCTCGTGCAGGGTGTCGATCAGGTGCTGGGCACGCTTCAAATTAGAAACGGCGGCTGACTCCGTGACCTCGAACCCGATACACGAGGCCGGCAGCTCGGCAGCATCGAGTTCCTGCTGGATGAAGTCGAGCATCTCGTCGTCGGACAAGGACTGGCCGGACAGGTTGATGGAAAATCGTGCGTCGCGTTCCGCCAGCATCTCCGGATGCTCGGCCAGCAGTTGCAGCGAGGTCGACACCACCCAGCGGTCGATCTGCGGCATCATCTGGTAGCGCTCGGCCGTCGACAGGAAGGACTCTGTCGGGACGTCCTCGCCCTCGGTCTCTCGCATCCTCAAGAGGATCTCGTAGCGAACGGCGCTGTCGCCCTCGGACAGTCCAAGTATCGGCTGCGCCATCAGGTCGAAGCCGTCGGAGTCCAGCGCCTTTTGCACGACGGCAACGAGGTTCATGTCGTCGTAGCGCCTGACCATGCTCTGGTTGTCGCCGTCATAGACTTCGACGCGATCCCGGCCGTGTTCCTTCGCGGACTCACAGGCCATGCGTGCATGCGTCAATGCGCCGTTGTCCAGGCCATTCGCCCGGTTGAACTCGGCGATACCGATGCTCATCGTCACTTGCAGACTCGAATCGCCCTGCAGGTATCGCAGCTGGTCGCTGGACGAGCGGACACCGGAAGCCAGCGCCATCGCCTGGTCGCTGTTTGCGTGTGTCAGCAGAATGCAGAAGTCGTCTTCACCGAGGCGAGACAGAACCGCCGTCTGTGGCAGGTTTTCCTCCAGCAGCACGGCGAGACGTTTAATGACCTCGTCACCGGCGTTCCGGCCGAACTTGTCATTGACGAGTTGCAGGTTGTCCAGATCGAAGTAGATCAGCTGATGCGTGTCCTTGTCGTCTTCAAGCGCCTTCCACGACTCGTGCATCTGTGCCTCGAATCCGCCGCGGTTCATTACACCGGTCATCGTGTCGAAGGACTGTTGTATGACAAGCTCTACCTTCCGGGCGATGTGCGCCATGAATCGCCGGTGGCTGTCTTCGAAGTGCTTGTTGTTGACGCGACCGAGAAGCGCCAGTACGCCCTCGGCATTGCCATGACGATCGACAATCGGGCAGAGCAACGTCTGGTAGCCCGTATCCTGCTCCGGTCCGGCTTCCGGCGACGCCGGTATTTCGAAGACGACCGGATAATTTCGGCCGTCGAGTTTCGGCATCATGTGATCGATCAGGTATCGATCGAGGACCTTCCGGTTGACACCCTTCCATGAAGAGTGCGTTGCGCTGATTCGTATTCGCTTGCCCGGGATCAGCAGCACGCTGTAGGCAATCTCGAGGAAGCGTCCGCTCTGTCCGACCAGCTGCGCAAGGCCCGCATGACTGTGTGAGCTGCCATGCACTTTCTCGTCAACTTCATAGACCAGTCGCAGTTCCTTGGCCGAGTCGCGCGTGTCTGACAACGCACGCTGCAGGCGTCTCTCGGTGTCCAGACCCTCGGCGACGACATCGATCGCGGGTTTCAAGATGTCGTACAGCAGGCTCGGGTTGAACGCCGATGATTTACCGGCATTGCGCGAGAAGACAACGACGAGACGACCCAGCGCAGACTCGTTGGCCGTCAAGACCGGCATAGAAAAAATGGTGCGGCCCGATTTCAGCGTCCGGCGCAGGTAGGGTTCGCCGCCCTGCTCGCCGCGGAGTACGGCCCCCGGCAGCTCCTCGATGAAGCTGTCGACTTCGTAGTCCTCCGCGCCGTCACTGCTCCAGACGCACTGTCGTTCGCCATCGTAGAAGCAGAAGCACTGAGCGCGCGGAACGAGCGCGTGCAGCAAGGCCCTGGCCTTGCCAACGTTTTTCATGGCGTTGAATTGATGCAGGTCGGCCGTCACGCGAGCCTCGAGGTTATCGAACAGCCCATAGCATGCCAGCTGGTCAATTTCTCAGGTGTGACTAGGTTCTCAGGCAGGCACCGTCATCGTGCCGACCATATACGGTTCCGGCGGGTGCAACCCTCGTGACAAACGGCCTGAAGCCTGGAAAGAGCTGGACTACAGGGACTCCAGCCAGTCGTCATCGGATCCCTCGTTGACGCCTTCGAACAGCGGCGTACTGAGATAGCGCTCGCCGGTATCCGGCAGCATGGCGAGAACGACGGAGCCATCCTCAGCTGACTCGGCAACGTCCAGCGCGGTCGCGAGCGTGCCGCCGCCCGAAATGCCGGTGAAGATGCCCTCTTTTGCGGCGAGCTCTCGCGAGACCTCGATCGCACGATCGTCCGTCACGGTCAGCAGCTGATCGAACACGTCGCGATCGAGAACTTCGGGTATGAAGTCGGGCGTCCAGCCCTGGATCTTATGCGGCGCCCAGTCGTCTCCAGACAGCAGCGCGGCGCCGGCGGGCTCGGTGGCAACGATCTTCACGTCGGGACGTGCGGTTTTGATCGTCCTGCCCGCGCCGCTCATCGTGCCGCCGGTGCCATAGCCGGTGACCCAGTAGTCCAGGCGATGACCGGCAAAGTCGCTGAGAATCTCGGGCCCGGTCGTGCTCGCATGGTAGGCGGGATTGGCCGGGTTCTGGAACTGGCGTGCGAGGAACCAGCCGTGTTTTTCCGCCAGCTCTTCCGCTTTACGCACCATGCCGCTGCCGCGCTCGGCGGCCGGCGTCAGGATCACCTTCGCACCCAGGCCGCGCATGATTTTGCGCCGCTCGACGGAGAATGACTCCGCCATCGTCGCGACAAAGGGATAGCCCTTGGCCGCGCAGACCATTGCGAGTGCGATGCCGGTGTTGCCTGACGTCGCCTCGACGACCGTCTGCCCGGGCTTGATCAGCCCGCGCTGCTCCGCATCCGTGATGATCGCGTAAGCCAGGCGATCCTTGACGGACGCCATCGGGTTGAAGGACTCAACCTTGACGTAGAGGGTGACGTTATCCGGCCCCATGCGATTGAGCCGGACGACCGGTGTCCTTCCGATCGTGTCCAGTATGTTGTCGTAGATCATGTTCTTGTCTCTTTTTGTCTCGTTCGGTGGTGTGGATTACGAACCAAAGGCCGATAGCCGCTCGATCCTGCACGGGATTCGAGGCGATAGCGGTCAAGATCGGGCGCCTGTCTTCAGGGCGTGCGGGAACGCGGACTATATCGAGCAGGATACCCGGCAAAAAATACGCTCTGTTTCTGGCTTTATTACATTGTGTTATATCTATTCAGACCCTACAGGATACCAGTCGTGCCTGGCCGCACCGGTGAAAAAGGACCCGGGCCGGGTGCGAGATCAAAACCGGGCCACGCACGAATTTGATGAAACCAATGGCGCGCTTTGCCGGTCTGAGGACACAGCGTGTTGCGATACGGTGCTCAATGAAACTACAACAACTTAAGTACCTGCTGGCGATTGTCGACAACGGCCTCAACATAACGGCGGCCGCCGAGCGCATGTACACGTCGCAGCCCGGTGTCAGCAAACAGCTCAAATTGCTCGAAGAAGAGCTGGGCCTGCAGCTTTTCGTCCGCAAGGGCAAGAGCCTCGATGGCATTACGCCGGCCGGACTCAAAGTCATCGACCGCGCCAGGGTCATCATGCAGGAGGTCGACAACATCCGGAGCCTCGCCTCCGACTTCTACGAAGAGGAAGAAGGATCGCTGTCCATCGCGACAACGCATACGCAGGCCCGTTATGTGCTGCCGGACATCGTCGCGGAATTTCGCAAGCAGTACCCGCGCGTCAGCCTGAACCTGCACCAGGGAACCTCCGAGCAGATCGCTGACATGATCGCCTCGAACAAGATCGACTTTGCGATCGCGACGGGTTCTCGGGAATTGTTCGACGAGTTGTTGCTCGTACCGAGTTATCACTGGGAACGCACCATTGTCGTGCCTAATGATCATGAGCTGACGAGGCTCGACCGGAAGGTCACGCTGCACGATCTCGCCGAGCATCCGCTGGTCACGTACGTCTTCAGTTTCGGTGGCGAATCTTCACTCAAGCGTGCATTTGCCGACGAGGGGCTGGAACCCGACGTCGTGTTCACCGCGCGCGACGCCGACGTCATCAAGACCTACGTGAAGATGGGGATGGGTGTGGGCATCGTCGCGAGCATGGCGGACGACTGCGCTGACCGGAAAGACCTGACGTCTATCGACGCGGCCGGACTGTTTCCGAGAAGTACAACCTGGATCGGTTTTCGAAAGGATGCGGTGCTCAGGCGCTACATGGCCGATTTCGTCAAACTGTTCGCGCCGCACGTATCCGACAAAGACCTCGAGCAGGCGGTTGAAGCGCGGAGCCAGGCCGACGTCGACAGCCTGTTTGCCGATGCGGAGCTGCCCATGCGCAGCGGCTGCGGCAACAACGTCAACGCCGCCGCCTGACAGGCAGCACCGCCCGCGGAGCACCCGCTGTGGGTAGCCCCGCGGCTACAGTCGATGCGCGTCCGCCTCGTCGCGATGTTTCTTCAGGTACTTCATGAACGGCGTACCGCCGGTCCCGACGTCCGGCGCATTGCCGACACCGGCCCGTGACTGCTTCGCGATATAGCTCGCTGCATATTCGAGATGGCGGGTGCGGAAGCGAGTCAGCGCCTCGAGGCATTCGTTATACGCTTCGGTCAGCGAAGGGTCCGCCGCCCGCTTCACGACATCACGAACGGTGCTAGCCGCCCGCACCTCGTCGATGAACTCCCGGTGCTTCGGCGGCCGGTAGATGTGCAGTTCATCGAGATAGCCTCGCAATGGGTCGAGACCGTGTCCGACACTTAAGAATGCGTCCATGACCGGGACGATTGACGACTGAGAGCCGGTCTGTCCACGAAACGACTGCGGCTTGCCCAGTGTCTCCTCGACACCGTCATAGAGAATGCCGTTCGGCAGGGCCGGGTTGTCTCTCCAGCCGTGGATCCACGGACGGACCCGCTGGAAGTACATGTAAGGGTCACAACGCTCCGGCATGCGATTGAACACGTCCTGCATCCGGCCCCACACGCCGATCATCTCGTCAAGATGCTGAGCGAGTGCCTGCGTATCGCCGTCATTCGCCGCCCGGATTGCGTCGGGGATGCGCCCGAGCATGCGCCCGGCCTCTGCCTCGATGCCGACATGGATCAGCACGAACCAGGACTCGTCCATCCCTCCGTCGAAATGCTGCGGCATGGTGATGTTGCCGAGGTCGATCGGGCCCGGTTTGTCGATCAGTGACCAGTTGTCCAGCACATACTGGGAGTAGGTCAGTATCGGCGGCTGACCCAGGAGGTCTGCCAACAGCCACAATGGGCGGGAGACCGCCGCGGGCAGTGAAGAAGGCACCTTCTCTTCGCACCAGACGTAGGCCTGCGCCAGGAACGTGTAGTGAACGAGTGCAGTTCGCAGAACGGCCTCGTCGTCGATCTCGTTCAGGTTCTTGAGCGATACCGGTTCCAAGACCTCGATATCCCGTCGCGCGCGGCCGGCGACAATTCGCTCGGGCAGTGACAGCGCCAGTGACCGGACCGGCTGCAGGATATCCGGCAGCGCGACGCGCGCCGGGTCGTACTTGCACAGAAAGCCTCGATCTGGGGACACATCGTAGGACTCGAGCGGACGAAGTTGCATGACCCTCTCTCCAGGTAGCCGTATAGAATGGCTACATCATAGTTGTGCAACTCCGCAATTTTTCTGCTATTTATGTCTCCATACTCATTTTCAATGCAATGATTACTACTGATGGACAGAATAGACGCTCATATATTGCAAATACTCGATGGCGACGCGAGGATCAGCAATTCGCTGCTGGCAGAACGGGTAGGCCTGTCGCCTTCCGCCTGCCTGCGACGCGTCCAGGCAATGGAGTCGCGCGGCGTCATCAAGGGCTATCGCGCGATCCTGGACCGGGCGGCCATGGGCGGCGGGTTCACGATTTTTGTCTCGGTCGGGCTCAGCAACCAGAGCCACGCGTCCGCCGCCGCCTTTGAACGAGCGGTGCTCGCAGCGCCGGAGGTGCGAGAGTGTCACAACGTTACGGGATCGATCGAATATCTGTTACGGGTCGAGGTAGCCGACCTGGCGGCGTACAAGAATTTTCACGCCAACGTCCTTGGTGAAATGCCGAACGTGAACAGCATTACGTCGCACATCTGCCTAGCGTCGCCGAAAGACGAGCGAGCCTGACGCGTTCGTTTTCACCGGTCTGCTTGCCGGGACGACCGGTGTCTAAAAGCGCTGGTAGTCCGCTCGTTACCCGCCGCAACGAGCCAGCAACATCAGCAGGATGACGCCGATGATCGAGCCGACGTAGACCTTCATCGACACGGTCTTACCCTCCATGCTGTCGAGCACGTCGGTGGCGCTCTTCTTCACGCCGGCAAGTGGGTCCGGGCTCTGCGTGAACGTCGGACCCGACTGGGCCGAGTCTTGAGAGGCCGATTCTGCAGAACCGTCGCCGGCCGCGTTGTTGTTTTGCTCTTCCGGTTTTTCCGGTGTCTTGTCGTCACTCATTATTATTCTCTCCGAATCCCGCGGCCGTTCGTCTGTCGGCACGCCTGCGTCAACGTCAGGCTACAACCATATCCGACCTTCTGACCTTTTGGGTAGCCTGAAGCCATTTTCAACCGGCCGACCGCCGTCGCGGTCAGTAGATGCGGATGCCGCCGTGACGCTTGCGGCTGCGCTGATCGACCCACCACAGGCCGAACAGGAAGCCGCCGATCAGGCACGCGATGATCGCGGCGAGGACCCAACTCACCGGCAGGCTGTAGCGATACTGTTCCTGGCGCGACTCGAGTCGTTGCCGCTCGGCCTTCTCGCCGTCGAGCTGGGCATTCGCCTGAGCCAACGATTCCGTCAGCCCGGCGACCTCGGAATTCAGCGCATCAATGGTCTGGGCCGGGTCGGCGAGCGCCGCCCTGACAGCTTCCAGCTCCTGCTGAACCTGCGCCGTCGCTGCCTCGGCCTCGGCGACAACGAGCCTCGCCGGCTTCTCCGACACGAGGTAGGCCGCTTTGACGTAGCCCTGCGTGCCATCCGGCAGCTGCACCTGCGCGTATAGGCGCGTCCTCGACAGGATTTCCATCTCCTGGCCGCTTTCCAGCATGCGGAACGCACGGTCATTCGTGTCCTCGGCCTGGTGCAGGCCGAGACGCAGCACGTCAGTCACATACGCCGTTTCCGCCGACACCAAGGCGGGCAACGCGAGAAGTATCAAAGCTATCGATCTCATCGGCGCAGTGTAACTCAAGCTCACTTGTCGTTAAGCCACTTCATCAAGGCAATGTGAACCTCGTCACCCGGGCCACGATGAATGTCTTCGGCGTTCTGCAACACGACGAGCGCAAAGCGCCGACCGGATCGCGACTGCATGTACCCCGAAACGGCCGACACATGGTCCAGGGACCCCGTCTTCAGGTGCGCAAGCCCGGACAGGGACGGATCCCTGAAGCGGCGTCTGGCAGTGCCGTCCAGGCCGGAGAGCGACATCGACGCAAGAAATTCCGGCATGTAGGGCTGCTGCCAGGCATACGACAGTATTCGGCCGAACTGCCTGGCGCTGATCCGCGACTCACGAGACAGGCCCGCACCGTTCTCCAGGACGAAACCGCCGCCGTCCAGGTCACGCTCCTCAAGCCATGTCTTGATCAGGTGCCGACCTGCCGCTTCGGTCGGCGGCAGCTTCTCGTCTTCCGCCGCCAACGTGTACAGCATCTGTCGCGCCATGACGTTGTTGCTGTACTTGTTGATGCGCTTGATCAGGTGGCCGAGGGGCAACGAGCGAAACTCGAGCAGTGGCTCGACCTCTTCCGGCGCCATCTCTCGACGCCAGTCACCGTCGAACTGGCCGCCAAGTTCCCGCCACAGTGACGAGACGAGGCCGTAGGCGAACTCCGCGTGATCGAGCACGGACCGGTCCATCGCGTATCGCTCACAGCCGCTCGGGAATCGACCGGACAGAGCGATCTCATCGAAGGACTCGTTTGCGCTGATACTGATACCGCGCTGGTAGCCACGGCAGCTGCCCGGCTTCAGGGACAACCTGTTATCGACCTTCAGATTGTCCAGCGGCGGGTCGACGAGGACGCGCACAGCGTTCTTGTCGAAGTCCGGTTCGAACCAGTAGCGCACAACCTTGAAGTTCATCAGCAGTGCGTTGGCACCGACGTTGTAGGCCCGGAGCGGCTGGTTGTCGAACGCAGCCGGATCGAAGTCAGGGACCTGGAAATACGAGTCATCGATCAGCAGGTCGCCGCCGATCTCCTGGATGCCGTACTGCCGAACGAGGCGCAGCATTTGCCACACGCGCTCGGTGACCAGGAACGGGTCGCCGTGTCCCTTGATCAGCAAGTCACCATTGAGCCGACCGTTCTCCACCTCGCCCAGCGCGTAGATGTCAGTTGTCCACGTGTAAGCCGGGCCGAGGACGTCGAGCCCGACCAGCGTGGTGATCAGCTTGATCGTCGAGGCCGGATTACGTGGTTCATCGGCGTTCCATTCCAGAACGACCTCGCCGCTCTCGATGTCGGTGACGTACAGGCTGATCTCATTGTCCTGTATGTCCCGCACATTCAGCACGCTGCGAACGCCCGGGGGCAGGGCATCGCCTGCCGCCCAGACGGGTGCAGCCAACAGCAGGATCCAGCAAACGATGGTTCGAGACACAATCATCCTTCTTCGCTCAGTCGTTCCTTGAGCGCCTCATCGGCTGCTTTACGAATGACTCGCACGACGATGACGATCGCGATAATCGCGACGCCGATGGCGACCCAACTCGATGCGTCCAACGAGCGCTCCCGGGATAATATCTGGGCGATGTCATCATTCAAACTGCCGAGATAAACATACAGCGCGATCGGCGGCAGCATCCCGACGGCGGTCGCCGCTGCATAGGTTCGGGCGGACACGCGGGTGGCGCCGTAAACGTAGTTCAACAGGTTGAATGGCAGCACGAGCGCCACCCGGGTCAGGAACACGATGCGAAACGAACGATTCTCGATCGCGTGGTCCAGCGCCTCCAGCCGCGCATTCCCGCTGATGCGGGTACGAACCCAGTCCCGCGCCAGCGTCCTGCCCACGAAGAACGACGCCAGCGCTCCCAGCGTTATCGCTATCGTCGCCAGTGCTACGCCCTGGACGACGCCGAACATAAGCCCGGCCATCATCATGATGACCCATCCGGGCGACATGAGGGCAATCATCAGCACGGCCAGCGACACGTAGACGATGGCGGCGAGCAACGGAGACCGGGCCTCGAACGCCGTGACGGCGTCCAGCATGTCTCTTATCGGCAGAAATTGAAGCAGCGCAATGCCAGCCACGAGCGTGACCAGGACGAGCAGTCGCAAAGCCTGGCGTCTCGTCATGTCCGACGCGGCTTCTCGATCTTCATGGATCGGATCCGGTCGGCCAGGGTCGTCGGCCTCAGGCCCAGAAGCTCTGCGGCACCGCCCTCGCCAGAGACGCGCCACGCCGTCGCCTCCAACGCCCGAATCGTGTTCCTGCGTTGCAGCGACTTCAGCTCGGCCTCGGTCATGATGGTGTCCTGATCGGCTTGCGCCACGGCCTTCAGCATACGACGCCCGGACGTCGGTAAGGAAGCCTCCAGCCGCAGCACGTTGCCGGGCGACAGAATGACCGCACGCTCGATGACATTCTTGAGCTCCCGGACGTTGCCGGGCCAGTCGTATTGCATCAGCTGGTCGGCCTGTGCCCGCGTCAGCGACAGGCCCTCGCGTCCGAATTCCTGGCAGGTCTGCTTCAGGAAGTCCTGGGCGAGTTGCACGACGTCGTCCCCGCGCTCGCGCAGCGGAGGCACATCGATCGGAAAGACGCTGAGCCTGTAGTACAGGTCCTCGCGAAACTCGCCGGCATCAATCAGCTGGGCGAGGTCCCTGTTCGTCGCAGCGATTACGCGAACGTCAACGCGGCGCGTCTCATCGTCGCCAACGCGTTCGAACTCACTCTCCTGCAATACGCGCAGCAGTTTGCCCTGCAGCTCCAGCGGGATTTCACCCACCTCATCGAGAAACAGAGTTCCGCCATCTGCGAGCTGGAAACGCCCAACCCGATCACGATGCGCACCCGTGAATGCGCCTTTTACATGACCGAAGAACTCGCTTTCGAACAGTTCTTTCGGGATAGACGCACAGTTCACTTTGACCAGCGGACCCTCGGACCGCGGTCCACGCGCGTGAAGTGCGCGAGCGACCAGTTCCTTGCCGACGCCGGACTCACCCAGCAGCAGGACGCTCGCGGGCGTCTGGGCGACTGCCTCGACCCGCTGCAGCATCCGTTTCAAGGACGGGCTGTTGCCGACGATGCGCCCGAAGTTCATCGCCACGTTGACCTCCTCGCGGAGGTAGTCGCGCTCCCGTTCGAGCTCTTCGCGGAGACGTGCGTTTTCTTTAAGCGTCTCGCGGAGCTCCCGCTCGGCCGCTTTGCGTTCCGTCAGGTCTTTGGACGCGATCAGCAACTGGTCGACGTCGCCGTCCTCCCCCCGATGCGCGATGGCTGACATGAGCAGGTCCAGGACCCGCCCGTCCTTGGTCACCATCTGGCGTTCGAGGTTGTTGAAGTCGCCGGCGTTGATCAACGCCTGCAGTCTCCCGTCGGCCCATCGCGCCCGGTCCGCTTCGCTGTAGAACTCGATGACCGGCCGTCCGATAACCTCGTCCCGTTCGTAGCCGAGTTTCGAGAGCCAGCGGTCCGTCACGGTGACGAGCCGTCCGTCCGGATCCAGCGTATGCAGCATGGCCGGCGTCTCGCGGTAGAGGTCGCGATACTTGAAGTTCGTCCGCGCCTCGTCCGATATCTCCCGGTACATCGCAACGGTCCGGACGAAGACGTCGTCCGGGTCCAGCTCGACGATTGCGTTCGCGACACATTCAACGGTCTCGCCGTCACGCGAGACGAAGCTGATGGGCTTTCGTTCGAGCTTCCCCGTTCTGCGGAGCGCCGGCCGGAATTCCGTCCTCGCGCGCTCCGCGCTCGCGGATGTCATGAATGTGTCGGGCGATTTTCCGAGAATCTCGTCTCGCGCGTAGCCGAGGCGCCTTGCGAACGCATCGCTGACGTCGAGGTATGTCCCATCCTCCCCGATAAACGTCGCCAACGCCGGCGCACGCCGGAACAGCCAGCGGTAATGGTCCCGGTCGCTCATGCGGGGAGACTACGAAAAATCGTTACTTGATTCACGTTTTTCCGTTATTTACGGAATACCGTAGAATTATCGGATCTCTAACTCATTGTTCGTGCTGGCTTTTTAGTCTTGGCACGCATCATGCAATGTTGATCTGTGTATGCGCCACGTGCGCACTGTTTCTTGGGCAAAGGAATTGAATGTGAAAACTCGACTCTGGACACAGGTTGCGACGATCGCGGCGAGCGCCCTGCTCTTCGTCGGTTTCGCGATCTTTGTCGGCATAGCGTTTGGAGGGCGACACTTCTAAATGGGCGCGCTTCAGCTTCTCGACTGAGAGCTTGAATTCCCTCCCCACGCACAAATATCGAAATTTCGTTCGGCAGGATATCGACTCTACCCTCCCCCCTTGTTTGAGTCGGTGTTCGGTCGATAACACCGGCCAGTCGGCCGGTGGCGAATACGGACCTTTTCGGTCCGGCGGCACTCCCCTGCCGTTACCCCTCGGGCGCCGGAGTCCGTTCCGTGTCGGATCGGCCCGCTGACAATCACTAGTTTCAGTACTCCGGCGCCTGTTTTTACCGGCAGGCCGCCCTCAAACCGAATCCGCTACCTGCGCCGCTGCTCGATCTTGTTCGACTGGAGTTGGGCGGTGCCGTTGGATATCTGCTCACGCAGCTTGCGCAACCAGTGTCTCGCCCAGGCGAACTCGATGCTGAGAATCGCCAGGCCGAGAGGGATCACGACAAAGGCGGGCCCGGGCGTCACAATCATGACAACGCCAACGAGCATCACCGTCGCGCCCACGACAAGGATGACGATGCGCCGCGCCATCTTGTAAGTCAGGTGAATGGTCTTCAAGATCATCGTGCATCAGTAGACCGCGAACCGGTACGATAGTGCAAGACAAGCCATTGACTGGAACCCTCGAATGCCGAAATCACGACTCGCTCTCGTGCTGCTAACGCTTGCGCCCGTCGTCCACGCGGACGACGGACACTACGTCCTGTTCAGGGCGCAGCCGGCCGTCGCGGAGATCGGCGTGTCGGAAACCCAGCAGAAGGACATGCCGACGCTGACCTTCCCGTTTCGTCTCGACGCAGCCTGCGCAGGCCCGGCCCAGTCAGCGCGACTGAGCCTCAACGTC
>JASJBE010000060.1 GCA_030066655.1 Woeseiaceae bacterium | reverse complement strand
TCGAGTGCCGGCAGGATCGTAAAGACCTGCTGAACCTGCTCGACGAACTGAATGACCCGGTGTCCAGCGTCACGACGGCGGCCGAGCGCTCGATCGCGTTCAGGCTGCAGGCCAACTGCCAGTCGCCGGTCGCGAGTTTCGCCACGGTCGATGGCGACAACCTGACGTTGACCGCCCTGGTGGCGTCGCCGGATGGCAGTCGCTCCCTGAAGAAGACGCTGACGGGCAGCGCACAGGATGCCCGCGGCCTCGGCGAATCACTCGCAGAGCGGCTGATCGACGGCGGAGCGATGGACATACTGGCCGAATCTGCCCATGCCTGACCTGAAAGGCAGGGGCGTGCTGGTCACGCGCCCGAAAGAGCAGAGCGCTGAATTGATCGAAGCAATTACTGCCGCCGGCGGCAGGCCCTTCCTGTATTCGGCCCTCGACGTGCTCGGTCGCGACGCGGCCGATGTCGACGCATCGCTTGAAGACATGCAGTCGCCCGATATCGCGCTATTCGTCAGTCCGAACGCCGTTCGCTTCGGCGTCGACTATGCGGGTGACGCGATGATCGGCGCGATCGGACCGGCGACGGCTGCCGCGCTGGAACGCGCCGGCAGGACGGTCGACATCCGGCCCGACGGCGGCTACGACAGCGAACACCTGCTGATGAGCGATGCACTGTCGGCTATAGACGGCAAGAACGTTCGCATCATTCGCGGGCAGAGCGGGCGCGAGCTCTTGGGGACGACGCTCGCGCACCGCGGCGCCAACGTTGAATACCTGTCGGTGTACGCGCGGCAGTGCCCGTCGCCGGAACCGGCAGAGACGGAAAATCTGCTTGCCGCCTGGTCGAACGACGAGATCCACGCCTGGATCATCATGAGCGTGGAGACGCTGGATAACTTCCTGTCACTGGTTGGCGATGCCGGCGCCGAACTGGCTAGGCGAACACCGCTCGTTAGCCCGGCAGCGCGTGTTATAAATGTCGCATCCGAGCGCCTGCCGGGCATTTTTGCCACGGTTGCGGATGGCACGTCGCCGGACGCGTTGCTCGAGACGATCGACTCGGTGATGATCTATGACGATGAACAGGGCCTTTAGTCAATGAGTACGAAGGATAAAGATCCGGCTGATGACGCCACTTTCGACGATGCGCCTGATGAAGTGACCGAAACGTCCGACGTTGAGCCTGCCGCTTCAGAGGCGGCGCCTGAAACGCCCGAAGCTTTGCCCGAGTACGACGAGAAAGCGGCCGAAGCCCCCGAGACGACGCCCGACGCGACGCCGCGAAAACAGGGTGGCGGACTGCTGTCGTTGCTGGCGATGCTGTTCTCTATCGTGGCAATCGCCGGCATCGGCTTCGTGCTGTGGAAGGACTACCAGGAAGCCGCGTCGACCCGGAACAACACCGACTCCCTGTCCCAGCTCGACGCGCGCATGCAGTCCAGCCGGGAGACGATCCTGTCGCTGCAGGATCGCCTGTCAGAGCAATCCGAAGCGAACAGTGCGCTGCGCACGCGCGTCGCCGAGCTCGAATCGACGCTGGCGGACCCGGCCGCGCTGCTCGGCTCGATTCCCGCCCGAACCTCGTCTCTCGAGCGAGGCCTGTCTGCGTTGCAGGGCGTCTCCACTGGAACCCGGGACAGCTGGCTGCTGGCGGAGGCGGAGTACTTCCTGCAGATCGCAAACGCGCAAGCGCAGCTGGCCGACAACGCGGCACTGGCCGCGGCGGCACTGCGACAGGCGGACGACCGCATCGCGGACGTCGCGAGCCCCGTCTACACCGACGTGCGCGCGGCGATCGCCAACGAACTGGCGGCGCTCGAGCTCGTCAACGACGTGGACGTCACCGGTATGACGATGACGCTGGCGAGCCTCGCCAAGGTCGTCGACTCGCTGCCGATACAGACGGTCGACAGCCTCAACGCTGAGGAGGAGGACGTCGTCGACGAGGACCTGTCCGGCGTCGACCGGGCGTGGGCATCGGTCAAGGACGCGATGTCCGGACTCGTCAAGGTCACTAAGCCGGAGGAACGAGGATCGCCGCTATTGACGCCCGACGCAGTGACGCTGCTACGCGCGAACCTCGAACTGCAGCTGCAGGCAGCGCGGCTGGCCCTTCTGAAGGGCGAACGAGAGATATTCCAGCAGAGCTTGCTGGACGCAGAAGACTGGATGATGACCTACTTCGATATCCGGTCGGTGCAGGTCGCCAGCGCGCTGGAGACGATCACGGAGATTCGCAACAGCCCGGCCATGGACGAATTGCCGGACATCTCCGAATCACTGAAACTGCTTCGCCAGCAACGCGTCCTGGATGAGAACCAGCAGTGAAGCTCGGCATCTACATCATCGCCGCCCTGCTCGTCAGCGCCTTTGGCGCGCACTTCCTTCTGGCCGACCCCGGCTACGTGCTGATCGACTTCCGCGACTACCAGGTCGAGATGTCGGTGCCGGTGCTCGTGTTCTTTGTGGCATTGCTGGTCATCCTGATCTGGCTGATCCGCCGGCTGCTGATTGCGCATCGCCTGCTCGGCGAGGCGGCCGGGCGCTACCGTGCCGGCCGCGCGGGACGGAAACTGACCCGGGGAATGATCGAGGTCGCGGAGGGAAATTTCGCAAAGGGCGAGAAACTGCTGGCCCGTGCCGCACACGGCAGCGATTCGCCGCTGTTCAACTACTTGCAGGCGGCGCGAGCGGCCCATCTGCAAGGCAAGGGCGCTCGACGGGATGAGTGGCTGAAGCTCGCCTATGAGGAGACGCCGGGCGCTGCCAACGCGGTGTTACTGACGCAGGCCGAACTGCAGCTCGACTCGAAGCAGTATGAACAGGCGCTCGCCACGCTGAGACGACTCGATGAGAACTCGCGTAACCACGGCTATGCGCTGACGCTGCTCGGCCGCCTGTATTTCAGGCTCGAGGACTGGCAGCAGCTTGGCGAGGTCCTGCCCCGTATTCGCAAGTTCGGACGCGTCGAGACCGCCACGCTCGACCAGTGGACGATGCGCGTGCACTGCGAGGAGCTCAAGGCGGCACCGGACGGTGACGCCGTCATCAGGGAACTCGCCAGCGTACCGAAGCGACTGAACTCGGACCCGACGATTCTCGAAGCCTACTACCGTGCCCTGATTCGAACGGGCATGAGCGACAAGGCTGAGAAAGACCTCGCGACGGCGATCGGCAAGAACTGGCGCGGACCGCTGGTGCGGCTCTACGGGATCGTCGAAGGCGTCGACGCCAGCAAGCAGCTGAAGCGGGCTGAGGGCTGGCTCGCCAAGCACCCGGAGGACCCGGACCTGCTGCTCGCGGCGGCGCGACTGTGCCTGAGGAACAAGCTGTGGGGTAAGGCGCGCAGCTACCTCGAGAGCGTCATTGGCATCCGACCCAGCCCGGAGGTCTACCAGGTCTACGGCAAGTTGTTAAACCAGCTCGGCGAGGCGGACGCGGCCGCCGAGGCGTTTCGCGAAGGCCTCGGCATGGTGTCCGACGAGCCGCTGCCGGCTATTCCCCACCTTCCACCGGACAGCGAGCAGGCATAGCACCCCACTTGACGGCAATTGGTCGAATGACACGCATCACCGTGGTCGGCACCGGCTATACCGGAGCCCGGATTCTCGAACGCCTGCCCGAGGCCGATGGCATCAGCCGATCGATTCCGGCAGGGATCGATGCGAGCAGGATAACGCAGCAAAGCCTGGACGATGAACCGTTCTCGTTAAAGACGGCGCCATCCATCGTTTACACGGTGCCACCGCCGCGTGAGGGCGTTGATGAACGGCTCAACCACCTCTTCACTGCGTTTGCAGAGCCGCCAGTGCGTTTTGTTTACCTGAGTACGACCGGTGTCTACGGAGACCGCCGGGGTGAGCGCGTTGTCGAGTCGGACGATGTGGCGCCGCAGACCGGCAGGGCGAAGCAGCGCGTGGCGTCAGAACACCTGCTTAAGGAGCGCTGCGAGGAGTCAGGCTGCTCACTGGTCGTGCTGCGGGTGCCCGGCATCTACGGCCCCGGCCGACTCGGCATCGACAGGATTCGACAGCGGGAGCCGATGATCCGGGAACAGGAGGCCAACCCGGGCAATCGGATCCACGTGGACGACCTCGTCAGCTGCTGTATTGCCGCCGCCAACCGGGCAATCCCGGGCGGCATCTATAACCTCGGTGACGGGGACAACCGATCGTCGACCTGGTTCAGCGGCGAGGTGGCCCGGCAGCTCGGCATCGAGCCCGGCCCCCGGATCAGCCGCGCCGACGCGGAACGGATATTCTCGGAACGCCGACTGTCCTTTCTTTCGGAGTCCCGCAGGATCGACACGACGAAGATGCGCGAGGTGCTCGGCGTCACACCCGCCTACGCCGACCCGAAGGATGGCATCCGGGCCAGCCTCCCCGCCCAGGGAGCGGACACGTGATTATCCGAATGTGGCACGGCCGGGTGCCGCATGAGAAGGCCGATGCCTATCGCGAATTCCTGAACGCGCGAGCGATCCCTGACTACCGTTCGGTAGCGGGCAACGTCGACGTCAGGATTCTCGAGCGCCGCGAAGAGGACGCAACACACTTCATCACCATGACGACGTGGGAGAGCCTCGACGCAATCCGGGCCTTTGCCGGCGACGATATAGAGATTGCGAAGTACTACGCGGAAGACAGCGGCTTCCTGCTCGAGTTTGAAGAGCGCGTCGTGCACTACGAGATCGTCGGCCAGGACGGCTAGGTCCCACCCCCAGTCTCGCAGGGACGAAGCAAACGGTCAGACGTGGCACGCCCGCAGCCGGGCGCGCCAACGTGGATCAGATAACGTCCGATCAGGGCTGGCTGCGCTTGCTGCGCAGCCACGCGTCGAACGGTTCCCACTCGTTCCAGTCCGGCCACGCCAGGTATTCCGGCAGCTCGCAGACGGCAAGACCCCGAGTGTAGGCGCGGACGTAGTTTTGCGCTTCGCGTAACTGGGCGACATATGGCACGCCGGCATGCAGCAGGTAGGCATCCAGCTCATCGAAAGCCAGCGTATTGTCGCGCACCCGATTGGCAACGGCGCCGATCTTGACCTGCTTCTTGGCCACACGGCTCTGCTGTTTGAGCTCTTCGATGAAGTTGGTCGATGCCTGGATGTCGATCGTCGACGGCAGGACGGGCAGCACGATGGTCTCGGCGTGTCGCACCAGGTCGGTGAGTTCCTTGCCGTGAGAACGTGCCGGAGCGTCCATGACGAGCACGTCGGCACTGCGCGGCACGTGTCTCAGACCATCCTCGAAGCCCGCAATACCAACGATTTCTGGACGATCCGCGGGCCGGCGATCGAGCCAGTCGAGGCTGGATCGCTGGGGATCGTAGTCGGCTAATGCAACGGAGGCGCCCTCCATTGCAAACGATGCCGCAATATTGGTTGCGAGCGTACTTTTGCCGCAACCACCCTTCGCATTCATGACCATTATGTGCCGCATGATTCTCCTCATGGCGCTTTGTTATTTTCGTCGGTTATGTAAACTACCGTCGCTCTGGCGAAAAGTCCATTTACGATTGCGCGTCGTTTACCGAACGCTTTTTTTTGATCAACTGACCTACCCTGCATGCAAACCAGGTACGTGAAAATGCACGGTACGGGCAACCGAATCCTGATCGTCGATCAGCGCGAGCGGGACTCGGAAGTGCCCGGCGAGAACGTGCTGAAACGTCTCGGCGATCCCGCCACGGGCTTAGGTTTCGACCAGCTGATGTGGGTGGAATCGGCGCAGGACCCGAGTGCGCGAGCGGCCTACCGGGTATTCAACGCAGACGGCTCAGAAGTCGAACAGTGCGGCAACGGCCTGCGCTGTGTCGCCTGGTGGCTGGCACGCGATGGGGCCCGCGAGTTCTCGCTCGAGAGTCCGGCCGGTCTCGTCGACGCTACTGTGGGCGATGACGACCAGGTTGCCGTCAGCATGGGCTCGCCGGTGTTCGAGCCGGCACGGGTTCCGTTCGACGCCGAGCAGAAAGCGGACAGCTACCCGATCGACGTGGACGGCACGACGTATGAGGTCAGCGTCGTGTCGATGGGCAACCCGCATTGCGTCCTGATTGTCGACGACGTCTCGGCGGCGCCGGTGAATGAACTCGGCGCAATGCTGGAAACGCATCCCCGCTTCCCGCACAAGACCAACGTCGGTTTCATGGAGATTCGGGACCGCGGTCACATCTCGCTGCGTGTCTTCGAACGGGGTGTCGGTGAGACCGCTGCCTGCGGATCCGGCGCCTGTGCCGCCGTCGTCAGCGGCATTCGCAGCGGATACCTCGATGACGACGTCGAGGTGCAGGTCCCCGGCGGCAAACTCATGGTAAGCTCACGCCCGAACACAGTCTGGCTGACCGGCCAAGTTGAATTGATCAATGAGGGATCGATCGATCTATGAGTACACAGCCTGAGTACGTGGAAGAGTCACTGACCGATGAGGCGGTCGCGGACTTCCTGGCAGAGAACCCGGAATTCTTCGAGCGGAACAGCCAGCTACTGAAGGCGCTCCGATTACCCCACGCCGCAGGCGGAACCGTATCGCTCGTCGAGCGCCAGGTCTCGGTGCTCAGGCAACGCGACCTGAAGCTCGAGCAGCAGCTGAAGGACCTCATCAAGGTGGCCCGGGACAACGACGTGCTGGCGTCCAAGATTCATACGCTGGCGCTTCAGCTGCTCGCGGCGAAGTCGCTGGCAGAGACCGTCATGGTCATCGAGGAAGCCGTACGTGCCGGTTTCGGCGCCGATAACGCGCTGCTCGTGTTGTTCGGAGACCCTGATGCATTCGAAGACATCAAGGCCGGCCGGTTCCTCCGCGTGGTCAAGCGTGACGATGAGTCGCTGAAACCCTTCGGCACCTTTTTAAAGAGCAGCGGCCCGCGCTGCGGACAGGTTCGCGACGCCCAGCTGAACTACCTGTTCCGCGACGACACCGACGAGATCGGTTCGGTCGCCATGGTCCCGCTGGGCGAGGCGTCGGAATACGGTTTCTTAAGCATCGGCAGTCACGATGCCGGCCGCTTCCACCCGGGCATGAGCATCGATTTCCTGACGCGTGTCGGCGAGCTCGTCGCAGAGGCCCTGAAGCGCTTCTGAGCAGCGCCTCTGAGTTATGCTCGACTCGGAGATCGACCAGGCGGAGCGATTCATAACGCACCTGGCTTTCGAGCGCCGCTTATCCGACCTCACCTGCAAGAATTACCGACGCGACCTCACGCGCCTTGCCGCCTATTGCGATGAAATAGGCGTTGAGCGCTGGCGAGACCTGGACAGCGGTCACATCCGGAGCTTCGCATCCGCCTGTTACCGCAGGGGCTTAAGCGCGCGCAGCATCCAGCGCCACCTGTCGGCCGCGAGGACGTTCTTCCGCTACCTGTTACGGGAGAAGAAGGTAAGCGCCAACCCGGTCGAGTCGGTGTCGGCGCCCAAGTCGCCCAAGCGACTGCCGGGCAACCTCGATGCCGACCGCATGGCACAGTTCGTCGACCTTCCCGGCGAGGGCGTGCTGGTCGACCGTGACCGGGCGATCCTCGAACTGCTCTACTCCTCGGGCCTGCGCCTCGCCGAACTGACGGACCTCGACATCGTCAATCTCGATCTCAACGACGCGACGGTGCACGTGACGGGCAAAGGCAACAAGGACCGGATCCTGCCGGTGGGCCGAAAGGCCGTCGACGCGTTGCGGCAATGGCTCGTGTCACGTTCCGAGCTCGCCAACGCGGACGAGCCCGCCGTGTTCGTCAGCAACCGCGGCACGCGCATCAGCAAGCGCAACGTGCAGGCTCGCATCGACCACTGGGCAAAGCGGCAAGGCGTGGACGTCAATGTCTATCCCCACCTGTTCAGGCACTCCTTCGCGTCGCATGTGCTCGAGTCCAGCCAGGATCTGCGCGGCGTCCAGGAGCTCTTGGGCCACGCCAACATCTCGACGACACAGGTCTACACGCACCTTGATTTCCAGCATTTGGCCCGGATATACGACAAGACACATCCGCGCGCCCGCTCGAAAGACAAGCGTTGACCCGCCGGGCGCTTAAAGCTTCAGGAACACACCATGGAACAATATCGCGGCACGACGATCGTGTCCGTCAGACGCAATGGCAAGGTCGCCATTGCCGGCGACGGCCAGGTCAGCATGGGCAACACGGTGATGAAGGGCAATGCTCGCAAGGTGCGCCCGCTCGCCGGCGGTCGCGTCATCGCGGGATTCGCGGGTGGCACCGCGGACGCGTTTACGCTGTTTGAGCTTTTTGAAAGCAAACTCGAGCAGTACGGCAACCTGACGCGCGCGGCGATCGAGCTCGCGAAAGACTGGCGGACCGACCGCCGGCTTCGCCGCCTCGAGGCCCTGCTGTGCGTCGCCGACCAGCACAGCTCATTCATCGTCACCGGTAACGGCGACGTCATCGAACCGGAGAACGACCTGATGGCCATCGGGTCGGGTGGCCCGTTCGCGCAGGCAGCCGCTCTCGCGCTGCTGGAAAACACCGATCTTGGCGCACGCGAGATCGTCGAGTCGGCGCTGAAGATCGCCGGCGACATCTGCGTGTACACCAACCAGAACATCGTCGTCGAGGAGCTGCCCTCGGCTGAGGACAAGTAATCATGTCTCAGATGACCCCACGTGAAATCGTTCAGGAGCTGGACAAGCACATCATCGGGCAGGACTCGGCAAAACGCGCCGTCGCCATCGCCCTGAGGAATCGCTGGCGCCGCGTCCAGGTGGATGAGCCGCTCAGAAGCGAGATCACGCCGAAGAACATCCTGATGATCGGCCCGACCGGTGTCGGCAAGACCGAGATCTCGAGGCGCCTGGCGAAGCTCGCTCGCGCACCTTTCGTCAAGGTCGAGGCGACCAAGTTCACCGAGGTCGGCTACGTCGGCCGCGAAGTCGACAGCATTGTCCGCGACCTGATGGACGTCGCCGTCAAGATGACGCGGGAAGAGGAAATGTCGAAGGTCCGGCATCGCGCCGAAGACGCCGCCGAGGAACGCGTCCTCGACGCACTGCTGCCGCCACCGTCCGGCGGCATGGTCGGCGACAGCGACCAGTCCGATACGCGCCAGAAGTTCCGCAAGATGCTGCGCGAAGGTCGCCTCGACGATAAGGAAATAGAGATCGAGATCTCCGCAATGCCGATGGGCGTCGAGATCATGGCGCCGCCGGGCATGGAGGACATGACCAGCCAGCTGCAGGGCATGTTCCAGAACTTGAGCGGCAGCCGGCGTAAGTCGCGCAAGCTCAAGGTCAAGGAGGCGCTGAAGCACCTGACCGACGAAGAAGCGGCCAAAATGGTCGACGAGGAAGAGCTGAAGACACGAGCGCTCGAGGCGGTCGAACAACACGGCATTGTCTTCCTCGACGAAATCGACAAGGTGGCGAGGCGCTCCGAAGCGCAGGGCGCCGACGTATCGCGTGAAGGCGTGCAGCGCGACCTGCTGCCGCTGGTCGAGGGCTCCACGGTCAACACGAAATACGGCATGGTCAAGACCGACCACATCCTGTTCATCGCATCGGGTGCTTTCAGCGTGTCCAAGCCCTCGGACCTGATCCCGGAGCTGCAGGGACGCTTCCCGATTCGCGTCGAGCTCGATTCGCTGTCCGTGGACGACTTCGTCAAGATCCTGACGGAGACAAACGCGTCACTGACAGCACAGTACGCCGCCCTGATGGAGACCGAAGAGGTATCGCTGGATTTCGCCGAAAGCGGCGTCAAGCGGCTCGCCGAGGTCGCGTTCCAGGTGAACGAGAACACCGAGAACATCGGTGCGAGACGGCTGCATACCGTGATGGAGAGACTGCTCGAGACCATCTCGTTCGAGGCCTCGGACAAGAGCGGTACGCAGCTTACGATCAATGCCGGCTACGTCGACGATCACCTGGCCGAGCTGTCGAAGGATGAAGACCTGAGCCGCTATATCCTTTAGCATCCCTGTCCCGGCAACCAACCGCCTGAAGGACAGTCCGTGACGCAGCCGACAGAGATCAAGCTCCGCAAGCAGTCAAAGCGACTGCTGATAAGCTTCGACGATGGCGAAGCCTTCGATTTCAGCTTCGAATTCCTGCGCGTCCATTCGCCCAGCGCCGAAGTGCGCGGGCACGGCCCCGGTCAGGAAACGCTGCAGACGGGCAAGGAACAGGTTGTCATAACGCGCATCGAGCCGATCGGGCATTACGCAATCCGCCTCATCTTCGACGACGGTCACGACACGGGCCTGTATACGTGGACCTACCTGTATGAGCTGGGTCAGGGCATGGACGCGAAATGGCGTGCCTACCTCGACCGTCTGAAGGACGCGGGTTATGCTCGCAACAGCACGGAATGACACGCTGATGAACAAGCCAGACAACAACACGACGCACTTCGGCTACAAAGATGTAGAGACTGGGGAGAAGGCCGGGCTCGTGCGCGACGTCTTCGACTCTGTCGCCAGTCGCTACGACCTGATGAACGACCTGATGTCGGGGGGGCTGCACCGGATCTGGAAAATGGCGACGGTCTCCGAGGCCGGCGTCCGCAAGGGACATCACGTCCTCGACCTCGCCGGCGGCACCGGTGACCTCGCGATCGCCTTCGCGAAAAGGGTTGGCGACAGCGGCCGCGTCGTGCTCGCCGACATCAATGCCGCGATGCTGGAACAGGGCCGCCGCCGAATCGTCGATGCCGGCGTCGGAGCCAGGGTCGACATCGCCCAGGTCGATGCGGAAGATCTTCCGTTCGACGAGGACAGCTTCGACTGCATTACGATAGCCTTCGGACTGCGCAACGTGACGAACAAGGACGCGGCGCTTCGCTCGATGTTTCGCGTGCTGAAGCCGGGCGGGAAGGCGTTGATCCTCGAGTTCTCCAAACCTCACAAGTCGCTGCAGCCGGCCTATGACCTGTACTCGTTCAAGGTCTTGCCGACGCTCGGCAAGCTGGTCGCACAGGATTCAGACAGCTACCAGTACCTGGCAGAGTCCATTCGCATGCATCCCGATCAGGAGACGCTGGTCGGCATGATGGAGACTGCGGGTTTCGAACGCTGCCGCTACCGCAATTTCACCGGCGGTATCGTCGCCCTGCACATCGGCTACAAAGTCTGAAAAACCACCGATGAGCCCGCTCGAATCCATGATGCGACCGCTTGCGCGCCTCCTGAACCGCAATATCCGGGACTCGATCGAGGCGCGCGCGCTGTGTGACAAGCTCGACGGGCAGGTTGTCGCGATCGGCGTTCGAGATACGGCGTTGACCGTCTACTTCGTCATGGAGAAGGGCGAGATCGACCTCAGAACGGAGGTCGAACGCGACCCCGACGCCGCCGTGACCGGCTCGCTGATTGGGCTTACGAGCATGGCCGCGGGCGGCGGAGAGGACATGATCCGCAGCGGATCAATCGAGCTGTCGGGCGACGCCCTGACGGCCCAGGCCTTCCAGAAACTGCTCGAACGCGCGAAACCCGACATCGAAGAAGAGCTGTCGGGCGTCATTGGCGATACCGCCGCGTACCGCGCCGGCGAACTGGCGCGGGGACTCGGTCGGTGGAGCAAGGCCGCCCGCGAGACGATGGGCCAGAACATTCGCGAGTACCTGCAGGAAGAGTCGCGCGAGTTGCCATCCCGCTCGGAGGTAGAAGCCTTCGGTGGCGATGTCAACACGCTGCGTGACGACGTGGAGCGGCTGGCGGCAAGAGTCCAGCGCCTGAAGGATCGGGACCGATGATGACGCGACGAACACTGTTCCGACTGATCGGCATCCAGCGCGTGCTCGTCAAGTACGGCCTCGATGACGTCATCAAGGAGACGCATCTGCTGCGCCCCCTGCGCTTCCTGTTTATCGTAGCGCCCCGCAGGCGAACCAGTGACGCGCCGATGGGTGAACGCATCCGCCTGGCGCTGGAGGAACTTGGCCCTATCTTCGTCAAGTTCGGGCAGGCGTTGTCGACCCGGCGGGACCTGCTGCCGCCGGACATCGCCGACGAACTCGCCAAGCTGCAGGACGCCGTGCCGCCATTCCCCGCCGAGGAGGCGATCGAGATTATCGAAGGGGCCTACGGGCAGTCGGTCGACACGGTCTTCAAGCGATTCGACCGCGAGGCACTCGCCGCGGCGTCGATTGCACAGGTGCATTCGGCCCAGTTGAAGGACGGCACCGAGGTTATCGCGAAGGTCTTGAGGCCCGGTGTGGAAGAACGCATCGAACGCGACCTCGAGGTCATGCGCACGATGGCGAAGCTCGCAGCGAAATACTGGAGCCTGGGCCCTCGCTTAAAGCCGGTGGAAGTCGTCAAGGAATACGAACAGACGATCCACGACGAGCTCGACCTGATGCGTGAGGCCGCCAACACGGCGCAGCTGAAGCGCAACTTCGAGGGCAGCGAGATGCTGTACGTGCCGGAGATCTACTGGGACTACTGCCGTCCCGAGGTCATGGTCCAGGAACGCATCTTCGGCATCCAGATCAGCGACATGAAGACGCTTAAGCAGAAAGACGTCAATCTTAAGGTGCTTGCCGAGAACGGCGTCGAGATCTTTTTCACGCAGGTCTTCAGGCACAACTTCTTCCATGCGGACATGCACCCCGGCAACATCTTCGTGCTCGCAGACGATCCCGACAAACCGAAGTACGCCGCGGTCGACTTCGGCATCGTCGGCACGCTGAATCCCGAAGACAAGGAATACCTGGCCGGCAACTTCCTCGCGTTTTTCGACCGCGACTACCACCAGATCGCGAAACTGCACATCGACTCAGGCTGGGTGCCGGAGGGCACGCGCATCGACCTGCTCGAGTCTGCGGTCCGCTCGGTCTGTGAACCGGTCTTCAACAAGCCGCTCGAAGAGATCTCCTTCGCCCAGGTGCTGATGCGGCTGTTCAAGGTCGCACAACGTTTCGAGGTCGAGATCCAGCCGCAGCTGGTGCTGCTGCAGAAGACGTTGTTCAACATCGAAGGCCTGGGTCGCGAACTCTACCCGCGACTCGACCTTTGGAAGACCGCGAGGCCTACGCTGAAGCGCTGGATGGATGAGCAGGTCGGCCCGCCGGCGCTCGCCAGCGATCTCCGCGAGAACCTGCCGCAGATTCGCCAGGCGCTACGCCACCTGCCTAACGCCATTCGCCAGCTGTCGGAGCAGGCGTCTGCCGGCAATATCCACTTCGATATGTCGTCGCCGGAGATGCGGAAGATGAGGCTGGAGCTCGCCGCGCAGCAGCAACAGCGCTTCTGGCTGATGATCGCCGCCGTAGGCATCGCAGTGGGCAGTCTCATTATCGGCCTCGATGGCAACTCGTGGCTGGGTGGCACATTGATCGCAGCCGGGGCACTGGCCGCCTGGTTCGGTCGGCCGCAAGGCTAATGCTCGCCCGGCTCGCTCGATTCCTGCTCCGCATCGGCGGCTGGACGATTATTGGCGAGCG
>JASJBE010000063.1 GCA_030066655.1 Woeseiaceae bacterium | reverse complement strand
CGGCGTCAATAAAGGTGAGTGTGCCGTCTTCTTTTTCGAAAGAGCGATTGACCATGATGCGCTTGAACGGGCCTTTGATCGTGACCTTGATCAATTCGTCAGACTGAAACAGGGGGTCGTGCTGCCCGAAGACCGGGCCTGCAATGATCAGCATCGCAACGCACGCGAGCAGGCGCATTGGTCGGGCCTCCATCAGATCGATGTCAAAAGTCTAGCATGCGCGCGCTTGCGCAAAGACCGCCCAACTGATCAAGCACAGACGGACAGCGCAACCTGCAAACGGTTTGCGCTGAGTCTGTGCCAGACCCTCAAGCCTCAGTTACCGAAAACGAACTGCAGGCTGAGCCCGACGGACTGTACCGTGTCGATGTCAGTATCGAACCAGTCGTAGTCGACCGTATGCTTCCGCGCGACGCCCTCTAGTTCACCTTGACCTGGACGAGCTCCTCGCCCTCCGGGTCCGTGACGTGCACGGCGCAGGCGATGCAGGGATCAAAGCTGTGAATCGTTCGCAGAATCTCGAGCGGCTGCTCCGGGTCGACCATCGTGTGCCGGTCCTCGAGCGCTGCCTCGTAGGCGCCGGGCTGGTTGCCCGCGTCCCGCGGCCCCGCATTCCACGTGCTCGGAACAATCGCCTGGTAGTTGGCGATCTTCTCGTCCTCGATAACGATCCAGTGTGACAGCGCGCCCCTGGGGGCCTCCATGACCCCGACGCCCTGGCAGGATTTCGGCCAGCTCGACGGCTCCCACAGGGTCTCGTCGAACGTCCGCGTATTGCCTTCCCGTATGTTGGATAGCAGCTGGTCGAGCCAGCCCTGCATTGCGTCTGCCAGGATCGCTGTCTCGAGCGTTCTCGCTGCCGTTCGGCCGAGCGTCGAGAACAGCGCGCTCGTCGGCAGCTCGAGTTGCATCAGTGTCTGGTTGACGAGCTCCTGCGTGGGTTCGTGTCCCTTCGCATAGAGCATCAGGACCCGGGCCAGTGGCCCGACTTCCATGGCTTTACCCTTCCAGCGAGGCGACTTCAGCCACGAGTAGGACTGATCGACATCGAGTTGCCTGTACGGGGGTTCCGGTCCCGTGTAGTTCAGCTCGGTCTCACCGCTCCACGGATGCAGTCCGGATTCCTTGCCGCCGGAGTAGTCGTACCACGAGTGCGCAACGTATTCCTCGATGCCCAGCGGGTCGTCGAGCTCGAGTTTATGGACGGTAGACAGGTCACGGTCGAGGATCACGCCGCGCGGGAACAGGAACGAGTCCGGCTCACTCATGCTGGTGCTCGGCAGGTCACCGACGCACAGGAAGTTGCCCAATCCCTCGCCGCGCTCGAACCAGTCCTTGTAAAAGCTGGCGATGGCCAGCGTGTCGGGCACGTAGGCCTGCGAGACGAAGGACTTCATGCTGTTGATGATTTCCTGCACCTGGCTCAAGCGCTTGCTGTTGATGGCCGAGTCCGAGTTCAGGTCGATCGGGCTCGGCACGCCGCCGATAACGAAGTTCGGGTGCGGGTTCTTACCGCCAAAGATCGCATGCAGTCG
The DNA here is from genome assembly GCA_030066655.1 of Woeseiaceae bacterium. Lineage (GTDB taxonomy): Bacteria > Pseudomonadota > Gammaproteobacteria > Steroidobacterales > Woeseiaceae > UBA1847. The sequence goes on along the minus strand of JASJBE010000063.1, from coordinate 11,717 downwards.
GGCAACGTCGCGCTGCCAGACGAGTGCGTCCAAGTAGTGCGCGACCGCCATCAGGTTGGCCTCTGGCGGCAGCTTGTACTCCGGATGACCCCAGTAGGCTTTGGCGAAGATACCCAGTTGCCCTTGCTCGACAAAGTCTGCGACTTTCTTCTGCACATCCGAGAAATAGCCAACCGACGATCTCGGGTAATTCGATACCGACTGCGCCAGCGCCGCCGTTGACGCAGGATCGGCCTTCAGGGCCGAGACGACGTCGACCCAGTCCAGCGCGTGCAGGTGGTAGAAGTGCATGACATGGTCATGGATGTATTGCGCACCGATCATCAGGTTTCGGATCAGCTCCGCGTTCTCGGGCACTTTCGCGCCCACGGCTTGTTCGACCGATCGGATCGACGCCATGCCGTGCACAAGCGTGCAGACGCCGCAGATTCGCTGTGCGAAGGCCCATGCGTCACGCGGATCGCGGTCACGCAGGATGATCTCGATACCCCGAACCATCGTGCCCGATGAATAAGCCTGGGCAATCTGGTCGCCGTCCATCTTTGCTTCGATGCGAAGGTGGCCCTCGATGCGCGTGATCGGGTCTACAACGACTCTTTCGTTCATTGTTCATCCTCCACGAGGTTGTCAGCGACGACCTCGAGCAAACTTTCCATCGAGTACTTCCACTGGAAGTGGTTCTGGCCGTCATCGAAGGTCTGTCGGCAATTCGCGCAGCTTGTTAACAGCTCCTCGGCGCCAGTCTCCTCGATCTGTTCCATCTTCAGCTTGAAGACCTTGTAACGCAGCTCGTCGGCCCGGTGAATCGTCACGACGCCGCCGCCACCGCCGCAGCACCAGTTATAGTCGCCGCCCGGTTTCATCTCGCGCAGCTCGACGCCTAAGTGCTTCAGCACGTCGCGTGAGGCCTGCGTGGCGCCGCCGCGTCGAGAGACCTGGCACGGGTCGTGGTAGGTGACTGACTGCTTGACCTTGTTGACATTGATCTTGCCGCTGTTCAAGAGCTCGGCCATGTATTCGGAGATGTGCTGTACTTCGAAGGGCAGCGGTTTTCCGTACATGTTGCCGCCCATCCACCTGAGCGCCATGTAGGCATGGCCGCATTCCGGCAACACGAGCTTCTTGGCGCCGACCTTGATGGCGGCATCGATGACCCGCATGCTCATGTCGCGCTGCCATTCGGCATTGCCGGACAGCATGCCGAAGTTGGTGGCCTCGAAGCCATCGGTCCGGAACGTCCAGCTTGCGCCGGCGGCATTCAGTATCTTGGCCGTCGCCGCCATCGACTGCGGATACTTCTGGATCTCGATGGACGACATGACGACCAGCACATCGGCCTGTTCCTGGTCGATGTTGATGTCGACTTCGTGTTCGTCTTCCATCCATTCCAGCCGGTCTTCGAAGACCGTCGGCGTGACGCCCAGCGGGCTGCCATCGACTTCGGCCCGTTCGGCGACGGCATGCAGCTCGTGCGGAACCAGGCCGGCCTTGAACATGCCGTGACGCGCGAGGCTGATCATTGCTGCGATATCGATGCCCATCGGGCAGATCAGCGAGCAGCGACCGCAGACGGTGCAGCTGTCGTATAACAGGTGTTGCCACTCCTCGAGTTGCTCCACGGTGACCTTCTTCTTCAGACCGAGCGCGCGGTAGAAGAGGGCGAAGGGGCTGGCCTCGCGCTTGTAGGCTTGTTTGAAGGGCTCCAGCTTCCAGATGGGCGTGTACTTCGGATCGCCGCTGACCTTGTAGTAATGACAGGCCTCAGCACAGGCGCCGCAGTGAATACAAGCGTCGAGGTAGGTCGCGGCCGTGCTGCCGAAATCCTTGACGAAGTGCAGCATCGCCTTCTCGACACGCTCATCGTCTGTCATGTCGCCCTGCTTGTCGTAGCGGATCTCGGGCTTCTTTACGCTGAGCCGTTTGGCCTGGAGATCGTAAGCGTCGTCGTAGCCGATCTTGCTCGTGCTCATGTCTTTGCCCCCCTGCGTTCAAGCACCATCCCGGTCGTCCCCCTTGAGAAGAACACGAGGAATGCGTGCGCCAGCTTGCCGAACGGCAGCCAGGTAAGCAGCACCGCAATGCTCAGGATATGAATCGCCAGCAGCGTTTCATAACGGATGCCGAAGCGTATCGGGATGATCAACCCGGTGATGATCGGGGCCATCGTGACGACCCAGCTGAAGTAATCGTCGAAGTTCGAGATGAGCTTCAACACGGGGTGCGTCATCCGGCGGAGCAGCAGGGCGACGCCGACGCCCGCCGTGATCACGCCGACGAAATAGATGACGTTGTTCGGCAGTCCGGGCCATTCGAGACCGATCAGTCCCTTGAAGAACAGGATGTGAGGAACAAACAGGAACACGATAACGAACAGCCCGATGTGCAGCACGTAGCCGAGTACCGAGGCATACAAAGTATCCTGCCGGAACTCGCGGGCTGTGACGCTGCGCGACGAGATGACCTTCAGTGCCGCGAGTATTCCACCCCGCTTGCGTGGCGCGGAGTGATCGGGCTTGGCGGCCAGCAGCAGGATGCCCAGCAGGCGCCACACGGTGCCGATGACAAACGCATAGAGTCCGAATTGCAGAGCGGGACCGCGTGCGAAATCCAGAAGTTCCATGTCAGCCCTCCTTAATGGTCTTGGCCTGGCGGCGTCTCGACATTGCGGCAGCAGCGGCGCCGATTGCCGCGCCGGCTGCTACGGCCGTGCCAAGCGCTGTTCCGCCACCGATGCGCGCCGTCGATATCGGCTGGTAGAAGCCGCCTTCGTCCCAAAAGCCCGGCTCCGAGCAGCCGAGGCAGGGGTGCCCCGACTCGATCGGGAAGCTCGTTCCCTGGTTCCATTTGACGGTCGCGCAGGCGTTGTACGTGATCGGGCCCCTGCAGCCGAGCTTGTATAAACACCAGCCCAGCCGCGCGCCTTCGTCGTCGAATGTCTCGGCAAAGCGACCTTGTTCGTAGAACGGTCGCCGATAGCAGCGGTCGTGAATCGTCTGGCCGAAGAACGCGCGCGGACGGCCGTAGTGGTCGAGATCCGGGAGTTGTCCGAAGGTCAGGAACTGGGCCAGCACGGCCGTGATGACGGTCGGGATCGGCGGGCAGCCGGGCAGGTTGACGACCGGCATGTCCTTGACGAGTTCGTTGACGGCGACGGCGCCCGTCGGATTCGGATTGGCGCCCGGGATGCCACCGAACGCCGCGCAGCTGCCGACGGAGATGACCGCCGCGGCATCGGCCACGGTCTCCTTCAGCATGTCGACATTCGATATACCGGCGATCGTCGAGTAGCCTGGGTTGCCGAGCGGGATCGAGCCATCGACCAGCACCAGGTACTCGCCGCGGTTTTCTTCCATCGCCGCGTGCCTGGCGGCCTCTGCAGCGTCGCCGGATGCCGCCTGCAGCGTGTGGTGATAATCGAGCGAAATGCTGTCGAAGATCAGGCCCTCGAGCGTCGGCGACGAGGAGCGGGTCAGGGATTCAGTACAGCCCGTGCATTCCTGGAACGACAGCCAGATAACCGACGGTCGCCGCGCGGATTCCAGCGCGCTCGCGATGCGGGGTACCATCGCCGGCGGCAACGCCAACAGCGAGGCTGTGGCCGAGCAGTACTTCATAAACCCGCGTCGCGATACGCCCTTCGCCAGCAGGACTTCGCCAAGTGTTCGTTCGTCTTTCACGTTGCCGCCTCCTTCTTTCGTACCGCGCTCACGTCACGGCAGCGTCCCCGACGGGTTCGAGACGCCTGTTCAGTTGCTTAAGGCCCGCGCCGATATCGGCGTCCTGAGCTTTCAGAATCTCGGGTACGCGCGTGATCTCGATGTACCGGCCCGCCGTTTCACCATCGGTGTTGCGGTGCTCCAGCCACCAGACGCCGGGATAAATCGTCTCGCGGATCAGGCTCTTGCCGAGGGCGTCGAGTTCAGCCTTGATTTCGCCGATGCCGAGCTGTTCCTCGAGCTCCTCGATCTCGCCAGGCCCGAACGGCAGGCTGCTCAAGTCGATCGCCGTTGATTCGTTGTCGGTCAGCAGTCGGTCGAGTGCATGCATGACCTCGTTGAGAATGGGGTCGATATTGCCTCTCGGGCCTGCGCCGAACGGATGTGTCGCGCTCATGCCGCGTCCTCCTTGCTGATCTCCTGGCGCCAGCGCTCGAGCAGCGCTTGGATCGCGACGACCGCCGCGTCGATTGAGCCTGCAATCTTCGGCGTCGGTTCGGTGCCCCACTCGATGCAGGCGGGCTCGATGCCGATCAGGGCGCGCCGCGGTGGGAGTGCATCGGATAGCCTGAGCGCGTCCATCAGGTCAGAGATGCTGACCTCGTGGGCGCTGCCGCTATGATTGCGGAGGCAGTGATCCATGTCCGCGCCTTCGTGGATCGTGACGGTGCCGGGTGGTGTACCGAGACGCATCGCGTCGATGACGATGATTCCCTGATGCCCTTCGAGTTCACTCATCAGGGCAAGGCCGATTGTGCCGCCGTCGATCGCCGTGACGTCGACGTGCTGGTTCACTGCTTCGAACTGCCGTATTGCATGGATGCCCGCCCCGTCGTCCTGGAGCAGGTCGTTTCCGATCCCCAATACGGCGAATGCAGCCATGACCCCCGGCCCGGTTTCTTGATTATTAGAAAAATCTAATATATTGCGTATGTGTCAGGAATACTGGTTTCTACCGATACCAGACCATTGATTAGCCGAAAACGACGGCAGGCGGGTGCGTCAGCGTTCTGTCTGCGCGGACGGCGGCGAATAGGGGTTCGTCGGCATCAGGTCGCTGGACAGGGCAGCGCGCCGCCGATTGGGCGCCGGGGGATAATTCTCGGCCAGGTACGCGACGATGCGCGATTCGGTGTCCGGGTCGAAAGTCCACAGGTTCTGCTTGGCCTGCATCCAGCGAATCATGCCGAGCCACTGCCCGGCGTCGCCGCGCTGTTGCGTGACCAGCGCGGCCGAGTGACAGCCAATGCAGTTATTGCGCACAAGCTGCCAGTCGCCAGTCATCTTCAGTCCGGTTATTGGATCAAGTTCGGCGGGTCCGGCGACGGTCGGGGGGGTCGCCGGTTCGACCGGCGTCGCGGGGGTCTCGTCCGTGGCCGAACCACAGCCGGAGAGGAACGCGGCGAGAAATAGAGCAGCGCCGCGCATCAAACCGCCTGTACCGCAATGCGGTGACACGCGTTGTTCAGGTAGCCCTTCGGGTTCCATCCGGGCAGCACCATCGGCTGCGCGCTTCCGGCCTCGTCGGTCGCGCGTGCCCAGACTTCGTAGTAGCCGGCCTCGGGGAACTCGACCTCGGCCCGCCAGTGCTGCCAGGCCAGCCGGTTCGCCGGGGCATCGAGGCTCGCAGGCTGCCATGTCGCACCGAAATCGATCGAGACGTGCATCGCCGCGACTTGGAGGTCGCCGGCCCAGGCATGGCCACGCAGCGCCAGCCGCTCGCCAATTGGATGTTCGATGCCGGATTTTGGAAACGTGACCAGCGACTTCACGGGCATCGACTCGATGATGCACATGTCTTCGTCAGGCACCTTGCTGCCCGGCGCTACGGGACTGCAGGGAACGCGATAGGACGTGCCTGTCATCTTCGGACCGTCGTGAACCCGGTTGCGCACGACGATCTTTTCGAGCCACTTGCCGCAGACCGAACCCGGCCAGCCGCCGATGACCAGCCTGAGCGGATGACCGTTCATAATCGGGATATCTTCCCCATTCATCGACCAGGCGATCAGCGATTCATCCTCCAGCGCCTTATTGAGCGGGACGCCGCGCGAGATCGGCACCTTGTTAGGGTCGCCGCTCAAGTGCGTGTCGGCGCCGTAGTACGCGACGTAGACGGCATCGTCTTTCACGCCTGCATGCTCCAGCACGTCACGCAAACGCACGCCCGTCCACTCGGGACACCCAATCGCGCCCACCGTCCACTGGTTGCCGCCGGCCGGCGGCACAAATTCGCTGCGTCCGTTACCGCCACACTCCAGCTGCAACTGGTAGGTGTAGTGTTCAAACGTCGACTTGAGCTCGTCGATCGTCATGCTGACTTCGCGTTCTGCCGACTCTCCGCCGATCGTCAGCGTCCACTTGTCGAGGTCGATGCTCTGCATCGGGGGCGGTGTGCCGTTGTTGCGCACGAACAGGTAGCGCCCGGGCGTGACAGCATCGTCCAAGAGGTGCGCGGGCGTCTCGGCATTGACGGGCCGATCATTGAGCACGATCAGGCCTTCCTTGCCGGGAATCTGGAAGGGCTCCGCGGACTGTGCGAGCGCCGCCGGAATCAGACCGCCCGGCATCAGGTGAGCAAACGGGATATTGGCGCCGACGACGGCCGACATCGCGGCAAGCCCGCCGCCTTTCAGGAAGCCGCGTCGCGATACCGGATCGGTCTTGCGCCCCCAGACCAGCAGGTCCGCTCGCTCGGCGTCCTCGTCATACAGTGCATGGATACCGCGTTTCTTGTCCGTCACTCCGGTTCTCCCCGTGCCAACCTAATCAATACATCACGCTGATCAGCGTCGCGCTGACGCCGCCGACGAGCAGAGCCGCAATCAATCCCATCGCCAGCGGCTTCAGGCCGATGCTGACGAGTCCTCGAATACTGGTCCCAAGGCCGACCGCCGCCATCGCGACTGCGAGGCAGATCTCTGCAGCTTCCTTCGTGTAACCGACGACCGCCTTCCAGGTCTCCTGCGACAGGACGCCAAACGCTTGGTCACCCATGTCGCCGACCGTTCGCACGAGGCTCATCAATGCGAAGCCGACGATGAACAGCGGGATCATCGTGTACCACTTGGGCGCTTCGCCACCGTCAGAGTGATTGCGGTGATGCAGCACGCTCATCAGCGGGATGATGATCAGCATGCCCATGTTGCGAACCAGCTTGGTCACCGTCGCCGTGTCGAGCGCCGCCGGTTGCCCGAAGTACTCCTGGTAGACCAGTCCGGCGCCGGCGACCTGGGCGGTCTCGTGAACCGACGTACCGAGAAACAGGCCTGCCGCGAACGGGTCTGCCGAGAAGAACCATTCTGCAAAGAACGGATACGCAAGCATCGCGATGACGCCGAACAACGTGATGCAGGCGACCGAATACGCCACTTCGTCGTCACGCGCTTTGATCGTTGGCGCCGTCGCGACAATCGCCGTCGCGCCGCAGATGCTCGTGCCAACGGCGAGCAACGTACCGAGATTGCTGCTGAGGCCGAGGCGCCTGCTCAAATAGGTCACGATCAGCAAAGCGGCCGTCACGGTCGCTATGATGACCGGCAGGCTCTTCAGGCCAATCTCACCGACCTCGCCGAGGCTTAAGCGAATGCCGAGCAGGATAATGCCGAGCCTTAAGATTCGCACGAGCCCGAACTTGATGCCGGGCTGGAAGCTTGCCGGCAGCGTGATCGTATTGCGTACGATGATGCCGAGCAGAATGGCCATCATGATGGCGCTGACCGGGCTCTTCGCGAGCCCCATCAGGTCAACGCCGATCCAATGCGACAGGTACTGTCCGCCGAACGCCAAGGCCAGCGCTAGTATCAGTCCGGGCAGAATCCCCATGTTTCACTGCTCCCCAACGCGAGCGCGACAGAACGCATGGAGGCGTTGCACATCACGCCCGGTGATGTCGGACTACGCTGCCGTGTGCTTGATCAGGAAGCGGTAGACCGAGTCGTTTTCCGAATGTTCGACGAGCTCGTTGCCCGTCTGCCGACAGAATGCCTGGAAGTCGGCGACCGACCCCGGGTCGGTCGCGAGAATTTCCAGTACCTCGCCAGAAGGGACATCTTTGAGCGCCTTACGCGCCTTCAGGATCGGGAGAGGGCAGTTGAGCCCCTTGGCGTCCAGGAGATGTTCAGACATGTGTTTGTGCTCCAATCATTGGCTCAGCCAGGGCGAGCCAGGTAACTAAACTAGATGAACAGGTTGATGTCGGACTGCGTTGCGCACTCGATGTACGTGGCCGCGCCGCCGAGTTCCGGACCTTCGATCATGTCGTCGAGCGTGTACTCGAACAGGTCCATCGTCATCTGGCACGCGATCATGCGAACTTCTGCATCGATGGCGAGTTCACGCAGATCCTCAAGCGAGGCGACGCCTTTCTTCGCCATCAGGTTCTTCATCATCTTCGAACATGCGGCGTCGACGCCGGGAATCGCCGTCAGGATGTTGGGCAGACCCATGTGCATGCCCATCATCGGCATCTTCATCGCCGGGTTACCCGCGGCCGTCAATTTCAGGTCGAGTTCCTTCAACAGCAACGGCAGTCCGTAGAACGTGAAGAACATCGTTACGGGGACTCCCATCGCCGCTGCCGTCGTGGCAAGAATGAACGGCGGATACGCCCAGTCGAGCGATCCTTTGGTCACGATGATGGTCATGCTCTTGGTTTCGGGAGCCGCGGCCGGTGCTTCGCCTGCGGTGTCTTGTATCTCGTTGGATACGATTTGAGCTTCGGTAGACATGTGTCAGCTCCTTTTCTCGTAAAGGCTCGTGCGAGCGTAAGAGTATATTAGAATATCAGAATTGTCTTTATTAGTGGGATAGAATATTCTCAATCGTCCGTTGTTACTGATCATTTAGGGAGTGACTGGCAATAACGTGCAGACTCAAGCCTCCAACGAATGTCCAAGCTCGGTCACTGCATCCGCGGTGAGACCGTCTACTGATACCCGGCCAGCATTCATTGGCAGCGACGTGTTTCGTAAAGCCGCGTTCGGCGGCAATCACCCCCTGAATTTCGTCCGTCACTCCGCCGTGGTCGACCTTGCCCGAACACTCAACTGGCTCGATGACGAGTCATTCATCAGCGCACCCGCAGCCTCAGTCGAACAACTGCTCGAATTTCATGATCGTGCGTACGTGAAGGCGCTGCAATACGCAGACTCCGAAGGTCGCGTCGAGCCAGACGTTCGTATGCAGTACCAGGTTGGTACCTTCGAGAACCCACTGTTCCCGGGGCTTTTCGAGCGGGCGGCGACGACGGTGGGTGGTTCGATCCTCGCGGCCGAGCTCGCGCTCGAGGGCCACGTCGCATTCCACCCCTCCGGCGGCACGCACCACGGGCGGCCGGATCGCGCCTGCGGTTTCTGCTATTTCAACGACCCGGTGTTTGCGTTGATGACATTCCGCAAAGCCGGTCGCCGGAACGTGCTGTATGTCGATCTCGACGCCCACCACGGTGACGGCGTAGAAGATGCCTTCTTCGATGATCCGAGCGTCATCACGTTATCGATCCACGAGTCAGATCGCTGGCCGTACACCGGCAAGGACACGCACCCGGAGCAGGGCGTCTACAACCTGCCGGTTCCGGCGGGCTTTCACGATGCAGAACTGGAGTTGTTGGTCGACGAGATCGTGCTCCCGGTCGCCGCACGTCACGACGTCGATGCCCTGGTCATTTGCTGCGGCGCCGATTGCCTCGCCGGCGACCCGCTGTCGACGATGGAGCTGAGCAACGTCGCGCTGTGGGACACCGTCAATCGCCTGATTGCACTCGAGCAGCCAACCGTCATCGTCGGCGGGGGCGGCTACAACCCGTGGACAGTTGCGAGGTACTGGGCGGGACTGTGGGGAAGCATCGCCGGTTTCCCGATCCCGGACGTGCTTCCGCCCGGTGCTCGTCAGCGGCTGGCCGGCATGAGCTGTGAGCTCGTCGATGAGGAAGACATCGATGAGGCGTGGCTGACAGACCTCGCGGATTCCCCTTATCCACGCCTCGTCAGGGACGCCGTACTATCGCTGGTCGAAAGAACGAGAGTTAATTGAGAGACGGATATGGCCTGGATTGATGCGCTCTGCAGTATCGAAGATCTCGAAGACGCCGACTTCGATTCTCGCCTGGTCAACGACTTCGAGAGGGCCGCGAACGGGCGGGCGCCACGACCTATCCGCTTCTCGACGCCGACCTTCAAGGAATATGAGAGCAGCGAGCTCGAGGGCTGCGGCCAGAACAGCTTCCCGGCATTCTCGATCACCGGCGGCGCCTGCGGGCTTAACTGCGACCACTGCCAGAAGAAGATCCTCGAGCCGATGATCCCCGCGCTGAACCCTGCGTCGCTGGACAGGCAGGTCCGGCAGATGGTGCAGCGTGAATCGCTGAACGGCTTCCTGTTATCGGGTGGTTCCAACAAGAAAAACGAAATCAACTACAGCCGTTACCTGCCCGTGATCGAGAAACTGAAACGCGACTTCCCGCATCTGCGCGTCGCGATTCACAGCGCGTTGATGGACGAACCGCGGGCAAGAGCGATGGAGTCGGCCGGTGTCGACACGGTGATGATGGACGTCATCGGCGCAGAGGAGACGATTCGCGAGGTTTACAAGCTCGATCGCCCCGTCGAGGACTTCGAGTCCACGCTGGCGGCACTGTGTTCGACGAACATGGAAGTCACGCCGCACATCGTCATCGGCTTGCACTACGGCAAGATTCTCGGCGAGGCCAACGCGTTGGATATCGTGAGTCGCTACCCCGTCACGGCGCTCGTGCTCGTCGTGATCATGCCGTTCTACGCGAAGCCCGGCACATTCGTGACGCCGGGGACGACGGACGTAGGGCGAATCTTCTTGGAGGCTCGCGAACGCCTGCCGGAGCAGCAGGTGCTGCTCGGCTGTGCCCGCCCGCCGGGCATGCACAAGCGCGTGACCGATGCCTACGCGATCATGGCGGGGCTTGACGGCATCGCGTTCCCCGCGGACGGCGCCGTCTCGGTCGCACACAACATCGGCAGGCCGTTCGAGCAGGCGCACTCCTGCTGCTCGATCAAGATCGGTGAGGCACAGGCAATGGCGCGCGCCTGCGTCGCCTGACAAAAGACAGTTAAGGGACACGAACATGGGCTGTATCGAAAACAAGTCAACGCCGGCGGCGCAATCGGAAACGGATTTCAACGCGTGGGACGCGATGCAGCCACGGTTCCCGGACAAGACGCCGAAGGATCGGCGCAACGGCGCACACGTGAAAGACGCGGACGTGCCGCCCGAAGGCGTCTACCTGCCCAACAACAATTACCAGGCGCCACACATGACGTCGCCGGAGTACGTGCAGCTGTCGACGGCCGCGGCGATCACGCTCGGCATCATGGGCGGACGCATGTACGGCTGCGAATGCACGCGCTGCCTGAACCTGCTGCTGACCTATCCGGAAGGCTGCCGCGCCAACTGCGCCTATTGCGGACTCGCGCGACACCGTGAAGCCGACCGCGACTATGCCGACCGAAATTTCATCCGCGTCGACTGGCCGGCGGTGCCGATGGCCGAGATCGTCGATATCGTCGCGAAGGACCCGGAGTCGAGCCCGTTCCATCGCATGTGTATCTCGATGATCACGCATCCGCAGTCCGAGCAGGATACGTTCACGGTTCTGAAGCAGTGGACCGACAAAATCGACCCCGACGCGATTCCGGTCTCTATCCTGTCGAACCCGACGACGATGACTCGCGACGATGTGCAGAAGACGCGCGACCTGGGGGCCGACATCTTCACCGTCGCGCTCGATGCCGCAACGCCCGAGGTATTCGATCGCACGCGAGGCAAGGGCGTGCAGTCGCCGCACAAGTGGTCGAAGTACTGGGAGATTCTCGAGGACGCGAAAGACATCTTCGGGCCCGAGAAATTCGGCGCCCACATCATCGTCGGCATGGGCGAGACGGAGCAGGAGGTGCTGAGTCTCGTTCAGAATCTCAGAGACCTGGGCGGCCACAGCCACATGTTCTGCTTCTTCCCGGAGCAGGGCTC
>JASJBE010000062.1 GCA_030066655.1 Woeseiaceae bacterium | reverse complement strand
TAATCCCTCCTGACTACTTGGAGTACAGCTCGACGACGAGGTTTTCGTTGATGTCCGGAAGAATGTCTTCACGGTCCGGCAACGACTTCAATTTGCCTGTCATCTTTTTCGTATCGACTTCTACCCACTCAGGCAGACCGACCTGAGACGCGATATCGATGGCGCTCTGGATACGAAGCTGCTTCTTCGCTTTTTCGCGAATACTGACTGCATCGCCCGCCGACAGCTGGGCCGACGGAATGTTGACCACCTTGCCGTTGACTTCGATGCTTTTGTGGCTGACCAGCTGACGCGCTTCGGCGCGCGTGGACGCGAAACCCATCCGGTATACGACGTTGTCGAGCCGGCCTTCCAGCAGACGCAGCAGGTTTTCACCCGTCGAGCCTTTCAGCTGGGCGGCGCGCTTGTAGTAGTTGCGGAACTGGCGCTCCAGCACTCCGTACATGCGACGCAGTTTCTGCTTCTCACGAAGCTGCATGCCGTAGTCCGACAGACGCGGGCGACGCTGTGCGGCACCGCCCGGCGGTACCTCGAGCTTGCACTTCGATTCGAGCGGACGAACACCGCTCTTGAGAAACAGATCCGTGCCTTCGCGGCGGGACAGTTTACATTTTGGTCCTAAGTATCTTGCCATTGTAGCCTCTACACGCGACGCTTCTTGGGCGGGCGACAACCGTTGTGAGGAATCGGGGTGACGTCCTCAATATTTTGAATTCGAAAACCGAGCGAATTGAGCGCACGGACCGCAGATTCACGACCGGGGCCTGGCCCACGAACGCGAACGTCTAGGTTCTTGACGCCAAAGTCGAGAGCAACACGACCCGCCTTGTCCGAGGCTACCTGTGCGGCGAACGGCGTCGACTTTCTCGACCCGCGGAACCCACAGCCACCTGCCGTCGCCCACGACAACGCATTGCCCTGGCGATCGGTGATCGTGATGATGGTGTTGTTGAAGGAAGCATGGATATGCGCAATTGCATCCACGACATGCTTTTTGACCTTCTTCTTTCTAGCTTCAGCCATCTTGATTAGTACTCTTTTGCAAATTTACCCGCCTCAACCTCAGGTCGCGGCGATCTTGAAGAACGCGTTGTCTCTATCGATCCTTAACGCTTGATCGGACGTCGCGGCCCTTTTCGGGTGCGTGCATTCGTTCGCGTCCGCTGGCCGCGTAACGGCAGGCCACGACGATGACGAATGCCGCGGTACGAGCCGAGGTCCATCAATCGCTTGATGTTCATCGAAACTTCACGACGCAGGTCACCCTCAACGGTGAAGTTCGCCACCGCCGTACGAATCTTCGCGACTTCCGGCTCTGCCAGGTCTTTGACTTTCGTATCTTCGGCGACGCCCGCGGCTGCACAGATCTGGCGAGAGCGGGTAAGCCCGATGCCATAGATCGACGTCAGCGCGATAACGACGTGCTTGTTTAACGGTATGTTTATGCCTGCTATACGTGCCACTAGCGTGTTCCTTTTCGATTAACCCTGGCGCTGTTTGTGCCGGGCGTCGGTGCAAATCACACGCACAACTCCGTTGCGGCGGATGATCTTGCAGTTTCTGCAGATTTTCTTAACTGATGCTCTTACTTTCATGAGCTCTCTCCATTCCGAGTCTTAAGACTCAGCGTAATTGTCCGCTCCGGCCACCGTAGTTGCGCAGGTTGGCCTTCTGCATCATGCCTTCGTACTGATGGCTCATCGCATGCGCCTGCATCTGCGACATGAAGTCCATCGTGACGACCACCAGGATGAGCAGTGATGTGCCGCCGAAATTGAACGGAATGCTCGGGTAGAACATCCGGATGATCTCCGGTGCCAGGCAGACGCCAGCGACGTAGATAGCACCCCAGAAGGTAATCCTCGTCAGCACCCGATCAATGTACTCCGCCGTGTGAGCGCCCGGCCGGATGCCCGGCAGGAACGCCCCTGCTTTCTTCAGGTTGTCCGCCGTGTCCTTCGAGTTGTACATCAGCGCCGTGTAGAAGAAGCAGAAGAAGATCACCAGTGCGCCGTACAGCAGCACGTAGATCGGCTGTCCCGGCCCGAGGTTGGCGCCAATGGACTGCAGCGCCAGCTGAACCGCATTCGGATTCGCCGACTGGCCGAAGAACTGGGCGATCGTCGCCGGGAACATCAGGATGCTCGATGCGAAGATCGCCGGGATAACACCCGCCATGTTCAGCTTGAACGGCAGGTGCGTACTCTGCGCGGCATACATCTTCCGGCCCTGCTGTCGACGGGCGTAGTTGACCGTAATGCGTCGCTGCGCGCGCTCCATGTAGACAACGAAGACAATCGCCGCGACGCCGCCAAGTAACATCAGGATGGCGACGGCCGGTGACAGCTCACCGTTACGCACGAGCTCCGCCGTTCCTGCGATCGCCGCCGGGATGCCCGCGACAATACCGGCGAGGATGATCATCGAGATACCGTTGCCGACGCCGCGCTCGGTGATCTGCTCACCCAGCCACATCAGGAACATCGTGCCGGTCACGAGCGTGATGCACGCCGTGATCAGGAACGCCGGACCCGGGTTGATGACAACGCCCGTCTGCTGCTGCAGCCACGACGCTGCGGCGATCGACTGGAATGCCGCGAGTATGACTGTGCCGTAGCGCGTGTACTTGATAATCGTTCGGCGCCCCTGCTCGCCTTCCTTACGGATCTGGTCGAGGCTCGGAATGATCCGGCTCGCCATCTGGATGATGATGGACGCCGAGATGTACGGCATGATGCCGAGCGCGAACAGGCCGAAGCGCGACAACGCACCGCCCGAGAACAGGTTGAACAGACCGAGAAGGTTGCCCGCCTGCTGATCGAAGAAGTTTGCCAGCGCAGCAGGATCGACGCCCGGTACCGGTATGAACGTACCGATACGGAACACGATCAGCGCGCCGATCAGGAAGAACAGCCTGTTCCTCAGATCAGCGAGCTTGCTTGCCTGCTTGGCAAGATCTGCCGGATTTTGTTGGGGCTTCTTTGCCACGTTGAATCGCGCCTACGCTTCTATGCTGCCGCCGGCAGCTTCAATCGCCTCACGCGCACCCTTGGTGACCGCGAGACCCTTCAGTTTGACCGCTTTCTTGATTTCGCCGGACTTGATGACCTTCACCTTCTTGGTGAATGCCGGAACCAGGTTGCCCGCCTTCAGGACATCGATGTCGATGACGTCCGCCGTCGGAATCTCCAGCTCGTGCAGACGAAGCTCAGCCGTCAGTCGCGCCATCCGTGAGTTGAAACCCACTTTCGGCAGACGACGCTGCAGCGGCATCTGGCCGCCCTCGAAACCGACTTTCGTGTAACCGCCGGAACGCGCGTGCTGACCCTTTTGGCCTCGACCACTGGTCTTGCCCTGGCCCGCAGCGTGGCCTCGTCCGAGACGCTTGCCGGTTTTCTTTGCGCCCTTCCCGGGCGATAACTCATTCAGTCTCATTGTCAGGCTTCCTCAACAGCCAACAGGTAGGAGACGCGGTTAATCATGCCGCGGTTCTCCGGGGTGTCGGCGACGGTAACGGTCTGGTGCATCTTGCGAAGGCCGAGACCCTGCACGCATGCCTTGTGACTCTTCAAGCGACCGAACTTGCTCTTGACCAGCGTTACCTTCAGCTCTTTTGCCTTTGCCATAGTCTTTATCTCTGTCAACGACCCGGGCTTACGCCAGGATGTCTTCTACCTTCTTGCCACGCTTCGCCGCGATCGCCTGCGGCGAATGAATCTGCGACAGACCGCTGATCGTCGCGCGAACGACATTGATCGGGTTACGCGAACCGTAGGACTTCGCGAGGACGTTTCTGACACCCGCACACTCGAAGACTGCGCGCATCGCACCACCGGCGATGACACCGGTACCTTCCGAGGCCGGCTGCATGTAAACGCGCGTCGCACCGTGACGACCCTTGATCGCATACTGCAACGTGTCGTTGTTCAGGTTGACGGCGACCAGGTTCTTTCGGGCAGCCTGCATCGCTTTCTGTATCGCGATGGGCACCTCACGAGCCTTGCCGTAGCCGAAGCCAACCTGGCCCTGACCGTCACCGACGACCGTCAGCGCGGTGAAGCCGAACTGGCGCCCGCCCTTAACAACCTTGGCGACACGGTTAACGGTGACCAGCTTCTCAATCAGGTCATCGTTCGAAGATGCTTGTTCTTGTCTTGCCATAGTGTGGTCCTGACGGCATGCCGTCCTGTAATCCGATTAAAATTTCAATCCAGCTTCACGCGCAGCGTCGGCAAGTGCTTTGACGCGGCCGTGATAGCGAAAACCCGAGCGATCGAAGGCGACCGTGTCGACACCCGCCGACTTCGCCTTCTCCGCGATGCGCGCACCGACGATCGCCGCTGCTTCGACGTTGCCGCCGCTCTTGACGCCCTTGCGGACTTCAGCCTCGAGCGTGGACGCGGTCGCGATAACGGAGGCACCGTCAGCCGCAATAACCTGTGCGTAGATGTGTCGCGGCGTGCGATGGACGCTCAGGCGATTCGCGCCGAGTTGGCGGATCTTGGCCCGTGCCTTACGCGCGCGGCGGATTCGATTCTGTTTTTTATCGAGCTTCATAACGATTTCGCTTCAATAGTCTCTGGTCAGCAGTGAGCGTCGGCTCACCCGGACTTATTTCTTCTTCGCTTCCTTGATGACGACACGCTCATCCGAATAGCGAACACCTTTTCCTTTGTAGGGCTCCGGCGGACGGTAGCTGCGGATGTTGGCCGCCACCTGACCGACGCGCTGCTTGTCGGCGCCCTTGATCACAATTTCCGTCTGGCTCGGCGTCTCGACCGTGATGCCCTCCGGCACCTCGTGCACGACGGGGTGCGAGAAGCCAAGGCTCAGGTTCAGCTTGTTGCCCTGCGCCTGCGCGCGGTAACCAACGCCAACGAGCTCGAGCTTGCGCTCGAAACCTTCGGCAACGCCCTGCGCCATATTCGCCAACAGCGCACGCATCGTGCCTGAGATGGCGGTCGCGAAACGCGAACCCGAACGCGGCGCTACCTGCAGAACGTTCTCTTCCTGCGACACCGTGACTTCCGAGTTCAGCTCCATGGACAACGTGCCTTTGCTTCCCTTGAAGGTGACAACGTTGCCTTCCTGCTTGAACTCGACGCCTTTCGGCAGCTCGACCGGTGCTTTTGCTACTCTGGACATAACTCTTTACTCGTCAGGAGGTCTCGCATCAGGAAACGATGCAGATCACCTCACCACCAATACCTTGCTTGCGAGCCTCGCGATCGCTCATTACGCCGGACGACGTAGAGACGATTGCGACGCCCAGACCGCCCAGTACCTTGGGCAGGTCGTCCTTGCCACGGAAAACCCGCAGGCTGGGACGGCTGGCGCGCTGAATCCGCTCGATTACCGGCACGCCCTCGAAATACTTCAGCTCGACGGTCAGCGTTTTCGAAGCGCCTTCGCCCTCGGTGCTGTAACCGACAACGTAGCCTTCGTCAGCCAGGACACGCGCCACGGCTTCCTTGGCCTTGGAAGCAGGCATCGTCACGCTCACCTTGCGAGCTTTCTGGCCGTTGCGAATGCGCGTCAGCATGTCGGAGATAGGATCAGTCATCATCGTCTTGTTCTCCGTTACCAGCTGGCCTTGGTCAGCCCGGGAATTTCACCCTTCATAGCACCCTCACGAAGCTTGTTACGCGCAAGACCGAACTTGCGGTAAACGCCGTGCGGGCGTCCCGTGATCGCGCAGCGATTCCTCTGGCGCGTCGGGCTGCCGTCGCGAGGCAGTGCATTCAGCTTCGCCTGCGCTTGAGCTCGCTCCTCATCCGTGCTGTTCAGGTCACGAACGATCGCTTTCAGCTTCTTGCGCTTGTCCGCCTGTTTTGCAACCAGCTTGGCGCGCTTCAGTTCGCGCATGATCATTGACTTCTTGGCCATATCTGATGTTTCTCTAACAGTTACTTCTTGAACGGAAAGTTGAACGCTTCCAGGAGTGCCTTACCTTCCTCGGGATTACGCGCCGTTGTCGTAATCGTGATGTCCAGTCCGCGCAGTGCGTCGATCTCGTCGTAGTTGATCTCCGGAAAGATGATCTGCTCCTGCACGCCCATGCTGTAATTGCCCTGCTTGTCGAACGACTTCGGGTTCAGGCCACGGAAGTCGCGAATACGCGGGATTGCAATGTTGACGAGGCGATCCAGGAACTCGTACATGCGTTCGCGCCGCAGGGTCACCTTGCAGCCGATCGGCATGCCGTCACGAATCTTGAAACCAGCGACCGACTTGCGGGCCAGCGTGGTTACGACTCTCTGACCAGAGATCTTCTCGAGATCTGCGCGGGCATTCTCCATGATCTTCTTGTCAGCCACGGCCTCGCCCACGCCCATGTTCAGCGTGATCTTCGTAATACGCGGCACTTCCATTGGATTGCTCAGGCCAAGCTTCGCCTGCAACTCGCCGGCCAGCTCGTTCTGATACTTTTCCTGTAATCTCGCCATGGTCCTATCAATCCTCAAATATCAACCACGTCGCCGGTACCCTTGAAGACGCGGACCTTGCTGCCGTCGCCTTCCACGCGAATACCAACGCGCTCACCCTTCTTGGACTTCGGGTTGAATACCAAAACGTTCGACACATCGATCGGCATCGCCTTGTCGATGATGCCGCCGGGCTCGCCCATCTGCGGATTGCCCTTCGTATGCTTTTTAGCGATGTTGATGCCTTCAACCAGCAGACGCCCGTCTGCGTGTACCTCGAGCACCGTGCCACGACGGCCCTTGTCCTTGCCGGTCGTAACGATGACTTCGTCGCCTTTTCTGATCTTGTTCATATCGTCCAATCGCGGCCCTTTATGGCCGTTCCTGAGTCCATTGCCCGTTACAGCACTTCCGGGGCAAGAGAAATGATCTTCATAAACCGGTTGCCGCGAAGCTCGCGGGTGACGGGGCCAAAAATGCGCGTGCCGATCGGCTCGAGGCGCGCGTTCAGCAGTACCGCCGCGTTGCCGTCGAAGCGAATCAGCGAACCGTCCTTGCGACGCACACCCTTGCGCGTGCGAACGACAACCGCGTTGTACACCTCGCCCTTCTTGACCTTGCCGCGAGGAATAGCGTCCTTGACGCTTACCTTGATGACGTCACCGACACCGGCATACCGGCGCTTGGAGCCACCCAGCACCTTGATGCACTGAACACGACGGGCACCCGAGTTGTCGGCCGCGTCCAAGACTGTCTGCATCTGAATCATGACTTAATCCCAATAAAGCTCTATCTGTCCGCAGCGCGCTCAACGACGTTGACCACCTGCCACGATTTGTTCTTCGAAATCGGCTTGCACTCGGAGATCGCAACGCGATCGCCCGGCTTGCATTCGTTCGAAGCGTCGTGCGCCAGCACCTTGGTCGTACGGCGAATGAACTTGCCGTAAACCGGGTGCTTGATCAGGCGCTCGATCGCAACGGAGACGGTCTTGTCCATCTTGTCGCTGACGACGCGACCGACGACGGTGCGCTGTACTTTTGTCTCTTCACTCATGCCTGTTCACCTGTCGCACGCTGCTTCTCATTGAGAATCGTTTTCACACGTGCGATGTCTTTTCTCACCCGGCTGTGCTGGTGGTTCTGTCCCAACTCACCGGTCGCCTGCTGCATACGCAGGTTAAATTGCTCGCGTCGGAGCTGAACGAGCTCCTCGGAGAGCTCCTCAACTGACTTTTCTCGTAATTCAGACGCACTCATCACATCACCGTCCGGCTAACAAACGTGGTCGGGAACGGGAGCTTGGCTGCCGCCAGGCGGAACGCCTCGCGCGCCACGTCTTCCGATACGCCTTCCATCTCATAAAGAACTCGGCCCGGCTGAATCTGGCACACCCAGTACTCAACGTTGCCCTTACCCTTACCCTGACGAACTTCAAGCGGCTTCTTCGTGATCGGCTTGTCCGGAAACACCCGGATCCAGATCTTTCCGCCACGCTTGATGTGACGCGTCATTGCACGACGAGCCGCCTCGATCTGACGTGCCGTCATGCGGCCGCGACCGGTGGCCTTCAGGCCGAACTCGCCGAATGAAACTGTCGAGCCTCGCAGCGCCAGACCGCGATTGCGGCCCTTCATCTGCTTGCGAAACTTTGTACGTTTTGGCTGTAGCATTGTCCTTGTTCCCCGTTACGCGCTGGCGCGTGCGCCCGCTTGCGCCTCGGCTGCTTCCTGGGTGCCGGCCTCCGGACGCTCAAAGACTTCGCCCTTGAAGATCCAGACCTTTACGCCGATCACGCCGTAGGTCGTGTTGGCCTCGGCCGTGCCGTAGTCGATGTCGGCGCGCAGCGTGTGCAGCGGCACACGACCTTCGCGATACCACTCGGAACGCGCGATTTCAGCACCGTTCAGACGACCGCCGACCTTGACCTTGATGCCCTCGGCGCCGACGCGCATCGTGTTGGTCACAGAGCGCTTCATGGCGCGTCGGAACATCACGCGACGCTCCAGCTGCTGGGCGATGCCCTCAGCGACGAGCTGCGCGTCGAGCTCCGGCTTGCGGATCTCGGAGATGTTGATGCGGACATCGCTGATCGGCATGCCGATCATCGCCGACACCTCGGCGCGAAGCTTCTCGATGTCCTCACCCTTCTTGCCGATCACGATGCCTGGACGAGCCGTGTGGATCGTAATGTTGACCTTCTTGGCCGGGCGCTCGATCGTGATCTTGCTGACAGACGCGTCCTTCAGCTTGTTCTTGATGAAGACGCGCAGCTCGTGATCGATGCGCACGTAATCGGCGTATGTCTTCGAATCGGCGTACCACTTGGACGTCCAGTCCTTGACGATTCCCAGTCGAATGCCTGTTGGATGTACTTTCTGACCCATTACTCGTCTCCAACCCGAATCGTGATGTGGCTGTTACGTTTGATGATGCGCGCTCCGCGGCCTTTTGCACGCGCGCGGAAGCGGCGGAACGTCGGCGCCTCGTTGACTTCGATCGTCGAGACTTTCAGCTCGTCGATGTCGGCACCGTGGTTGTGCTCAGCGTTCGCGATAGCGGACTCCAGGACCTTCTTGACGATGCGCGCACTCTTCTTCGGCGTGAAGCTGAGCGTACGGAGTGCGTCATCGACGGACTTGCCGCGAATGATGTCTGCGACCAGCCGGCATTTCTGCGGAGAAATACGGGCGTAACGAAGAGTGGCTGCAACTTGCATGATGATGTCCTTCGCCTACTTGGTCTTGCGATCACCGGAGTGACCGCGGAACGTGCGGGTTACCGCAAACTCACCGAGCTTGTGACCCACCATGTTCTCTGAAATCAGGATCGGCACGTGCTGACGACCGTTATGCACGGCTATCGTCAGTCCAACCATGTTCGGCAAGATCATCGAGCGACGTGACCATGTCTTGATCGGACGTCGATCGTTGTTCTTTGCTGCCTCGGCAACCTTGTTCGCCAGGTGCGTATCGACGAACGGGCCTTTTCTTACACTACGCGGCATCTATCTGATCCTTCCCTTTACTTACGCTTGCGGCGACGAACGATCATCGCGTCGGTGCGTTTGTTCTTGCGCGTCTTCGCGCCCTTGGTCGGCGTACCCCACGGGCTTACCGGATGACGGCCACCGGACGTGCGGCCCTCACCACCACCGTGCGGGTGATCTACCGGGTTCATGGCAACGCCGCGAACCGTCGGTCGTACGCCTCTCCAGCGCTTCGCGCCGGCCTTGCCGAGCTTGCGCAGGTTGTGCTCGTTGTGGCCAACCTCGCCGATCGTCGCGCGGCAGTTGACGTGAATCTTGCGCATCTCGCCCGAACGCAGACGGATCGTCGCGTACACGCCTTCGCGCGCCGCCAGCTGCGCGGCACCACCGGCCGAGCGTACGAGCTGTCCGCCCTTGCCGGGCTTCATCTCGATGTTATGGATCACGGAACCCACCGGGATCGAGCGAATCGGCAGGCAGTTACCCGGCTTGATCGGGGCCTCGTCGCCACTGATCAGCTCAGCGCCTGCGCGCACGCCCTTCGGCGCCAGGATGTAACGGCGCTCGCCGTCCGCGTATTTCAGCAGGGCGATGTGAGCGCTGCGATTCGGGTCGTACTCGAGGCGCTCGACAACGCACGGGATACCGTCCTTGTCGCGCTTGAAGTCGATAATCCGGTAGCGCTGCTTGTGACCGCCACCCTGGTGGCGAACCGTAATGCGACCGTTGTTGTTGCGGCCGCCCTTGCTGCTCTTCTTGTCCAGCAGCGCAGCGTGCGGCTTGCCCTTGTGCAGACCCGGCGTCTTGACGGCGACGACGAAACGTCGGCCTGCTGATGTCGGTTTGGCTTTATGTAGTGACATGGCCTCTAACCTTTATTCGCCTTCGAGGAAGTCGATTTCGCTTCCCTCGGCGAGCTTTACGTATGCTTTCTTCGTGTCTTTGCGACGACCGCGTACCTGGCCGAAGCGCTTGTTCTTGCCCTTGTTGTTGACGACGGTGACGCCCTCGACCTTGACGTCGAACAGCAGTTCGACGGCCTGGCGAATCTCGGCCTTCGTCGCATCAGTGCGGACCTTGAAGACAACCTGGTTGTTCTCGGCCGCGATATGGGCTTTCTCCGACAGATGCGGACCGCGGATGACGGTCATCAGTCGTTCCTGGTGCAGTGCCTGACTCATGACAGACGCTCCTCGATCAGCTTCAGCGCTGGCAGCGTGATGACGACCTTTTCGAACCGGATCAGAACGACCGGATCGATAGACGCCGCATCACAGATACCGATGTTCGGCAGGTTGCGAGCCGCGAGATACAGCTTCTCGTCAAACGCCTCGTTCAGGATCAGCGCGTTGTCGAGGCCGAGATCCTTGAGCCTGGTCGCGAGCAACTTAGTCTTCGGCGCCTCGAGTTCCATTGACTCAACGACGACCAGGCGCTCCTGGCGGACCAGCTCGGACATCACGGACCGCAGCGCGGCGCGGTACATCTTCTTGTTGACCTTCTGGGAGTAGTCACGCGGCTGCGCAGCAAACGCACGGCCACCACCGACCCAGATCGGGCTGCGAATCGTTCCGGCGCGTGCGCGGCCGGTGCCCTTCTGGCGCCACGGCTTGATGCCACCGCCGCGAACCGCCGAGCGATTCTTCTGTGCCTTCGTGCCGGCGCGGCTACCTGCGAGGTAAGCCGTGACGACCTGGTGAACGAGCGCCTCGTTGAACTCGGCACCGAAGGCGGACTCAGCCACGTCGACCGTTCCGCTGCCCTGCATCTTCAGCTTCATGCGGACGCTCCTTTCGACTTGATCGCCGGACGAACGATGACGCTCCCGCCCTTGTGACCCGGGACGGCGCCGCGAATCAGCAGCAGGTTGCGATCGGCATCGACGCGGACGACTTCGAGGTTCTGGATCGTGCGCCGCACGTTACCCATGTGACCCGACATTTTCTTGCCCTTGAACACGCGGCCCGGCGTCTGGTTCTGGCCGATGGAACCCGGAGCGCGGTGCGCAAGCGAGTTACCGTGCGTGGCGTCCTGGGTCCGGAAGTTGTGGCGCTTGACCGTGCCAGCAAAGCCCTTACCGATCGACGTTCCGATGACGTCGACCTTCTGGCCTTCCTCAAACAGGTCGACCTTTACTTCACTGCCAGCTTCGAGGTCTGCGCCCTCGCCCTCGCCGAGGCGGAACTCGGTCGTGAGGTCGCCGGCTTCGACTTTCGCGGCTGCGAAATGGCCGGCCTGAGACTTCGTCACGCGGGACGGACGACGACTGCCGGCGGTAACCTGCAGCGCGCTATAGCCGTCGACGTCGACGGTCTTCACCTGCGTCACCCGGTTTGGCTGCGCCTCGATCACGGTGACGGGAATAGATACGCCGTCTTCCGTAAAAATGCGCGTCATGCCGCGTTTGCGGCCAACAAGACCCATTGTCATGTCAAAAACCTCACACTGACTTCGATTGGCCAGCGCCTATCTAAAAAATGTCTCTCTTGGCCCCGACTACGGTTGGCAGGGGTTGCGAATGTTCTTTCGTTTTTCGCGTTGTCTTCAGACACGCGAAAGGGCCAGCCTTTGCTGCGGGACTCTTCGTCCTCTTAAGCACAAGGGGCTGACCCATGCTCCGTTCCGGTAGCTATACCGGCCCGGCAATCCCGGGATTTGCCGTGTCGCCCTCGGTTTCCTGGCGACTTCGTCTTACTGAATCCGGCCGACTCCCGGCCCGGCCTGATTCATCGAGCCCGCAATTATAGCGCCATATCTGTGGCCCGCAAGGCTTTTTTTGGGCTAATTTCGCCGTTCGACAATGTTCTGCGCTCGGCGTGTCTTTTGAGCTCTTGGCGGCCTTTCGGCCGCTGCTGTCGCTCGGGGTTTTCCGAAACATACGATGCACGTTTACCACGCTTCGTTGCTTCTATCGTACGGACCCCTCCTACGGCAGCTCAGTCCCGGGCTTTTTGCGAGCGACGACCTACTCTGGCGGCCTGTCGGCCGCTGCTGTCGCTCGGGGTCATGGACCCCTCCTACAGGTGCCGATAGGACCCCTGTGGGAGGCAGCCGCTCGAAACAGTGAGGCGCGATAGTCGGCCACCAAACCTCTCTGATTCGGACCTGCCGATCTCCTGAATTCTTAATTCAGCTTGATCTGTACGTCTACGCCCGCCGGAAGCTCGAGCTTCATCAGCGCGTCGACGGTCTTGTCGGTCGGGTCGACGATGTCCATCAGGCGCTTGTGCGTACGGATTTCGTACTGGTCACGAGCGTCCTTGTTGACGTGCGGGGAGATCAGCACCGTGAACCGCTCCTTTTTCATAGGCAGCGGGATCGGGCCTTTCACCGTGGCGCCGGTGCGCTTGGCGGTGTCTACGATTTCACGCGCTGAGTTGTCGATCAGGCGATGATCGAAGGCCTTCAGGCGGATTCTGATGTTTTGGTTTGTTGCCACGCTTATTTCCTTGTCTTGCTATTCGATCGGCAAGGAGATCAAAACTGTAGTCACCGTGCCGGTCATATTTTTGTGGCTTCGTCGATCGCGGCTTCCTCTGACGCCGCGACCGCTGTTCCACGTTTCATGAACGAAGGGTCCGTTACCCAACGATCGCTGTTCCACTTCGATTCGACTTTGGCGGCGCTGTGCGCCGCTGCTGTTGCTCGGGGTTCTCCGAAACATACGATGCACGTTTAACACGCTACGTTGTTTCTATCGTACGGACCCCTCCTACAGCAGCAATACTTGCAGCTGCTGCAGATGCATGGCTACCCCCTTGTGGGAGGCAGCCGCCCGGAACAGTGAGACGAGCCAGTCGATTGCCAAGCCTCTCTGATCCGGACCTGCCGACACCTTACTCGATGATCTTCGCGACGACGCCGGCGCCCACGGTGCGG
>JASJBE010000067.1 GCA_030066655.1 Woeseiaceae bacterium | reverse complement strand
ACGTCATCGGTCAGCTTCGACCCCTCTTTATTGAAGAATTTGATGCCGTTGTCGTAGAAGGGATTGTGTGACGCGCTGATCACGACACCTAGATCCGCATCGAATTCCTTGGTCAGCCTCGCTATCCCGGGCGTCGGCAGCGGGCCGATCAGCAGCACGTTGACGCCGGCGGCGACAAACCCGGCCTCCAGCGCCGACTCCAGCATGTACCCGGAAAGACGGGTGTCCTTGCCGATAACGACCGTGCCACCGCTGGGCACGAGTACCTGTGCCGCCGCACTCGCCAGCCGCATCGTGAAATCGGCGGTCATTGGCTCTTTGCCGACCGTCCCGCGGACCCCGTCCGTACCGAAAAACTGCTTTGCCATCGTCACTCTGCCTCCATCACCGCAACCGTCACCTTGATCGCGTCAACCGTCTCGGCAACATCGTGCGCCCTAATGATACTCGCCCCGTTCTGCACGGCGATTGCAGCCGTCACAATACTCGCCGGCATGCGTGCGTCAACCTCTCTTCCGGTGATGTGGCCGAGGGTCGACTTTCGAGACAGGCCCGCGAGTATCGGCTGACCCAGGTCCTTGAGCCGCCGCAGGTGTTTCAGCAGGCTCAGATTGTGCTCCACGGTCTTGCCGAAGCCGAATCCGGGGTCGAGCACGATGCGATCCCGGGCAATCCCTGCCCGCTCGCAGGCTGTGAGTCTTTGCTCGAGGAACTTATAGACATCCTCGACGACGTCCTCGTACGCCGGATTGTCCTGCATCGTGCGCGGCAGGCCCCGCATGTGCATCAGGCAGACGGGTACGCCGAGTTCGGCAGCCGCCTGTAGCGCGCCATCGTCCTGCAGCGCCCGGACATCGTTGATCATTGCGGCCCCGGCTGACGCCGCGGCCCTCATTACGGCCGGTTTGGTCGTGTCAACGGACACGGTAGCCCCAAGCTCCGTGTTAAGCGCCTCGACGACTGGCACGACCCGATCGATCTCCTCGGACTCGCCAACGGCGCTGGAGCCGGGTCGCGTGGACTCGCCGCCGACGTCAATGATCGACGCTCCGTCTGCGATCAGTTTCTCCGCCTGGGCCAGCGCCGCGTCTCTCGAATTGAAGCGCCCGCCGTCGGAAAACGAGTCCGGCGTGACGTTCAGGACGCCCATGACGGAGACGTCAGGCAACTGCATGGATCCAAGATTGAGCAAAGCAAGCCTCCCGGCTAACCGGTGCCGCAATAAAAAAGCCAGCCGGAGATTAATCCGGCTGGCTCGATGGCTGGCATCATTCGAACGCTAGTGTTCGCTGGCAGGACCGCCGATCGGGCCAGCGACTTCCGGCTCGGTGTCGAGGCCGCCGTCCGGACGTTTCGGATCGGTCGGCTCTTCCCAGTCAGCGGGCGGACGCGGCTCGCGCCCTTCCATGATGTCCTTGATCTGGTTCTCGTCGATCGTCTCGTACTTGACGAGCGCCTTGGCCATGACGTGCAGCTTCTCGATGTTCTCCTGAAGCAGCGACTCTGCCTTGTCGTAATTGGAGTCGATAATCTTGCGCACTTCTTCGTCGATGGCGTGTGCCGTATCGTCCGAGACCTGCTTGTGCTGTGTCACGGACCGACCGAGGAAGACCTCGCCGTCGTCCTCGCTATACGTCAGCGGGCCGAGGCGCTCGGACAGGCCCCACTTCGTTACCATGTTCCTGGCAATATCCGTGGCGCGCTCGATGTCGTTGGACGCTCCGGTCGTGACGCCCGACTTGCCGAGCGTCATCTCTTCCGCAATACGCCCGCCAAACAGGCTCGCGATCATGCTCTCGAGCCGTTGCTTGGACATACTGTAGCGATCTTCCTCCGGCAGGTACATCGTCACACCGAGCGCACGTCCGCGCGGAATGATCGTGACCTTATAGACCGGGTCATGCTCGGGCACGAGGTAACCGACGATGGCATGGCCCGCCTCGTGGTAGGCCGTGTTGAGCTTCTCCTGCTCGCTCATAACCATAGACCGGCGCTCGGCGCCCATCATGATCTTGTCCTTCGCCTGGTCGAACTGCTCCATGCTGACGACGCGCTTGTTCGCACGCGCCGCGAACAGCGCGGCCTCGTTGACGAGGTTGGCGAGGTCAGCGCCCGAGAAGCCGGGCGTGCCGCGGGCGATGACGCCCGGACGAACGTCGTCGTCAAGCGGCACCTTGCGCATGTGAACCTTGAGGATCAGCTCGCGGCCACGGACATCGGGCAGCGGCACGACGACCTGGCGGTCGAAGCGACCCGGGCGCAGCAGCGCGGGGTCCAGGACGTCCGGGCGGTTCGTCGCGGCGATAACGATGATGCCCTCGCTGCCTTCGAAACCGTCCATCTCGACCAGCATCTGGTTCAGCGTCTGCTCGCGCTCATCGTGACCACCACCGAGACCTGCGCCACGGTGTCGACCGACGGCGTCGAGCTCGTCGATGAAGATGATGCAGGGGGCCTGCTTTTTGGCCTGGTCGAACATGTCGCGTACGCGACTGGCGCCGACACCGACGAACATTTCGACGAAGTCGGAACCGGAAATCGTGAAGAACGGCACCTTGGCCTCGCCGGCGATCGCTTTCGCGAGCAGCGTCTTACCGGTGCCCGGCGGGCCCACCATCAGTACGCCCTTCGGAATCTTGCCGCCGAGGCGCTGGAATTTGCTCGGGTCGCGCAGGAACTCCACGATCTCTGCGACCTCGCTCTTGGCCTCTTCGACGCCGGCGACGTCCGCAAACGTAACGCCGACCTGGTCCTCGCCCAGGAGGCGGGCCTTGCTCTTACCAAAGGACATCGCGCCCCTGCCTCCGCCACCGCCCTGCATCTGGCGCATGAAGTAGACCCAGACGCCGATCAGCAACAGGATCGGGAACGAGCTGATCAGCAGCTGGCCAATCAGGCTGGGCTGCTTTGTTTCAACACCGGTGAAGCGTACGTTGGCGTCTTCGAGCAGCCCGATCAGGACGTCGTTATTCGTCTCCGGGCTGATCGTGTAGTACTTGAGCGGCTCGCTGTTGCCGTACTCGATGCGCTTGTCGTCGAATTCGACGACCGACACCTGTCCGGAGCGAACCTGCTCCAAAAATTCAGAATAATCTCGCTGCTGCTGCTGGATGCCGCCTACGCCGGACAGTCCTTGTACGACAGACAGGAGCACCACGATGATGACGATGAATACGAGGATATTTTTGGTCAGATCATTCACGTTTGCTTACCGCGCTCCGTAATACCCGGTTCCTCCGGGTGTTAGACAGGTTCTAACGATGTTAGACACTACTACACCTGACAAATTCTGGCTACAACGCACGACGCGTTCTGCAAATCCCGTCGTCGATCTAAAAACCCTGTAAAAACAGCGACTTCGAAACCGATTCCGTCTTGCGGCCGGTAATGTCAGGCCGGTGGTTTGTATCCTTTTGCAACGAGGTAGACTTCGCGGCTTCCGGCCCGCGACGCCTTCGGCTTGAAGACCCGGGTTTTTTCGAACCGGCTCTTGGCTAACGCGATAAACGCGTCGGCACCTTCGCCTTGGAATAACTTGGTGACAAAAGCGCCGCCGGGCTTCAGGACGTCGTTGCAAATATCGAGCGCCAGCTCGACCAGGTACATGGACCGTGGCTGATCTACCGCTCGATTGCCGCTGATATTGGGTGCCATGTCGGACATTACAAGGTCCGCTTTTTCCCCGTCCAAGGCCTCAATGATCGCGTCAAGCGTCGACTCGTCGCGAAAGTCGCCCTGGATGAAATCGACGTTTGGCAGCGTATCCATCGGCAGCAGGTCCACGGCAACGATATGCGCGCGGGTGTTCATCGTCTCTGTGACGTACTGGCTCCAGCTGCCCGGCGCCGAGCCGAGATCGACAATTTGCATGCCCGGCTTGAGCAGTCGATCCTTCTCGTCAATCTGCTGCAGCTTGTACACGGCACGAGAGCGCCAGCCTTCGGCGCGCGCCTTCTTTACGTACGGGTCGCGCTCCTGGCGATCCCGCCAGCTTCCACCGCTCCGTCTTGGCTTACTCATGTATCTATCGTCCGGTCACACACTGCTAACCCGCGAATCGGTGAGATAATCGGGTTAGACTCCGCCTGATGAACCTGTCTGAACCTCAAAAAAAGTACCTGCGCGGCCTCGGTCACAAGCTCAACCCCGTCATCATGGTCGGTGACGCGGGCCTAAGCGAGTCACTGCTCGCCGAGTACGACCGGACGCTCGCGCATCACGAGCTCATCAAGGTGAGCCTGCGCGTCGGCGATCGCGATACCCGCGACACGATGATTGCTGACCTCGTTGATCGCAGCAATGGCACGCTGGTCCAGCGCATCGGCAACGTCGCGCTGATCTACTGCGAGAACCCCGAGAAGAAACGAATCAGGCTGCCCCGCTAGGCTGCACTCGCAACGGGCCGGGCAAAGACGCAGCGCTACCGTTACTCGTAGCGAACCTCGATGACTTCGTACTCTTTCTCGCCGCCCGGCGCATTGAAGATGACCGAGTCCTCTTCCACTTTTCCGATCAGCGCACGCGCAATCGGCGACGTGTACGAGATCATGCCCGCCTTCAGGTCCGCCTCGTCCTCACCGACGATCTTGTAGACGATTTCCTTGTCGGTTTCGACATCGAGCAGCTCGACCGTGCAGCCGAAGATAACCTTGCCACCGCCGTCGATCTCGGTCACGTCAATCACCTGGATATGGGACAGCTTACCTTCGAGTTCCTTGATCCGTCCCTCGATGAAGCCCTGCTGTTCTCGCGCGGCGTGGTACTCCGCATTCTCCTTCAGGTCGCCGTGCTCACGCGCCTCGGCGATCGCCTGGATCACGGCTGGGCGATCGATCGACTTCAGGCGCTTCAGTTCTTCCGTCATCAATTCATGACCGCGAACGGTCACCGGCACCTTGCTCATGCCACTACCTCTTTGTGCAGGTCCTGAAGCCGGTTGACGTCGCTGTCATCGATGTGTTCGATCGCCTCACAGGTGGCGATCGCGGCGCCGAGCGTCGTGTAATACGTGACGCCCCTGCGAACGGCTTCAGCCCGAATGGAATGGGATTCGAAAATTGCCTGCTTACCTTCGGTGGTATTGACGATGAAGTCAATTTCGTCGTTTTTGATCATGTCGACGATATGCGGACGGCCTTCCCGGACCTTGTTCGCCCGGCGACACGGCACGCCCTCTGCGGCCAGTTTTTTCGCCGTCCCGTGCGTCGCGATGATGTCAAAGCCACGCTCGACGAGGATTCTCGCCAGCTCGACGGCGCTGTCCTTGTCTCGCTCCCGGACACTCAACAGCGCGGCGCCCTGCCGCGGCAGGACAACGCCTGACGCAAGTTGCGCCTTCGCATAGGCCTCGCCGAAGGACCGTCCGACACCCATGACCTCCCCCGTCGATTTCATCTCGGGCCCGAGAATCGGGTCCGCACCGGGGAACTTGATGAACGGGAAGACGGCTTCCTTGACGGAGAAGTACTCCGGCGTCTGTTGCCGGGTAAAGCCCTGGGCCTCGAGCGACTCGCCGACCATCGTCTTGGCCGCGATCTTGGCCAGCGGCGCGCCGATCGCCTTCGACACGAACGGTACGGTCCTCGATGCCCTCGGATTAACCTCGAGGAGATAGACGGTGTCGTTCTGGATCGCGAACTGCGTGTTCATCAGGCCGACCACGTTGAGGCCCCTGGCGAGCTTGACGACCTGCTCGTGCAGCTCGCCCTGCATTTCATCGGACAGGCTGAACGGCGGCAGCGAACAGCCGGAGTCGCCTGAGTGCACGCCGGCCTGTTCGATGTGTTCCATGACGCCACCGATCAGGACGTTCTTTCCATCGCTGACGCAGTCGACGTCGACCTCGGTCGCAACGTCGAGGAAACGATCCAGCAACACGGGGCTGTCGTGGGACACGCTGATCGCGGCATCCATGTAGGCGGACAGGTCCTCATCGCTGTGAACGATCTCCATCGCTCGACCGCCCAACACGTAAGACGGCCGGACGACCAGCGGATAGCCGACCTCGCCGCCAGCCAAGAGCGCTTCCGCCTTGCTCTTCGCCGTGCTGTTCGGCGGCTGCTTCAGGCCGAGCTCCTCGACGAGCTTCTGGAAGCGCTCACGGTCCTCCGCCAGATCGATCGAATCCGGCGACGTTCCGATGATCGGCGCGCCGGCCGCCTCGAGGTCCTTCGCCAGTTTTAAGGGCGTCTGGCCGCCGTACTGCACGATGACGCCCCTGGGCTTCTCGAGGTCGATGATCTCCATGACGTCCTCGAAGGTCAGCGACTCGAAGTACAGGCGATCCGACGTGTCGTAATCCGTGGAGACCGTCTCCGGGTTGCAGTTGACCATGATGGTTTCAAAGCCCGACTCCTTGAGCGCTAGCGCGGCATGCACGCAGCAGTAGTCGAACTCGATTCCCTGCCCGATGCGATTCGGCCCGCCGCCCAAGATCATGATCTTGTCCCGATCCGTTGGGGCCGCCTCGCACTCCTCCTCGTAGGTCGAGTAGAGATACGCAGTGGTCGTTGCAAACTCGGCAGCGCAGGTGTCGACGCGTTTGAACACCGGCCGGATACCGAGCTTGATTCGGTGGGCCCGCAGCGCCTTCGGATCGGCGCCGAGCAATTTGGCCAGGCGCTCGTCCGAGAAGCCCTGGCGCTTGAGCTGACGCATCCGTGTGGCGTCGAGCTTGTCCAGCTTCAGGCCCTTAAGCGAGTGTTCCGCGTCGATGAGCTCGGCCATTTGCGCGAGGAACCACGGGTCGATGCCGGTGACGCTGGCGATCTCGTCGAATTCGAGGCCGTGCCGGAAGGCATCAGCCACGTATCGAATCCGGTCCGGCCCCGGCAGGCGCAGTTCCTGCAGCAGGTTGTCCCGATCCACATCGCTGTCGATGCCGTCGATAACCTCGTCGAGACCGACGATGCCGATCTCCATGCCCCTGAGCGCCTTCTGCAGCGATTCCTGAAACGTCCGTCCCATCGCCATGACCTCGCCGACGGACTTCATCTGCGTCGTCAGCCTGTCGCTGGTGCCGGGAAACTTTTCGAACGTGAAGCGCGGAATTTTTGTGACCACATAATCGATGGTGGGCTCGAACGACGCCGGCGTCGCGCCGCCCGTGATGTCGTTTTGCAGCTCATCCAGCGTGTAGCCGATGGCAAGCTTGGCAGCGACCTTGGCGATCGGGAACCCGGTCGCCTTCGATGCGAGCGCCGACGAACGCGAAACACGCGGATTCATCTCGATGATTAGCACTCGCCCGTTGGTCGGATTGATCGCGAACTGAACGTTCGAACCGCCGGTCTCCACGCCGATCTTGCGCAGCACGTCGATCGATGCGTCGCGCAGTCGCTGGTATTCCTTGTCGGTCAGCGTCTGCGCCGGCGCGACGGTGATCGAGTCGCCGGTATGCACGCCCATCGGGTCGAAGTTCTCGATCGAGCAGACGATGATGCAGTTGTCCTTGCGGTCGCGAACGACCTCCATCTCGAATTCTTTCCAGCCGATAACGCTCTCTTCGAGCAGCACCTCGGTTGTCGGCGACATCTCGAGGCCGTGCGACACGATGCGCTCGAACTCCTCGCGGTTGTAGGCGATGCCACCGCCCGTTCCGCCGAGCGTGAACGACGGCCGGATAATCGTCGGGAAGCCGATGTCCTTCTGTTTCGCGACCGCCTCGTCGAGCGTGTGCGCGATCTCCGCTCGCGGGCTTTCGAGGCCGATTTCGGTCATTGCCTTGCGGAACAGGTCGCGGTCCTCGGCCATATCGATTGCGCTGCGAGACGCCGCGATCATCTCGACGTTGAATTTCTCGAGCACGCCTTCGCGCGCGAGGTCGAGGGCGCAGTTGAGACCGGTCTGCCCGCCCATCGTCGGCAGCAGCGCGTCGGGACGCTCCTTCTCGATGATGCGTGCGACCGCAGTCCAGTGCACCGGCTCGATGTAGATCGCAGCCGCGGTCTCCGGGTCCGTCATGATCGTCGCCGGGTTCGAGTTCACTAGGATGACCCGATAGCCCTCTTCTTTGAGCGCCTTGCAAGCCTGTGCGCCGGAGTAGTCGAATTCGCAAGCTTGCCCGATGACGATAGGCCCGGCGCCGATAATCAACACGCTCTTGATGTCTGTACGCTTAGGCATGCGCAGGTCCTGATCCAGTATTTACTTGAATAATTTTCATTAAAACCATGTTTTACATGGCTTTTTCGGTGGACTGAGTGCGCTTTATCTCGACCATGTCCGAGATAAAGCGCTCGAACAGCGGCTTCAGGTCATGCGGGCCGGGGCTCGCCTCCGGGTGGCCCTGGAAGCTGAACGCGGGCCGGTCCTTGAACGCGATGCCCTGCAGCGTGCCATCGAACAGCGACCGGTGCGTCGCTTCAACGCCCTTCGGCAGGGTCTTCTCGTCGACCGCGAAACCGTGATTCTGGCTCGTGATCATGACCTGCCCCGTCACCAGGTCCTGTACCGGGTGGTTCGCGCCGTGATGCCCGAACTTCATCTTGACCGTCCTGGCGCCCGCGGCCAGCGACAACAGCTGATGGCCGAGGCAGATGCCGAAGATCGGGATGGCCTGCTTCAGGAACACCCTGATCGCCTTGATCGCGTAATCGCAGGGCTCCGGGTCGCCGGGTCCGTTGGACAGGAAGATGCCGTCCGGATCCAGCGCCAGCACCTCCTCGGCCGGCGTCTGGGCCGGTACCACCGTCATGCGGCAGTCGAGGTCGGCCAGGATCTTCAGGATGTTGCGCTTGATCCCGAAATCGTAGGCGACGACGTGGAACGGCGCGATGCGCCGACTCATGATGCGCGGCTTCTTGCCGAACGTCGTGCCGTAGCTCCACTGGTACGGCTCCTCGGTCGACACAAACTTGGCGAGGTCCATACCCGCGATGCCGGGGAATTTCTTCGCGTGCTCCACTGCGAGCGCAGGATCGGCATCGCCGGTCATGATGCAACCGGACTGCGCGCCCTTCTCCCGGATAATGCGGGTCAGCTTGCGCGTATCGATATCGGCGATGGCGACGAGGTTGGCCTGCTCGAGAAAGTCGGAGAAGCTGCGCTCCGAGCGCCAGCTGCTGACGACCGACGAGCGGTCCCGAATGATCAGGCCGGACGCATGCGTCTTGACAGACTCCATGTCATCGCTGTTGGTCCCGGTATTCCCGATGTGTGGATAGGTCAGTGTGACCATCTGGCGGCAATAGGAAGGGTCGGTCAGGATTTCCTGGTAACCCGTCATGGCCGTATTGAATACGACTTCACCAATGGTTTTACCGCTGGCGCCCACGGACTGACCGTGGAAAATCGTACCGTCCTGAAGAGCAAGAATGGCTGGCGTGGACAAAGGCGATCCTCTTAAAACTACCGATCGCTTGAGCCTCATTTACGAGCCGCCCGCAGGTATTTGCGGAAGTCAGATGCGAAAAAACGGAAGGCTGGCCTCCCGCTCGCACATCGCGCGTCGCGATCCGGCGTAGTTTACTGAAGCTTCGAATCCCCCGCTATAGGCTGGGCGAAATTTTTAGAGAAAACTGCCTAATCTGCGAACAGGACGTCGGCCATCGTGTAGAAACCTGGCGGTTTGCCGACGATCCAACGCGCTGCCGTGACCGCACCGCGGGCAAACACGTCGCGCGACTGGACACTGTGGCTCAGCGTCAGTCGCTCTGAGTCGTTGGCGAGTATCACCGCATGATCGCCGGGCACCTCACCGCGGCGCTCGACCTGGAACTCGATCTGGCCCGGCAGCGGGCTCGACTCGTCATCGAAGTGCTTCGCCTCTTTGAAATCGAGGCCACGCGCGGCCGCGGCCGCCTCGCCGAGCTTCAGGGCTGTGCCAGACGGCGCGTCTTTCTTGTGCACATGATGCGTCTCATCGATGCGGATTGAGAATTCCGGACCTAGAGCCTTCGACGCCTCCGCGACGAGTCGTGCCAATACGGCAACGCCCTGGCTCATATTCCGGTCGTAGACGATGGGAATCCTGTCGGCGGCGGACTTCAGCTGGGCCGCCTGGTCGTCGGACAGACCGCTGACACCGGAGACCAGGGGCAGAGCGGCGGCCACTGCGGCTTCCACGACGCGCTCGGTTCCGGCCGGCAGGCTGAAATCGATGATCACGTCGGACGCCGCCAGCAGGGTGGCGAGGTCGTCTCCGACGTAAGCCGACGCAGGGAGCGGCGCGCTGGTGACCTTGTCCGGGTGGCGGGTCCAGACGCCGGCGGCGGTAAGGTCGTCCGACACGGCAACGATGTCGGCGATGGACATGCCCATACGGCCGGCGCCGGCGATACCGATTCGAATCGAGGAAATGCTCTTGCCCTCAGGCGTTCACTGTCGACAAGGCTACGCGATGTCGGGGCGCGGGGGCAAAGCGATCAGGAGCTGATGCGCTCGAAGAAGCGCTTGACCGTGTCGATCCACGTATCGGCCCGCGGGCTGTGGCTGTCGCCGCCCGACTTGACCTTGTCATCGAACTGCCGGAGCAGGGTCTTCTGCTCGTCGGTCAGGTTGATCGGCGTCTCGACGGAGACCTGCGCGAACAGGTCTCCCTTGCGCGGATCACGGACCGTCACGACGCCCTTGCCGCGCAGCCGGAATACCTTGCCGGATTGCGTGCCGGCCGGGACCTTAAGAGACACGTGACCGTCGAGGGTCGGCAGCTCGACCTCGCCACCGAGGGCTGCTGTCGCAAAGCTGACCGGGACCTCGCAGGACAGGTCGGCGCCGTCGCGCTTGAAAATCTTGTGCGGTTTCAGGCGAATCTCGACGTACAGGTCGCCCGGGGGACCGCCGTTGCGCCCGGCCTCGCCCTCGCCGGACAGGCGTATGCGATCGCCATCGTCGACGCCCGCCGGTACTTTGACCGACAGCGTCTTGGTCTTTCTGACCCGTCCACGACCGTGGCAGGCATCGCAGGGATCCTCGATGATCGTGCCTGCGCCCTTACAGGTCGGGCAGGTCTGCTGTATCGAGAAGAAACCCTGCTGCATGCGCACCTGGCCCACGCCGCCACAGGTTGGGCACTGCTTGGGCTCGGTGCCTTTCTTGGCACCGGTTCCATTGCAGACTTCACAGGTGACCTGGGTGGGAACATCGATCGTGACATCGTCGCCGGCGACCGCGGATTCGAGATCGAGCTTCAGCTCATAGCCGAGATCGGCGCCACGAAACACCTGGCTGCCGCCGCGACGACCGCCGCCACCGAAAATGTCACCGAAAACATCGCCGAAGATATCGCCGAAGCCCTCTGCGCTGAAGCCGCCTCCGCCGGGGCCGCCGGAGCGAACGCCGTCATGACCGAACTGGTCGTAGGCGGCACGCTTTTCATCGCTGCTTAAGACTTCGTAGGCTTCCTTGGCCTCCTTGAAGCGGGTCTCCGCCTCCGCATCGTCCTTGTTCCTGTCCGGATGATGCTTCATGGCAAGACGCCGATACGCCTTCTTAATTTCGTCAGAAGTCGCTGTCTTGGAGACTCCAAGTACTTCGTAGTAGTCGCGTTTCGCCATGCTTCAAAAACCGGGCGCCGCGAACGGCGCCCTTATCAATTGCTATTGATCAGCAGACATCAGGCCGACTTCTTGTCGTCCTTGTCCACCTCTTCGAACTCAGCGTCGACGACACCGTCGTCCGCCGCCTGGGCGCCTTCACCGGCCGCCTCTGCACCTTCGGCCTGCTGCTCTGAATAGAGCCGCTGAGCCATTCCGGCAGACGCTTCAGCCAGCGCAGACGTCTTGGCTTCGATCTGGTCCTTGTCGTCGCCTTCCAGCGCCGACTTCAGGTCCGAGATCGCAGTCTCGACGGCGAGCCGCTCTTCCGACGTCGCCTTCTCGCCCAGCTCGCTCAGCGTCTTCTCGGCACCGTGGATCAGGCTGTCGGCCTGGTTGCGGGTGTCGACCAGCTCGCGGAACTTGCGGTCTTCCTCAGCGTGGCTTTCGGCGTCGGCAACCATGTTTTCGATCTCGTCGTCGGACAGTCCGCTGGACGCCTTGATGACGATGTTCTGGCTCTTGCCCGTCGCCTTGTCCTTCGCAGACACGTTCAGGATGCCGTTGGCGTCGATGTCGAAAGTGACCTCGATCTGCGGCATGCCGCGCGGCGCCGGCGGGATATCGCTCAAGTCGAAACGTCCCAGCGACTTGTTGTCCACGGAGCGCTCACGCTCACCCTGCAGCACGTGAATCGTCACGGCCGTCTGGTTGTCGTCGGCCGTCGAGAACACCTGCTCGGCGTTCGCCGGGATCGTCGTGTTCTTCTCGATCAGCTTGGTCATGACACCGCCGAGTGTCTCGATACCGAGCGACAGCGGCGTGACGTCGAGCAGCAGGACGTCCTTGACGTCACCGGCCAGTACACCACCCTGGATCGCGGCACCCAGTGCCACGGCTTCGTCCGGGTTGACGTCACGGCGCGGTTCCTTGCCGAAGAAGTTCTGTACCGCTTCCTGCACTTTCGGCATGCGCGTCTGGCCGCCGACGAGGATCACGTCATCGATCTCGTTGACCTTCAGGCCGGCGTCGTTCAGTGCGGTCTTGCACGGCTCGATCGTGCGCTCGATCAGCGTGTCGACCAGCGACTCGAGCTTGGCGCGCGTCAGCTTGATGTTCAGGTGCTTCGGACC
>JASJBE010000167.1 GCA_030066655.1 Woeseiaceae bacterium | reverse complement strand
GGTCTGCACTTCCAGCGTGCCCTGTGCCATTGCGATTCCGCTCGCCAGCAGCAGCACCAGTGCCGTCGCTCTTGAGAACATGGTCTTCCCCTTTGTGTTTTCGCTCATTGTGATTTCCTCTAGTCGATCAAAACGTCGAACTGGATGGTCCGCGGACTGCCCGCCGCGGTAACGTCGCCCAGCCGGACAACAATCGTGGGTGTTGTGGATGTATCGAGCTCTCCGGCGTCGGCGTCCGCCGCGTCGGTCAACGTGCCGGCGTCCAGCGTCAGGCTGCCCGGGACGTAGGTCGTGAACGTAGGGATAACGTCTTGTACGAGACCACCGACGGCGGTGCCGGAGCCGGTTACGCTGACCTCGATCGTGTACGTGATCGTGGCGCCCGGAACGGGCTCGTTGCCGCCGAACGGATCCGATACGCTTTGTGACTTCTGGATGCTGACCTGGACATCGGATACGAGATATTCGCCACTGACCGTGCTGCTGCCGCCGCTTGAGCCGAGCACCGCGGTCACGCCGCCGTCTCCCTGGCCTGCGAAGTCGTCGCCCGGGCTACCGGTACCGGTGGCCGACGTCACGATCAGCTCCGAGAAGCCGACCTCGCCGTTCAGGCGATCGGACGGAATGTCATTCAGTATCAGGATCGCGACTGACGCGTCCGGCGCGAGGACCGGGTCATTGTCGCCGGGCACGTAGGCAATATCGCCCGCCGTGAAGTCGCCGCTGCCGTCGGTGTCGAAATAGATCGAAACCGCCGACGGCACCGGGTCGAAGTCATCTCCGGACACGATGCTGTTTATCGCCAGATCGAATGTCTCGGTGCCATTACCGGTGTTAACGACGGAGAACAGCAACGCCTGGTTCGTATCACCCGCCGTGACCAGCGTCTGCGGACTCTGCAGAGTGACGGCGAATTCGACCAGCTCGACGACGGTGATTGCCGTGGTATTGGACGTGATCGTTGCCGGATTGCCATCGAGCTCGAAACTCAAGGTTGCCGTGTTTTCGATCACAGTACCGGCGGGCGTACCTTCGGCAAGGGCCGGGTTCGCCAGACAGCATAAGACGACACCGCAGAACGCGGTCGCTAGATTTCTTGCCAACATTTAAGGTTCATTCCTTAATCAAGCCAGGCGCAGTCGATGCAATCCATGCACCGCTTCGCAGTCATTGCGAAGATGCGGCGTACTCTAAAACTGTTTCCAATTGCAGACAGCCATATTGTCAATAACAGCGCCGTATTTGTGAGCGACTTCACAGTATCTCTGTGAAGTCGCTCACAAACGCAATGCGTTGAAATTTCGCGGGTTACCGGCAGAGTCTCGAAGGCTTGTTGTGGCTTATGTCAGCCATCAGAGTGCTTATGTCGACTGATTGAGAAGCGACGTGCCAATCAGTGCGGCTTGACGATGTCCAGTTTCTTCATCTTGGAGCGGAGCGTGCTCGGCGGAAGGCCGAGTTGCGACGCTGCACCGGACGGTCCCGAGATTTTCCAGGACGTCGATTCGAGAACGTTGATGATGTGTTGGCGCTCGACGACACTGAGGTCGGAAATTGTCGACGCGACGACCCTTGGCCCGTCCATCGCTTCATGTTCCGAGGCCAACGGTTCGGGCAACTCGAGCAGGGCGCCGCTATTGGCGATGACGGCCCGCTGAATGACGCCCTCGAGCTCGCGCACATTACCGGGCCACTGGTACTCGTTCAGCTGGCGCATCATCGCGGCGGAGATGCCTTCGATATCGCGACCGAGTTTCTTCGAATACATTCGGACGAAGTGCTGGGCCAGTAGTTCGATATCGCCGATTCTTTCTCGAAGCGGCGGTGTCTTGATCGGGAACGTGTTGACCCGGTAGTAGAGATCGGAACGAAAGCTGCCATTCCTCACGGACTCGGCAAGGTCACGATTGGTCGCGACGATCAGGCGAACGTCGACCTTGATCGTCTCCGTGCCGCCGAGCCTTTCGAATTCACCTTC
Source organism: Woeseiaceae bacterium (assembly GCA_030066655.1). Lineage (GTDB taxonomy): Bacteria > Pseudomonadota > Gammaproteobacteria > Steroidobacterales > Woeseiaceae > UBA1847. Next base: position 4,413 of record JASJBE010000167.1, on the reverse strand, counting down.
CTGTAAAACCCGCAACAGCCGCGTCTGTAATTCGAGCGGCATCTCGCCAAACTCGTCGAGGAACAGCGTGCTGCCGTGCGCGAGATCGAAGCGGCCGCGCTTGCGTGCGTCGGCGCCGGTGAATGCACCCTTCTCGTATCCGAACAGTTCACTCTCGATCAGGTTTTCCGGCAGTGTCGCGCAGTTCACCTTGACCAGCGGTCGATCACTGCGACTGCTTCTCTGGTGAATCGCTCGCGCCAGCAACTCCTTACCGGTGCCCGTCTCTCCGAGAATCAGCACCGGCGTGTCGGTCTCCGCAACCATTTCGACCATGCGCAGCGTCCGCAATATCGCCTCGCTGCTGCCGACGATCTCGTCGAAACCGTGGGACGACTCGATCTCCTCACGCAGGTAGACGTTCTCCGCCTCCAGCCTGTCCTTCGCGGCCTGCAGCTCGGTCAGCGCGTCGCCCAGTGCCGTGTGACTCTTGAGCCGACTGACGAAGTTTGCGAACAGTTCCGCGACCACTCGAAGATCGAGCACATCCTGGTCAGTCCAACGCTTGCGCCGGCTCTTGGTCGCCAGTGTCAATAATCCGTGCACCTCACCGGCGATTGTCAGCGGCATCGCGATCAGGGATTGGATCTGCCAGGCCTCGAGCCGGCGTCTGTCGACATCGGCCTTGGACGGCAAGTCATCGATACCGTTCAAGCGTACGACTTTTCCTGCCCGTACCTGTTCGGCGAGGTACGGAACCTGGGCGATGTAGATCTGGTCCGGAACCGGCGTCTCGTCCTCACCCCAGCGGTAGTTGACGTGACCGCGAACGTCCTCCCAGTCGATCCACAGCAGCGAACCGCGTTCGGCGCGGACGAATTCGCTGATTTCCTTAAGGCAGCTCTCGATGATCTGCTCGGCGCGCTCGATCGGCGTCATGATCATATACGAGCTGATGCCGGCGATCAGGTCCTGGAAAACGCGTCGCCTGACGAGCGCCGACTTGGTCGCGCGCAGGTCCTGGATGTCTCTTTCGGAACCCCAGATTCGCAACAGCTTGCCGTCCTCGACGATGCCGGACAAGCTTATGTTGAGCGCCGTTTCGACACCGTCCGCGTTGGTGTACGAGAGCTCATAGTTCTGCAGGCGATAGTTCGCTGCGACGAATGCCGCAATCAGTCGGGCGTGTGAGTCCCTGTCGGCCGCACTCTCGAGATCTCCCATGCGGACTCCGATCGCCTCCGCGGTCGAGTTCAGGTCCAGCGCACCGACGAAGGCCGAATTGCATTCAATCAGTGACGCGTCATAGCTGCGATCGATGTGCGTCTCGACCGAAGCCTCGATGTCGATCGGCGGGTCGAGGGCGAAGCAATAGACCGGGTTCGACGTCGTATCCAGCAGGTGCCGAAACCGCGATTCTGACTCCATCACGCTCGCCTGCGCCGCACGGATCATCTCTTCCCGGGCGCGGCTCAGCGCGGCCTCAGCGCGTTTCCGTTGCAATACGGCGAGCAGGATGCCGCTGACGATCATGATGAAAGCCGCCTGGGATGCGAACCAGTGCAACGCACCCGGCATCGCGGCGGGCAGGAAGCTTGGACCGTCGAGGAACGACAATTCAGGATCGAGCAGGCGGAAAACGAAGCCCGCGGCCTGCTCCACCAGCAGCACGATGACGCCTGCGACGACAAAAAAGCGACCCGTCGAAGGGATCAGCCTGGAGCGCAGTAGCCCCCGCGACAATACGAACCAGACGGCGACCGTGCTGAACGCGAAGATTGCGACGTCGACGAAGCGCATCGTCAGGACGGTCATTGACGAATCAAACCCGTCCATACGGCACTGCTGCAGCGCCCGCGTAACGCAGGCTAGGCGTGTCGAAAAATGTAGGGGTCGGCGGGCTGTAGACCGGGCCAGTGGGTTGACCGTCTGTCGGTATTCGAATGCCGGCAGTGTCTCTGATCTGTCTGGCCTTAAATAACCTGGCTCTTAAGTCTTTGTAACATCGAAAGTTGTCAAAAGTCACGATATTTCGCGACTTATGTCGTCATTTCGCGACTTTGGGCCTGAAAGTGCGAGGACCCGTATTGGCGAAAAGTACCTAACTTATTGTTTTTAATTATTTTTATAGGTTTTCTGTCCAACTGGGTGGTTTTTGGCACGATTACTGCAACCCATGCAGGTGTGAAACTCGATTATTGGCGCGCGTTTGAGGGATGCGCGGGGGACCCAGAGAGGATGGAGAGCGACCATGCAGGACACTAGTTCGGGGATGAACATTTTGATCGTTTCGGATGACAGGCACCAGTCGGGGCTGCTGCGGCAGGCCGTCGAGCAACGTGGAATCCAGTGCGGGATGCGACGCATCGACGCGACGAATGCCGCGTGCAGCTATGTTCATCGCGCGGCGCCGGGCGACAACGTGGCGCCCGACCTCGTGCTGTTCGACCTGTCCCAGGCAGACCCGAGCAAGTTGCAGGTGCTGAAGCGCATCGCGTTCGGCAGACGGCGTTCGCCGGCGCCGGTCGTTATCCTGACCAGCGACATCTCCGAGCAGGTTCTCAGTCACGCGGGCGTGGCCGACGGCCGGTCTGTCATGTTCGAACCGACGGAGCTCAGCTGCTTCCTGAAGAAAATGCAGGAACATCGCGGGGAGCGATTCAAGCGTGCCCTTGGCGTCATGTACGAGCTCGGCCCAATTATGGTGCGCCTGCCCCGCTCATTCGTCGGCCGACCCGAGACCCTGATGGCCTGACACGGCCTGAGCTAACGACGACATCCGCATCGCTTCGTCGGTCGCTCGCAGTCAGCGGACGATCGTCGCGTCAGGATTGAGACTGAGGCTTGCGCAGCTCGTAGCGCCGAATCTTCTCGACCAGCGTCGTCCTGCCGATACCGAGCTTCTCTGCCGCAGCCTGCACAACGCCCTCGGCCTCGTTCAGCGCACTCTCGATCATGTCGCGTTCGAGGTTGCCGAGGTAGGCTTTCAGATCCAGGCCTGCTTCCGGCAGCGACGGTGACGTCGAGACCAGTGATGAGCTCAATACCTCGACATCCCGGTCGGGCTCGCTCTGACGATCAACGACCGGCCACGGCAGGTCCGTTTCGTCGACGATCCCACCCGGCTTCATTACCGCCAGCCGTTCGATCAGGTTCGCGAGCTCGCGAACGTTGCCCGGCCATGCATAGGCCTCGAGACGGCGCATTGCCCGGTCAGACAGAAACAGGTCGACCTCCTGCTCGTCCCGAACTCTCTGGATAAACTCCGCACACAAAGGCGCAACGTCCTCCGGTCGGTCCCTCAGCGGCGAGATCTCTATCGGGAAAACACTGAGTCGGTAAAACAGGTCCTCGCGAAATTTACCCATCGAGATGCGCGCCGGCAGGTCGCGGTGCGTCGCAGCAATAATGCGAACGTCTACCGGTATGCTCTTCGTGCCGCCAACGCGTTCGACGACGCGTTCCTCGAGAACGCGCAGCAGTTTGACCTGCATCGCCGGGGGCATGTCGCCAATCTCGTCGAGGAAGAAGGTGCCGCCCTTCGCCAGTTCGAAACGTCCCGCCCTGGCGCTCGCCGCGCCGGTGAACGCGCCGCGTTCGTGCCCGAAGAGTTCGCTTTCGAGCAGGTGATCGGGAATTGCACCGCAGTTAATCGCAACGAAGGGGCCCTTTCGACCCGACAGTTCATGAATCTGCTTCGCAACCACTTCTTTCCCGGTGCCGGATTCTCCCGTGATCAACACGGTGGCCATTGACGGCGCGACCTGCTCAGCCAGCTTCCTGATCGCCTGCATATCAGCGCTCTTGCCGACCAGCCGGCCTTCTGGCTGCTTTCGCTCGTTCCTGCCGCTGCGGCTCCTCGTGGCACGAATCTCCTCGAGGACCGTGCCGAGCTCATCGAGGCGCACCGGGTAGCGCAGCTCGTGGATGCGGGCCCAGGGGTGTTGCGTGTGCATTGCCGGATTCATTTCGCATCTCCGGAGGTAAGCATGACAATCGGTATGTTGGGGTCGATGCTGCCGATGTCGGTCAGCAGCTCGTCGACGTCGGTCGGCGACAGATCCGCACCGACGAAAAGGGCTTCGATCGTCTGGTCACCGACACGCTCACGCCAGTCGCCCGGTTTGGCCGTCAGCACTTCCGGCGTATCCATGAATTCAATCAGCGATTTCAGATTGGCGGCCTGCTCCGGCCCGTCGTTGACAACCAGGATCATGGGCAACTCCGGCCGCCGGAGTGCAGGCACAGGCGGATAGCCGTGCCGCTTTGCGACGCCGCTCTGCTGAGCGCTTTGTGCTTGCTGACCACGGTGTGACATTCCGTGAAATCCCGGCGATTCAACGCAGAACCTCCATCCCCCCTATACGATCAAAATGTAGCGCTTTGGCACCATATTTACAAAACGGTGCTCTTAATTATCTATTTATGGTCTTT
>JASJBE010000066.1 GCA_030066655.1 Woeseiaceae bacterium | reverse complement strand
CGCGCGAACACGATGCCGGGAATTGTCCTACGACTGCTGATCATCATGCTTGGCCTGTTCCTGGCTTCGTCGCTGTTGCCGGGCGTGTCGATCGAAGGAACGGGCACCTTCATACTCGCCGCAATCATCTTGGGACTGGTCAACGGCTTTGTCCGCCCCGTCGCATTCATCCTGACGCTTCCCCTGACCATAGTGACGCTTGGGCTGTTCCTCCTGGTACTGAATGCCGCGATGTTCGGGCTCGCGGCGGCCTTCCTGAAGGGGTTTGCCGTGGCCGGGTTCTGGTCCGCGCTGTTCGGTGCCTTGATCGTCAGCATCACGAGTACGGTTGCGTCCTGGTATATCGGTCCAGACGGACGTGTTGATATCTACGTTGTACGCCGGAGGTAAACCTGCATGGCAATTCAGACACAAAGCATCAGTTACGAAGTCAAGGGCAAGCCATATGAAGGCGTTCTGGCATGGGACGATGCATTGACGGGTCCTCGCCCCGGCATCATGGTCTGTCATGCCTGGGGCGGTCAGGGCGATTTCGAGGTGGACAAGTGCCGGATGCTTGCCGAACTCGGTTACGTCGCCCTGGCGGTTGATGTGTACGGGCAGGGTATTCGTGGCACGACGACGGACGAGAACGCGAAGTTGATGCAGCCCCTGATCGATGATCGCGCCGAGTTGCAGACTCGGCTCCAGGGTTCGCTGGCGGCACTACAGCAGGACGACAGGGTGGACGAGAACAACATTGCGGCCATCGGTTTCTGCTTCGGCGGGCTCTGTGTGCTCGATGTCGCAAGGGCCGGGACCGATATCGCCGGCGTCGTCAGTTTCCACGGCCTGCTGGGCCGGCCGGACGATCTCGACGCCCAGCCGATCGGGGCGAAGGTCATGATTTTGCACGGCTGGGACGACCCCATGGCGACGCCGGACGCCGTTCTCGATGTGACGAGAGAGCTCAGCGAGGCCGGTGCAGACTGGCAGCTGCATGCCTACGGCGCGACCGTTCACGCATTCACGAACCCTGTGGCGAATGACCCCGGGATGGGAACGGTCTACAGCGCGAAAGCCGAGAAGCGATCGCTTGCAGCGATGCAGAGTTTTCTCGAAGAGCTGTTCGGCTGATCGCGTTTCACGCGGAGCGCACTGAACGCAGGTGGATGACGGCGGCCCGATAGCAAGCCTGGCGACAGTGTCGATGCCGCCAGGCTCAGGGCGATAGAGCGACCGATAGCGGGCTAGGCTGCTTCCTCCTGCGCTTGCGCCGTATGGTTCGGGTGAACCACGAGGACGTCACAATCGACGTGATCCAGCGTCCTCTGCGCCGTGTTGCCGACGAAGCGCTGTTTCAGCGATGACCGTGCCAGGGCACCCATGATCAACAGTCCCGCACCGTGCGTCCTGGAAAAGACCGGCAGAATCTCATGCGGCCGTCCCGGCAGCTGGTGAACAGCCTCGGCATCGATGTCGTGTTTCTCGGCAAACTTCATCAGCCTCTCGGAGTGCTCTCGTTTGATTCGCTCATCGAGCTCGTCGATAGGCAGCTTCTCCGGCTTGAACGTACGCATCGCCAGCGAGCCAATTTCTTCCATTCTTTCGTAGGTATGAATCAGCTCCAGTTTGCCGCCGGTGAAGTTGCTGACCCGTTTGGCGTGCATGATGATCTTTTCGTCAAGCGCCGCAGGCTTGTCATGCCCGTGCGTCGGGTCGACGGCAGCGATGATCTTGGCCGAATCCTTGTAGGTCTTCGGCTTGGCGAACCACAGCGGATATTCCAGTTTCCTGATCAGTTGCCAGTCGATATCCGTCATGCTGGCTCGCTCGGACGGTCGGTGGTAGTGCATACCCTTGACCACGTAGAGCGGGTTGAGCCGTTCTGACATGTCGAGCACTCGGTCGACGACCGGGTGCCTGTAGTTGTGTTCCGTGTGTACGACGAGTCCGTCCACGGCGACGCTGGCCTTTAGTTGCTCGAGCGTCTTCAGCTCAAGTTCCTGCATCTCGTCGGCGATCTGTTGAATCTCGGCGGCCATAAAGATGCTGTCGTGCAACAACCCGGCCTTGGGTTCGCACAACATCAGGGTGAGTTCCGCATCACACAGCTGCGCCAGCCAAGCCGCGCGCTGAGTGACGATCTCAGGGTAATTATCAAGTTCAATAACAGCGAGTATTGAATTGGTCATTTGCGCACCTCCAGTAGGGCTGGTTATGCGGCTCGACACCCTGCAACAGGATGCAGCCATACCTCCACACTCAGCTTAGAATGAGCACTAATTGGGCGCCATCCGTAGGCGCATCTCGGGACTTCGGAAAGTACGTATGAGCCCACTCTCGCGTGCCGTACGCGAGCTCGGGCAACGGCCTGATGTAAGGCTAGCCTTTCTTGCGGAAGCGGCTGAAGAAACCACCTTTCGGCGATTCTTCTTCATCCTTGGGCGGTTCCAGCATCTCCGGATCGATGTTCAGCGCTTTCATTGTGTTGGTCATCGAGATATCGATCTGGTCCTCGATCGGGACCGGCTTTTCCTTTGGCTTGACCGGCTTCTTATTCGCCGGCGCGGGCGGCGGTGGCGTCCCCATACCGGCGTTCAAGGCGCGCACGGTGGCCAGTCGCTGTGAAGCGGACATGTCGAGGCCGCTATTAGGTTTTGCGCTCTTCAGGTCGATCGCTTCTGTCTCATCCGGCACTTGTCCCCAGACCTCTTCGAACTGCTTCTTGATGTCCGGGTCGGCGCTGCCGTCGGCCGCGGGCGGCGATGGCGGCGATTGCTCTGGTGCTGCCTCGGCGGAATTCTCAGCCTGCTCCCTGGCGGCCTTCAAGACCTGGCTGGCGACCTGGTTGATTTCGTCGCCGAACAACGTCTCCGCCAGCTTGTCGTCCATGTCCTCGAGCGTATTCGCGCGTTGCAGCTCGGCGGCCAGCTTGTGAACCTCGGTGTCCGACGGTCCCGATTTTGGCTTGGGCGCGTGCTTGTCTTCCTCGGCTTTCTTGCGCGCTGCAATCTCGGCCTCGCGCTTCGCCAGTTCCTCAGATTCCGCCGCGACTTTCTCCTCGATCGAGTCATCGAGCGTTATCTCGGGGACCGGTCCGTTGGCTTCGTCTTCCTCCGCTACCGCTTCTTCACCCTCGGGAACAAAATTCTCCGCCAGTGCGAGCTCCAGGGCATCGAGATCGGGCTTCAGCTGCGCGAGTGTCGGATCGCGATCGGCATCGTGTACGACGACGGCGTCATCCGGCATCTCCTCGACGGATACGTCAGCAATATCGTCCAGCACCTCAAGCTGCAAGGACGGATCTTGTAGAGCCTCGGTTGCCAAATCGTCGATGTTGGCTTCGGCGGCAGGTACCTCGGCAACGACAGGCTCCGCTTCCGTCGTCGTTGCGCTCAACTCGTCGGCAGCGGATTCATCCAGCGAGGAAGTGACTGCGAACGTGTCGGCAGGTTCCTCCCGCTGCTCATGCATCGGGGTCTTTTTCGCGTCTGCTGCCTGCGCGTCCAGCGTTGACGTCGACGTGTCGACAACCTTGACGGTCGTCTCGTCGAATCCGATGTCTTGCTCGTTGCCGGCCTCGGTGGCGGCGTGTTCCTCTGCCATGGCGGAGATCAGCTCGGCCTCATCGGCGGTGGTCGCCTCGACCTCAGGTGGAGCTTCCGATGTCCTCGGAGTCTCCGGCATCGGGTCAATGACGAGTTTCGGCAGCGCGGTCGAGGTCGCGTCTATTGACGGCGCGCTGGCGTCGTCCTGAGCCAGCTCGGCTTCTACGGCAGTTTCCGGTGTATTGGGCGTCTCCGGCATCGGGTCGATGATGAGTTTCGGCAGCGCGGTTGACGTCGAATCGATTGACGGCGCGCCGAAGTCGTCCTGAACCGCCTCGGCCTCGACGGGCTCTGGCTTTGCTTCGTTAACGGCGGTATCGACCGGCAATTCCGGTAGCGACCGCGCCGATGCTTTGGCAGCGTCCTCGACCGGCACTTCCGGTAGCGACGGCGCCGATGCTTTGGCAGCGTCCTCGACCGTCAGTTCCGGCAACGACGGCGCCGATTCTCTGGTTTCGGATACGACGGGCGATTCCGGCTTTGACGGCACCAGTTCTTCGGCAGCGGGCTCGACGGGCAATTCGGGAATCGATACGGCAGGTACGTCTATCGGGTCTGTCGCAGCAAGTTCCGCGGCCAGCTCGTCTAAGTCCGGCAACATCTCGTGGTCCGTAGCCGCGGCGGCCTCGTCGGGCAGCGTCTTCGGCGACAGCGCGGCGAGGCTGGGCTGCGTATCCTGGATCAGGTAAGGGAGTTCCTTCTCGTCGTCAGTGCTAGCAGCGCTGTCAGGCGCCGCATCGGCTGCCGCGACCGCACTCGGCGCTGGTGCGCTTTCTGTAACATTCTCGACGCCTTGGGGCGACGTTGACTCGAGCACCGGGACTTCTACCTTCGGCGCGCTGTCCGGCGTTTCATCCCTATGATCCGTGTCGGCAGCGTCGTTTGGTGCCGTTTGGGCCACGGCCGGGATCGGATCGGGCGACGACCCGTCATGTGCGCCAGTTTCCTGCGCGGTCTTGCCGGTCAGGAGCGGCTCCGTGATGGACGCGGGCGCCTCAGACTCGAGCGACACCATCGGCTCAAGGACGGGAGGTGCCGGGTCTGCCGGCGGTAGTTCAGGTTCGAGCACTGGCGGCGCAGCAGCTTCAACGGGCTCACTGGTTTCGATGTCGACAGACTCTGCATCGGGCGTCGACGTCTTCGCATCCGGCGCTCTAGCACTCTCTGCGACTGCGTCCACAACCGGCGGCTGCTCAATCGCAGGTTCGACATTCGTCGATACCGGAGCTTGGGCAGACGGCGATGACTCGTCGGGACCCGCAGCGTCCTGAGACGCTGCCTTCGACTCAAGCCTAGTTGGGACAGCGAGCGATGCCGCCGCTGTCGCTTGGTCTTGATGGAACTCGGGCGCGTCTGCAGCGGCAGGCTCGTCGTGCGTCGCCGGAGTAACGGGCTGCTTCGGAGCCGTTGCCTTTGAGCGGCGCTTGATCGGAATTTCGGTCGTGATTCCGAATTGGCTTTCCGCCACGTCCGCGAGCAGTGCACAGGTAACCCGGGCTTCGGACTCGGCCGCCGCATTTTTCAGCGCGGCCTCCATCAGTTTGTTGGCCAGCCGGGGGATGCCACAGCTCAGGATGTGCAGCAGGGCAGGTACGTCGTTGCCGAGGATGCCGGCCGGGTCGCCGCCTGCCTCTTTTAGCGCGGTGAGCAAGTATTCCTCCATCTCATCGACGGCCAGGCGGGAAATGAGCAGATTGGCCGACACACGCTGCGCCAGCCGCTTCAGGCGATCGTCCGAAATAAGCCTCGGCAGGGACTCGTCGCCGCAGAGGACCAGGCCGATATCGAAGCCCCCGTCACTGCTGCAGATGACCTCCAGCTCCGACAGTGTGTCCACTCCGGTACGTGCCGCGTCCTCGACGACAACGACGAGGCGGCTCCCTGCGTCCTTTAGCTCGCGAACCTTCTGTCCCAGGGCGGCGAGCTTCCTGATCGTGCCTGCCGGCGGCTCGGATATGCCGAGCTCAGCGAGGAGCAGCTCAACGACTTCGTCCGGTTCGAGTCGAACGCGGCCCAACCGTATGACCTGCGTATTCATAGAGAGCTTCGACAGGGCATACGAAACCGCCGTTGTCTTGCCCGAGCCTATCGGCCCGCTAACGGTCAGGACGCAGTAGTTGTCATCGAAAGCACTGGCAAACTCCCGTTCTGCCTGCCGTAGCTGATCGCTGATCAACAGATACGGTTTCTTATCACGCTTGAAGACGCGTTGGTTGAGGCCAAAGTGCTGCAAATAGTTAGTCATAAGCTCTCGAAGCGGGCGTGATTCGGGTTCATTAATGGCTCTGGCCAGCAGTTTGGGCATTCGCGACGCGATTTTCCCGGGTTTATGTCACAAAACAGAGACTTAAGCTTTGCCGGCGAATTCGCAGGACCCGAATAAACTTCTGGCTTTCACGGCCAAATAGCCGACAATACGGCGACTCGAGCCAGGGTTTACGGATGCTGAGAAAACTACTTCGCGCGCTGCTGATTGTCGGGATCATCGCAGTGTCGCTGGTCATCGCCGCGGGGCTCTTCTTCACTCGAGAGGCCCCGCCGACGCGACCGCCTGCGTCAACGGCGCTGCTGGTAGAGACCGTCCCGCTCGAACGCGTTAACGCCGATTTTTCCGTCAGAACCCAGGGCACCGTGGCGCCGCGTACCGAAACCATCGTCAGCGCCGAGGTGTCCGGCACGATCACCGAGATTTCCCCGGCGTTCGTGGCCGGCGGCTTTTTCAAAGCCGGCGACGTGCTAATGCGCATCGATCCCACGAATTACGAGGTAGCAGTCGATCAGGCGGAAGCGCTTGTTCGGCAACGAGAAATCGAGTTCGAGGGCGCCCAGAAACTCCGTACCCAGGGCTTTCGCGCCGAGGCGGATTATGCGTCTGCCAGCGCGGCGCTGGCGACGGCGAAAGCAGAGCGCGTCCGGGCGAAGCGAAACCTCGAGCGCACGTACATTCGACTGCCGTATGACGGCCTCGTGCGAAGCAAGGACGCGGACCTCGGGCAGTTCGTCAATCCCGGCACGCGGCTCGGCGTCACCTTCGGTACGAATGCTGCCGAGGTCCGTCTGCCGCTGACGGACCAGGACCTGGCGTTCGTCAGTCTGCCCCGGCCCGGCATGACGAGCTATGAGAGCCCCGCGGTCGCGTTGTCGGCGGTACAGCAGGGCGAACAGCGGCGCTGGGACGCGCGCATCGTTCGGTCGGAGGGAACCGTGGATGCCAGCAGTCGAGTGACCTACCTCGTCGCGCAGGTTGACGATCCCTACGGTCTCGCCTCGGACAAATATCCGCTGCCGGTGGGCAGTTTCGTGTCCGCGGAAATCAGCGGCACGTCGAGGAGCGACGTGCTCAGAGTGCCGCGCGCGGCGCTGCGGGGTTCCAACCAGTTGATGATCCGTGACTCGGAGAGCCGGCTCAGGATCCGCGATATCCAGGTCATCCGCGCCGATGCCGAATTTGCCTACCTGTCGGGCGGCGCATCGGAGGGCGAGGAAGTCATCCTCACGGCGCTGGAATCGCCCGTCAATGGCACCCCGGTCCGCACACCAGACGATCCACCGGCGCCTGACGAGCCGGTCGAGGTCGTTGAGGCGGACGCAGCCCGGTGACGATCGAGAAGACCAGCAGGCGCGGGATCATCGCCTGGTTCGCGGCCAACCACGTCGCCGCGAACCTGCTGATGCTGGTCATCGTTGCGGCGGGTATCTACTCGGCCTCGACCATACGTAAACAGACGCTGCCGGAATTCGACCTGAATACGATCCAGGTTCGAGTCCCGTATCTCGGGGCCGCACCGCAGGAAGTGGAAGAGGGCGTGGTCATCAAGGTCGAGGAGGCCATCCAGGACCTCGACGGCATAGAGTCGCTGCGTTCGGTATCGGCCGAGGGCATAGGCACCGTCACCGTCGAGGTTCGCGAAAACGCCGACATCGACGGCCTCTTGAACGAAATCAAAACGCGTGTGGATGCCATAGCGACTTTCCCTGCCCAGGCGGAGAAACCGGTTATCTACAAGCAGGAAGTGCCGAACGAGGTCATGCTGATCGCGCTGTACGGCGACATCGATCAGTTCAGCCGCACGATGCTCGCGCAGCAAATCGGCAAGGAGCTGGTCACGCTGCCCGAAGTCTCGGAAGTGGACTATTATGGCGACCGCGACTTCGAGATCAGTATCGAGGTGTCCGAGCAGAATTTGCGCAAGTACGGGCTGACGCTGACGGAGATCGCGCAGGCGGTCCGGAACTCGTCGGTGGATCTGCCCGGGGGAACGATCAATTCGGCCGGCGGGGATATCCTGTTGCGCACGAAAGGGCAGGCCTACACCGGCACCGAGTTCGGCAATCTCGTCTTGAGAACCTATGCGGACGGAACGCGCCTGACGCTGTCTGACATCGCCACGATCAATGACGGATTCGTCGAAGACAAACCGCTCGCCAGGTTCAACGGGCGCTCGTCAATTTCTATCCGTGTGCTGACCAGTGACCGCATCGATGAACTGCAAACCTCCGCGGCGGTCAGGGAGTTTGTTCGGAGAAAGCAGGCAGAACTACCGGACAACGTCGACCTCGAGATCTGGGCCAATCGCTCGCCGTATTTGCAGGATCGACTCGACATGATGCTCGAGAATATGGCGGCAGGCGCCTTGCTCGTGTTCCTGATGCTCGCGCTGTTCCTCCGCGCGAGGGTCGCCGCGTGGGTCATCGTCGGCATCCCGCTGTCCTTCCTCGGGGCGCTGTGGCTGATGCCGTTTATGCCGTCGCCGGTGACGATCAATATGTTGAGCCTGTTCGGTTTCATCATGGTGCTCGGCATCGTCGTCGATGACGCCATCATCATCGGCGAGAGCATCTATACGACGACGCGAGCGGACGGTCATTCGCTCGACAGCGTCGTTCGCGGCGCACACCGGGTGGCGGTGCCGGCCACATTCGGTGTCCTGACGACGATCGCCGCGTTTCTGCCGCTGATGTTTATCGGTGGCGCGGGAGGGCCGTTTTTCGAAGCGATGGGCGCCGTCGTTATCCTGTGCCTGTTCTTCTCGCTGATCGAATCGAAGCTGATCCTGCCGGCGCACCTGGCGGCGACCCGGATCTCGCCGATCGATGAGGACGATTTGTTCCATCCCACGCGTGCGATCGCGTTGCGTGAGCGGATCCCGCGTTTCTTCACGCGCATCAACCGACGCGTCCAGAACGGCCTGCATCGATTCATCGACAGTGTTTACCGACCGTGGCTCGGCGTCGCCGTGGACAATCGCGGCATCACCGTTGCGACCTTCGTCGCAGTCCTGATCGTCTGCCTCGGCCTCGTCGCCGGCGGCAAGGTGCGACTGGTGATATTTCCCGAGGTTGCCGGGGAGTTTATCCGGGTGCAGCTCAACGTCCGCGACGGTACGCCGCGTGAGGAGCGGGACGCTGCCATCCTCAAGGTTGAGGACGCCATCCACCGGCTCAATGAAGAATACAATGCGGCGAACCCGGGCGAGCCGCCGTATGTCCGCATCATTGCTTCATTCGGTACCGGAAAATCGAGCGGTCTGCTGTTCGCCGAGTTGCCGCGGGATGTCGAGCGCGACTTCGACGCATGGGACGTCATTGCAGACTGGCGGCGCGAAATCGGTGAGATACCGGGCTTAAAGGACGTCAACTTCACCTTCGGCTTCCCGCTCGGTGGAGGCTCGCCGATCAGCGTGCAGTTGAACGGCGACAACATCCAGTCGCTGGAGCGCGCCGCCAACGAGATCGCTGACAAGCTCGTCGAATACGAGGGGGTCTTCGACGTCGTCAACTCATCGGCGACCGGCGCCCAGGAGATCGAACTGAGCATCAAGCCGCAGGCCGAAGCCCTGGGCCTGACGCTTGCGAACCTGGGTCGACAGGTTCGCCAGGCGTTCTATGGCGAGGAAGCGCAGCGCATTCAGCGTGGCAAGAACGAAATTCGTGTGATGGTGCGATACCCCTACGAGGAACGACGCTCCGTTGCCAACCTCGAGAACATGAAGATTCGGACCGCGGATGGAACGGAGGTGCCGTTCAACTCCGTCGCAGACTTGAGTTTCGGGAGCGGGTACTCGGCCATCACCCGACTGAACCGCACTCGAACGGTCACCGTGTCGGCCGACAACGATTCTGCAGTGACCACGCCGCAGTCGGTGATCAGTGACATAGAAACAAACTTCGTTCCTGGAGTGTTGCAACGCAACCCCGGCGTTCGTTTCGGGCTCGAAGGGGCGGCGCAGGAGGAAGGCGAGTTCATCAGGAATACCCAGATAGCCTTCCTGTTCGCCCTGTTTCTGATCTACCTGCTGATCGCGATCCCGCTCAAGTCCTATGCACAGCCGTTCATCATCATGTCGGTCATACCGTTCGGCATCATAGGCGCAGTCATCGGCCACCTCGTGCTGGGCGAGGCGCTCAGCATGTTCTCGATCTTCGGTCTCGTCGCTCTTGCCGGCGTCGTCGTCAACGACAGTCTGATCATGGTGGACTTCATCAACAAGGCGAGACAGGTGGGCGTTCCGCTGCGCGAGGCGGTGATCGAATCGGGCGCACAACGCTTTCGCGCGATCATCCTGACGTCGGTGACGACCGCCGTCGGCCTGTTCCCGATTCTCGTCGAGACCAGTGCCCAGGCACAGTTCCTGATCCCGATGGCGATTTCCGTCAGTTTCGGCATTCTGTTCGCAACGGTCATCACGTTGTTCCTGATCCCCTGCCTGTACATGCTGCAGGTCGGCTTCTTCGACACGATGCGTAACCTGTGGAACTTCCTGCTGGGTCGCAGCGAACAACGGAGCGCTTCTGAGCCCGCCTGACAGCATTGACCGTAATGGCATAGCGATCGGTCTCACGGCATACGTCCTGTGGGGCGTCCTGCCGCTGTACCTGATCTGGATCAGCGACGTGCCGGCGCTCGAGGTGCTGGCGCATCGCGTGCTGTGGGCGGTTCCATTCGGCGCGCTGATCATCACAGCACGTAAGCAGTGGGGCGAGGTCAGGATCGCGCTGACGCACAGACTTGTCTTCCTCGTGCTGGTCGCGGCGGCCGTCATGATCTCGATCAACTGGCTCGTCTACATCTACGCGGTTCAGAGTGCGCAGGTTTTCCAGGCGAGCCTGGGCTATTACATCAATCCGTTGATATTCGTTGCGGTCGGCATGCTGTTCTTCGGCGAACAGCTGCGAGCGCTGCAGAAACTGGCCGTGCTGCTGGCAGCCGCCGGCGTCATGATCCTGACGGTCAGTGGCGGCGAGTTCCCGACGATCGCGATGGTCCTCGCCGTCTCATTCACGATCTACAGCATTATTCGAAAGAAGGCCGTCGTCGGCGCCATGCCCGGCCTGTTCGTCGAGACGCTGATCCTGTTGCCGTTCGCGATCGGCTGGCTCGTGTACATGTCTGCGCGGGGTGACGCGGTGTTCCCGGTGACGACGCTGGATATGCAGCTCCTGCTCATCATGGCCGGACCGATTACCGTGGTCCCGTTGCTGTGTTTCGCCATCGCCGCTCGAAGGCTGCGCATGGCCACCATTGGCTTCATGCAGTTCCTGGCGCCCAGTCTGCAGTTCCTGATCGGCTACCTGCACGGTGAATCGCTGTCTTTACCCCACCTGGTCTGTTTCCTGTTCATCTGGGCCGCCGTCATTGCGTTCTCGACGGATGCATTCAGGAACAACCGGAGACTACGCCCGGCTTAACACGGCCGGCGGTTAGTCTGCGAACAGGCGGCGCTCACGTCTCGCGGCCCTGCTGAACAACCACGCCGAACTCAACCAGAACCCGCTGAAGACTGTCGTCATGATGACCAATCCCCGCGGCCAGACCGGGCTCGAGGCGCCGAGGTCCAACGCAATCGCGAAGACGGCAATCAACACCTGTGCCGCGGCCATCGCCACGAGAACCCTGACCATGCCTGCCGCCTTCAGGCGAGCGAGCAGCGCGCCGACGGCGCCCATCGCCAGTATCCCGAAGAACAACAGGTTCGCATCATTCTCCTCGCTGCCGATAATGCCCACCGCGCCGTTGATCCAGGCAACGAGGAAGCCCCCGATGGCAGCGATGACCATGGCGAATCGATAGGCCGGATTCCGCGAGTGGCGGCGCGCTACGAGGATGATGATCACCAACGCCGCGATCATCGCCCCAAACACGAGGAAATCGAGCAGATCCCAGTTCATGTTCTTCTCCGCATAGCAATCAAGAGCCTGTAGCATCGCGCGCTTGCATGGCAAGCCGCTGCTTGAATTGTGGCAAATCAGTGGCGTCGTTGCGTTCGATACGAGCAAAAAAAACGGGCCCGAAGGCCCGTTTCTTTGTCAGCGTCGCTTGGCCGCTTACTTGGCGGCTTTGCGTTCCTGCGTTTCCTTGATGACTTCGTCCGCCACGTTCTGCGGGCAGGGCGAGTAGTGCGAGAACTCCATCGAGAACTGGCCACGACCCGACGTCAGCGTACGCAGGTGACCGATGTAGCCGAACATCTCGGCCAGCGGTGCGTCTGCCTTGACGCGGACACCGGTGGGACCGGCATCCTGCGACTTGATCATGCCGCGACGACGGTTGAGGTCGCCGATAACGTCACCGACGTTGTCTTCCGGCGTGAATACGTCGACCTTCATGATCGGCTCGAGCAGCTGTACGCCGGCTTTCGGGATCGACTGGCGGTAGGCACCGCGCGTCGCGATCTCGAACGCCAGTGCCGACGAGTCGACGGCGTGGAATGCGCCGTCCATCAGCGTGAACTTGACGTCCAGCAGCGGGTAACCGGCGAGCGTACCTTCGTCCATGCAGCCGGCGAAGGCCTTCTCGATCGCGCCCCAGTACTCGCGGGGTACGTTACCGCCGGTGACCTTGGACTCAAACTCGTAGCCGGAATTCGTCTCGCCCGGCTCGATCGTGTAGTCGATCTTGCCGAACTGGCCCGAACCACCGGACTGCTTCTTGTGCGTGTACGAGTCTTCGACCGTCTGCGTGATCGTCTCGCGGTAGGCCACCTGCGGCTTACCCATCTCGACCTCAACGCCGTGAGTACGCTTCAGGATGTCGACCTTGATGTCGAGGTGCAGCTCACCCATGCCCTTGATCAGCGTCTCGCCGGACTCCTCGTCCGTCGCGACCTGGAAGGACGGGTCCTCGGCA
>JASJBE010000068.1 GCA_030066655.1 Woeseiaceae bacterium | reverse complement strand
GTGCGTTGAACAAGAATAGCGCTCGTTCTCAACATCACCCTGGGGTTCCCATGAAATTCAATAAACTGTTTGCCGTTGTGGCAAGCCTTTTTGTACTGGCAGCTTGCGATTCAGACGATCCGCCGCCGCCGACGGTTTCGACAGAAGATCCGACCGCATTCATCCAGGTGCTGCACGCATCCGCTGATGCTCCGCCGGTGGACATCCTCGTCAACGATGCAATCGCCATTCCCGATTTCGACTACAAGCAGGGCTCTGGCCTGGTTGAGCTCGACCCGGGTGTCGAGTACCAGATCGCCGTCAGCGCCCAGCTGCCGGGTGACGACGCAGTCGTGATCGGTCCCGTCGGCCTGACGTTCGACGCCGGCACGATCACGACGATCTCTGCTGTCGGCAACGCGGCTGAAATCGACGCGAACGTATTCACGCAGCCGGACAGCAACATCGCTCTGGGCAATGCTGAGATTTCCGTACTGCACGCCGTACCCGGCGTCGGCGAAGAAGTCGTTGTCTACGCGACGGCTGTTGGTGCAGACCTCGCCGCCAGCGCGCCGGTCGGCCAGTTCGACTTCGGCGGTACGCTCGGCCCGGTCGAAGTGCCGGCAGGCGAATACCAGATTCGCGCAGCGCTCGAATCTGCACCGACCGTCGCTATCTTCGACTCCGGTCCGGTCAGCCTGACGGCAACGCGCCTGCTCGTCGCTGCGGTCCCCAACACGACCGGCGGCAACTCACCGATCAGCCTGACGGTCCTGACGTCGGCTGGCTCGGTCGAAATCGTCGACGTGAGCACGCCGGCTGTCGTCCGCGCCGTGCATAACGCAACGGACGTACCGGCTGTCGACATCGCCGCTGGTGGTGCCGTCGCTATCCCGAACCTGACGTTCGAGCAGGGCGCCAGCGATACGATCGAAGTTCCGGGCGGAACCTACCCGATCGAAGTCGCCCTCGAGGGCCAGTACCCGGCCGGCGTGGCTATCGGTCCGGTCGACCTCGAATTCGCTACCGGCACGGTCAACACCGTCGTCGCTCGCGGCACGCTCCTGAACGACGACCTGAACGCGTCTCAGCTGACGGAAGACACGCGCTCGATCGCGCTGTATTCGAAGGTCCGCGTGTTCCACGGCGCATCCACGGCGCCGGCCGTTGACGTCTACCTCGTCGCTCCGGGTTCGACCGACCTGTCTGGCGGTCCGGCGATCGCCAACCTGGACTACGCAGAGAGCTCCGGCTTCGCTGCAGTTCCGGCGGGCACGTACGACGCTATCGTCACGCTGGCAGGCACCGAAACGATCGCGATCGGTCCGGCTGCTCTCCCCGCGCTCTCCAACGGTGACGTCGTGACGGTAATCGCTCGCGACCCTGCCCAGGGCTCGGATGCGTTCGGCGTGACGCTGTTCGCAGACTAAACGTCGCATCAAGCCGTTCAAGAGACACCCCGCTTCGGCGGGGTGTCTTTTTTGCGCTTGAGTTTTACCCGTTGCCCGCCCGCACGAGGAACGTATTGACCGTCAGGCGGCCCGTCGATGGGTCGGACGACAATTCGACATCGTTGTGAATATCGGCCGAGTGCAGGTTCATACCACGATAGATCACCAGTCGATTGAACCTTGCCTCGCAGTGATCGATCTTTTCGAACAGCTCGGTGCTCTCACCGATGTAGCGTGGCTTCGGCATGCCGCTGTCTCGAATCTCTGACTCCAGCGTATCCTTAAACGTCTCGAAGCGATCTGCCGTTACCGTCTCGAATCCGGTTGATCGATGCCGGTAAAAAGACGTGCCCCCCATCTCGGACCCGCACAGATAGTGCAGCACCGCCAGTTTGTCGGGATCCACGCCGTCGTAATGGGGAAACAGCTGAATCGGCATCAGATCTTCGGGCGGCGTTGTCGCAATCGAGAACATCCCTTCCTCGAACGCCGGCTCGGACGGGTAGGCGAAGACTCTCGAGAAGACGGCTTTCAGGCTTTTGAGCACGAAAGCTGCGTACCAGTCCGGCACCGCCGAACGTATACCCGGGTAGTAAGGCCCTATCTGCGAATACTCGCGTGCGGCTGCATCCTCCAGCAGCCTGTCCGGTTCCGGGAAGAAGTCATCGATGATGACGACCGGCTGCTGCTCGTCGCCCTTTAAGCTGACACTGACCTTCGGCATCCCGGCCCTGTGCTGGTTTCAAAGGCTCGCAGCATCGCACAAAGACCGATGCTGCGAAATCCCGACAGCGAGACGAGATCGGTCAGTCCACCAGCTCGCCGAGCCTGCGCGTGAGACCGCTCAACCGATCACCGTATTTTTTCCATCGGCCGATCGAACCCGAATACAGCGGCTGCCGGACCTGCACCGAACTCGCGGTCGCGACCGGCGCATCGTTCTCATGAAAGCGCAGGCAGGCGTCGTTCCACGAGAGATCGCAGAATTCCAGTAGTCGTCGCGTCTGCTGCTCCTGATCGAACACGATGTCCTCGTAACGGATTTCAAGGAAACGTGATGCAGGTAGGCTCGCTCGCCACACGGACATCAGTTGATCGAACCCCCGGTAATATTCTCCGGTGTCGTCGATATCCAGCGAGTAGTTGTAGTAGGAGAAGCCGGTGGCGAACAACTGGCGAAAGTTCGACAGGCAGCTGTCCATCGGGTCTCTGCGCAGCGCGACGATGCGCGCGTTCGGCAGCGCGCGGTGAATGAGCGAGACGTAGAAGAAGTTGAGAGGCATCTTGTCGGTGAAGCGGACGGCGCCGCGTGCCAGTCTCGACGTGTCTTCGATGTAGGCCCTGCCGATCGCAGCCAGGTCGGCGTCAGCAACCTCGCGCAGCGTCTCGGGGTCGAGCACGAGATTCGAAGAGGTGCCCGCCTGTGCCTTGATCAGGCCGGCGAAAGTATTCAGCTCGCCGGCGGAGACAACGTCCGGGTGACTCGACAAGATACGATCGACCAGCGTCGTACCGGTGCGCGGCAGCCCGACAATGAAAATCGGCGATGCATCGGAACACTCCGACACGCTGCCCGGCGCCCTGCTCGCAGTCTCCAAAGCTTGAGCAAAAAGGGCTTTGTCCGTCTCGGGCTGGTAAGCGATTGCGTCGCGCTTGCCGCGCTTGGCCCGCACGAGCCAGTCGAAGCTCTCTTCGAACCTGCCGAGATCTTCGAGCGTCTTGGCGATTGCATGCCCGATGTGCAGCGCCTTGTCCGCATCGTCCTTGTTCGAGTCGAACAGCGCCGCGAGCTTGTCCAGGTGGTTGTTTTTCAGGGTTTGTTTGGACAGGCTGACCAGGGCCGAGTACGCCCGGTACGAATCGGGCTCGCGTTCAATCGTCGACCTGTACGCGGCCTCCGCCGCTGCGAACTCCCCGGCAAACTGCAGTGCGGCGCCCAGGTTGTAGTGAAAGTTAGCGGGTGCGGGATCGAGCTCGACGGCTCGTCTGTACAGCGCAACGGCCTTCTCGTGAAACCCCGTTCGCGAAAAAACAACACCTATCGTGTCTGCCGTGAAGGCGTCTTGTATGCGCATTTCGGCGGCAGCGTCAGCCAGCTTCAGCGCCTCTGCCTGCCGCCCGACCGTGACCAGGAATTCCGCCTGACCGGCGAGATACAGCGGATCCTCAGGCTCGAGAAGGCACGCTTTTTCGAACAGCTCGCCCGCCTTGTGAAAGTTGCGATGATCGAACGCGACCCTTGCCAGCAAGTAATATGCGGCGGGATCGCTAAGGTTTGCGCGGATCATTTCGATCGCGTCGGCGTGCACCGATTGGTAGCGGCCGGCCGAGATATCAGCCAGGCCTTTTCTGAGAGATTTGTCCATCGCGCGTATTGTCATCCGAAGCGCAGCGCCGTCTCAAGCGCCGTTAGGTTTCTAAAGAAACTGTTAGCGTACGGCGAGTATTGTGGTACACGTACAACACTTAGTACGGACTCCCCCAGAAATCTTACGCAGGAAGATAGAACCATGAACAATCACAGTCGCCTGAAAAGGCGAATCGATACCCCTCGTGACGGCTATACGCATGGCAGCCCGTTCAAACGAAGCGCCCTGTCACTGGGCGTGGCCTTGGCATGCAGCGCCACGGTGGCAAGCGAGGTACACGCCGCGGCGGTCGAAGAGATCGTCGTGACCGCAACACGCCGCGCCGAGTCGATCCAGGACATCCCGGTGAATATCTCGGCCGTTGGCGGTGACGCAATCGAGCAGCAGGGCTTCGGTGACCTGTCCGAACTGGCCAGCTACGTGCCGGGACTGAACATCGTCGACCAGGGCGGCCGTGACGGTAACCGCATCGTCGTGCGCGGCCTGAATGCGGAACCGATATCGAATTCATTCGGCCAGGAAAACGGCGGCGGCACCGTCGCCACCTACATTGGCGAGATTCCGCTATACGTCGACCTTCGCCTGAACGACCTCGAGCGCGTTGAAGTGCTGCTCGGCCCTCAGGGCACGTTGTATGGCGCGGGCACGATGGGCGGCGCGATTCGTTACATCCCGAAGAAACCCGATTTCGACGGCACGATCTTCGAAGCACGCGCAGATACTTACACGTATGCCGAGGGCGACGGCGTCAGCACGGACTTTGGCTTTACCGTCAACCTGCCGATCTCGGAAACCTTCGCGCTGCGCGCGTCCGTCGATCGGCTCGACGACCAGGGCTTCATCGACTACGCGTTCGCCGTGCAGGATCCGGGCGTATCGGATCCGGATCCCGATTTCTCAGACTCTGCGGCCGTCAGCGCAAACCTCGCGCCGATTGAAGATGCGAACACCGAGGAAGCCCTGTCCGGTCGCTTCGCGCTTCGCTGGATGCCGATCGACGCTGTCGACGCGACGCTGACCTACTATTTCCAGAACACCAAGCACGGTGGCCGAAATGTGTCCGGCCAGCGCGGCACGGTCCCGGCGGGCGAATACGAATCCCCGTATCGCGTTCCCGAACCCAATGATCGCGACAGCAGCCTGCTGGCACTCGAGATCACCGCGGACCTCGGCTTCGCCGAGCTTACCTCGGCGACCGGCATCGGTGGTGTTGAAGAGGCCGGTCAGCGTGACCAGACGGACCTGCTGATCACGCTCGAGTACAGCTACGAGCTGTTCCCGACGTTCACGGCCTTCACGTTCGAAGACGAGGAAGTCGAGACGCTGAACCAGGAACTGCGACTCGTATCCACGAGCGACGGACCGTTGAACTGGATCGTTGGCGCGTTCTACAACAAGAACGAGTTCCGAGGGCTGTCGTCCGAGTTCACGCCGGGTTACGGTGCCTTCGTCGGCCCGAGCTTCCGCCAGGACCTGAACGATCTCGAGTACTTCTCCGCGGATCGCACCGAGCTGACCGAAACCGCACTCTTCGGTGAGATCGGCTACGACCTTACGGACCAGCTGAGTGTGACTTTCGGCTTGCGGCTGTATGAATACACGTTCGACGACGCCAGTACGACCGACTTCCCGTACTTCACAACGCCGGCGGACTTCAATCCGTACCCGCTGAGCGAGATCGACAATAACCTGACGCTGGAACGTAACCAGAAATTCGATGGCGACCTGTTCAAGTTCAATGCGTCGTACACGTTCGACAGCGGCAACCTGGTGTACTTCACGTTCAGCCAGGGTTACCGCGTAGGCGCGTCCAACCCGGGTGAGCCCTGCCCCGACGTGTTCGTGCCGGGCAACCAGTCGCTGTGCCTGCTCGCGCCGGGACAGCAGTTCGGTCCGAACCCGGGTGACATCGCAGTCATCAACGAACGCGAGTACATCCCGGACACGGTCGATAACTTCGAGATCGGCGCCAAAACAACGTGGCTGGACGGCGACCTGATCCTGAACGGTTCGATTTTCTACATCGACTGGAAGGATCCGCAGGTGGCCACGGCAACGGTCAACGCCAACACGCCGATCACGGTGAACGCCGGCGCCGCCGAAACCAGCGGTTTTGATCTGGCCGGCACCTGGAGTGTCAACGACCAGTTCCAGCTGCGCGGCAGCTTCAGCTACACGAAGGCGGAGCTATCCGAAGGTGTACCGTCACTGATTCGCACGATCACGCCGCCGGGCTTCGGCACGGCGTTCGAGGACGGCGAGTCGGGTGACCGCCTGCCGGGCTCACCGGAGACGCAGTTCTCGTTGTTTGGCAGCTACTCGATGGAGCTCAGCAGCGGCAACTCGATCGTCATCGACGGCGGCTACGCGTGGCAGGACGATGTACTGTCCCGGACCGGCGGTCGCGGCACCAGCCTGAAGCTCGACAGCTACGGGCGCGCCGCGCTGAACGTTGGCTACGTGACCGACACCTGGTCGGTGACCGGCTACGTTGACAACCTGTTCGACGAGTACTCGGAGTCCAGCGTGTCCAGCACGGAGCTGAGCAACCAGACGATCAACGGCGCCAACGTTCGCTCGTTCCGGGCCAACGTCCTGCCGCCGCGGTCCATCGGGGTTCGATTCAGGTACACGTACGAGTAAGACAGAGCGCTTTCGCTAAGCCCGAGGGCACCCCGCGAGGGGTGCCCTCTTTGTTTTCGGCGGTATCGATTCCGTCCAACGGTGCATCAGGATATCCTGCAACTCCATCATTTCGAAGGAGATCGCCTGTGAAAGCTCTTCTAACTTGCGTCCTGATGCTGATTTCTGCTGGCTCAATCGCCATCGCCGACACGATAGCCGTAATCGGCACCGGCCAGGTCGGCAGTGCCCTGGGACCCGAGTTTGCGGCCCAGGGCCATGACATCGTCTACGGCTCGCGGAACCCGGACAGCCAAAAAGTTAAAGACCTCATCGCGAAGACTCCGGGTAACGCCGCGGCCAAGCTGCCGAAGGACGCGGCCACAGGCGCAGATATTGTCGTGCTGGCCGTCCCCGGTCTGATGGTCGAGGAGATCGTGCGCGGCCTCGGCGATCTGTCCGGGAAGATCATCATAGACCCGACAAACCCGTTGACAGGGGATTGGAGCACGGAGATCGGCCACGGCGTATCGACGTCCAACGGTCGCATCATCCAGGACGCGGCTCCGGACGCCTTTGTTGTCAAAGCGTTCAGCACGCTCAACTGGCGGCAGATGATCGAGCCCGGCGGCGATATCTCCATTCCACTGGTTGGCGACAGTGCTGAAGCGAAGGAGAAAGTGGCGGAAATCGTCAGCGCCATGGATCTTCACCCGATCGACGTTGGCGATATCGACAACGCACGCTGGGTCGAAGGCATGACGGTTCTACTGCTGAACAACCGCATCGCAGGTCGGCCGCATTTCGAGTTGCACTTGCGAGTGGTTAACGAATGACGATTGACAGAGCCCTTGTCCGCCGAAATCCGGCAAGCGATCTATGAAAGCGGCCTGGTATGAGTCGCAAGGCGCACCGTCGGAGGTCCTGCAGGTAGGCGAGCGTCCAACGCCGGAGCCCGGGCCAGGCGAAGTCCGAATTGCTGTGCGCGCCTCGGGCGTCAATCCCGGCGACGTCAAGAAGCGCACCGACCAGTTCGGTACCGGCATGCCCTTCCCGCTGGTCATCCCGCACAGCGATGGCGCCGGCGTGATCGACCAGGTTGGTGCCGGCGTCGACGAAGCTCGCATCGGAGAACGCGCCTGGTGTTTCGGCGCGCAAAGCTATCGCCCGTTCGGCACCGCGGCCGAGTATGTCGTGGTTCCGGCATACCAGGCGGTACGTCTGCCAGATGGTGTTTCTTTCGAGCAGGGTAGCTGCCTCGGAATTCCTGGCATTACAGCGCATCGCGCCGTCCATGTCGCCGGACCCGTGGAGGATCAAGTGGTCCTCGTCCAGGGCGGAGCCGGTGCTGTCGGTCAATGTGCGATTGGCCTTGCGAGACTCGCAGGCGCGACCGTCGTGTCGACCGTCCGCGCATCCGCCGATTCGGACACCGCGATGGCCGCCGGCGCGCAGCATGTCGTCGTTACCAAGGGCCTGGCACCGGATCAAGTCGTTCAGGAAATACAGTCGTATGCGCCAGACGGGGTCGATCACATTGTCGAAGTGGCCTTCCATGCGAACATCGATATTGACGAGCAACTGCTAAAGCAGGGAGGCTCGATGTCCGCCTACGCCACCAGCACCCCAGCCCCAACAATTCCCTTCTGGCCACTGGTCTTCAAGAATGTAAGCCTGCATTTTCTTGGCAGTGACGACTTCCCTGTTGAAGCGAAGATTTCTGCCGCACAAGCGTTGAATACGGCGCTCGAAGGCGAATGGCCAGGCTATGAGATCGGAGCGTTGGTTCCCTTGGACGAAATCGCCGAGGCGCATGAGATGGTCGAAGAACGCAAGGTGAGCGGCCGAGTGGTTGTGACTGTCGGTACCTAGGCGATTTGGCGACGCGTCACCGTTGGCGCTGCTGGCCTGCCAATCGACAAACGCGTAGCAAATAGAACAGCGGGCGACTCGCCCCGCAAGCGAATAAGTCAGTACGCCTGACGGGCAGCCGACCGGTCATGGCGGGATCGAAACCTTCCCATCATTTTCTCTTAACGTTCTCGAAAACCCAGTGTCATGAGTGTGTCTTGAGCCACTTCTATCCTTCCTAACTAAATCTGCCTCCTATAAAAAAAAGCGGCGACCGACATAGTGCCGGCCCGGAGAGGAGGCCAATAGCCAGGAGAGAATAGCATGGCGGCAAGGCAAGAAGACGCAGTCACACCCGTCCAGCAATCGGACGAAGAATGGGAGTGCCCTGAACGCTCTCTCGACGAGTGTCAGGGCGAGTACATTCAGCACGTAATGAACCGAAAAATGGAACGCCGTGCGTTCCTTACAGGCGCCGCCGTTGCGGGCGCGGCATTTACAGTTACTCCGGCGCTTGTGGAGCCGGCTCATGCTGACGGTAGTTATCGCTATCGTCGTCGGGACCCGGGCAACCGGCTAACGTTCAAAACGGTACCACCAGGGAATAATGCCGACATCGTCGTACCGCTGGGCTACGACTATAACGTCGTCATACGCTGGGGCGATCCGCTGTTCCCCGGCATGCCGGAATTTGATGTGGATCATCAGACGCCGGAAGACGCGGCCAGGCAATTCGGCTTCAACAACGACCTGGTGTTGTGGTACCCGCTGCCTCACTGGGTACGAAATACCATTCGTCGCCACGGCCGACTCCGGCCCATCCAGGAGTTCTTCCTAGGCCTTTTCCTGCCGGGCCTGCAACAACGTTCCAGCAAATACGCGCTGATGGCGATCAACCACGAATACACCACGGGCAGGCAGATGTTCCGCGATTATGTGGGTAATCTTCCGGGCAACTCAGCCGAACAGGCGAAGCAGCGCCGGATCGAGATCGAGAACCATGGCCTGTCGGTGATCGAGGTCAAGAAACGGCGCAACGGCAAGACGCGGTTCGTGCGCAATTCGCCCTTCAACCGTCGTATCACTGGCACGACCCCTATCGAGATTCGCGGTCCGCTCCGTGGTCACGAACTGCTGCGAACCGCGGCTGACCCGACGGGTACGATGGTCGATGGCATGTTCAACAACTGCGCCGGCGGACGTACGCCTTGGGGAACGGTGCTCACCTGCGAAGAGAATTTCGACCAGTACTTCGGCAACAACGACGACAATCCGGATGCCGAGAGCAAGGCGCTCAGTGCGCGGGTCCCCGGCCGAGGTGGCGCGTCGGGTCGCCGTTGGGAAGAGACCGACCCGCGTTTCGACCTGTCCAAGAACCCGCGCGAGTACAACCGCTTCGGCTACATTGTCGAAATAGACATGTACAACCCGGACAGCGTGCCGATGAAGCGTACGGCCATGGGGCGGTTCAAGCACGAAGGCGCCTCTGTTGCGATTGCGAAATCGGGACAGGTCGCCGTCTACTCGGGTGATGACGCGCGCTTCGAGTATGTCTACAAGTTCGTGTCAAAGGGCCGGTATCACGCCGGAAGCCGGCTGGCCAACGGCGACTTGCTCGACGAGGGCACGCTGTACGTTGCCCAGTTCAACGTCGGCGATACACCCGAAGACGACAGAGGTATTGGAAAGTGGCTGCCGCTCGATATTGACGACCCGGTTTCCGGGCCGTTGCTCATGACAGCCGGCTTCAGTTCACAGGCCGAAGTCCTGATCAACACCCGCGGCGCCGCCGATGCACTCATGGCGACACCGATGGACCGACCTGAAGATGTAGAAGTCAGCCCGGTGGACGGTCGCGTGATTATTACACTGACCAACAACAGCCGGCGCACCGAGCCCAACGAAGCCAATCCCCGTATCAACAACCAGCACGGACATCTTGTCGAGCTGTTCGAGGATGACGACGACTTCGCGGCGACGACGTTTACCTGGGATATTTTCGTCAAGTGCGGCAACCCTGCGCTGCCGAATAATGAGCAAGATACGAAGTACGGTGAACTGAGCAACGAAGAGGCCCTCGCTGCCGGCGTCAGCCCAATCTCCGACGTCGACAATATTGTCTGGGATGACGACGGCAACCTCTGGATCTCGACCGACGGCCAGTTCTTCAGTGACGGGGTCGGATTCGGCCAGAATGACGGCGTCTTTGCAGTGCCCGTCGCCGGCCGTGATCGGGGTGTTCTCCGGCAGTTCCTGTCAGGAGTACCTGGGTGCGAGATTTGCGGACCCGAGTTCTCCGGCGACCAGAGGACGTTCTTCTGTGCGCCTCAGCATCCGCACGACCCGCGGTCCGGCGACCCCGGTTCGGCGTTTGAACCCAAGGAGCCGGACGGTACGCCACTGCCGCGGTGGCCGGTCGGCGAAACCCAGATCTCGAAGCCGAGCCTCATCGCGGTACGCCACCTGCGCGGTAGAAAGATCGGTCGATAATCTGATTGCATCGCTGCTACGCAAAGAAGGCAGGGTCCTCGGACCCTGCCTTTCTTGCCTGTAAATACGGAGTACGGGACACTCTCGCGAATGATCCGGCATAAGACACTGTTACTGGGTGCTGGCACCGCAGCCTTTGCTCTGTCACTTGCCTACTTGTACGTTTCCTCGTCGCAGCGGGCGGCTGAGACAGCCGACGCGACCTACGAGCCGCGGGTTGTCCATGACCCTGCTGACACTATAGAAACACCCCTGGAGTCGCCCCGCGTCACAGAAGAACCTCCCCAAGCCGACGCTTTCGACGACGAACTGATCTTTGACGATACGCCGCTTCCGGACTCAGAGGACGAATTGCTGATCATCGACAATATGGAGTCTGTCCGTCACTCGAGCGCGCAGGATCTACAGGACGAAGAGAGGCGACAACAGCGTACCAGGGAAGCGTCCTTATTGGCGGCCAACTATGCTGGCGACGAGCGCGTACAGATGATCGGCACGTTGGGCGCCTACGCTTCAGAAGGCAGTGCCGATGCCATCACCGAATTACGAGAGGTGTTGCAGAGCCCTGATCCGGAGCTTCGAGCAGACGCACTCGAAGCGATCGCCGGACTGCTGTCCAACAGCGACGCAGTGCCGCCCTATTCCGAACAACCGCTCTCCGATGAGCAGGTGGATCAGCTGATAGACGCGTTGCGAGCCTCCGGGGACTAAGGCCGCTCCCTGAGCGGCCCCGGTCAACCGATGGTGGTTGGCAATCCTGCCTGCCGCCGCCCCGCCTGGATATGCGACTACCTAACGCTGAACGCCTCGGCCGGGTGTCCAAGGGACGCCGGCAACGTCCATGGCCCGTTTCAATGCCGCGTACTCCTCGTCAACCAGCGTCGCAAGCGTTTCGACGACGTCGGCGTAAAGATCCCGTGCAATGCGATACGACTTGCGTTGCTCAGGCGTCGGACCGTAGGTCTGCGCCGTAGCCGAGTAGCGCGCGTGGAACAGGCGCGCTGTCACCGTCATCTCGCCGATGTCGTTATAGATCGAGCGCTGTGGGTTGTTGCTCAGGCGATCACGCGACTCCTTCAAGCGTTGCTGGATAGAGGTCGCAATCTCGTACAGTGAGCCATCGTCCACCGAACGCTCGAGCGTGTCCTTGACGGCATCGAGCTCGATTACGATCTCGTCGATCGAGGCAACGGTGCCCCGGGAGGCGCGGACCAGTTCATCCAGTCCGCTCTCGAAAATGACGCGCTGCTCCTGCGAACTGCCTGGTAGAACAGGCTCTTCGCGAATGGACACGACTTCGAACTCCTGCGACTCACCCGTGTCCGACAGCGCGCCGTCGACACGCCTGGCCATGCTCACGCTGTAAGTCCCGGGCGCGACGAGCACACCGTCGTCGTCCGTGTATGACGTCGATTCTTCGGCGCTCCACGGCTGCAGTGGCGGATAACGGAGATTCCATGCGACGCGATTGAAGCCCGCGTCTGCGGACGCCTCGATCTGGCGAACGACGTCACCGGCAGCGTCACGCACGATGAAGACAATTGCAGGCTCGTCTTCGCGTTCTTCTTCCAGGATGACGTCCCAATCCGGGAAGCGGACGTTTTCGTTTTCATCGATGGCGTCTTTTTCCGCTTCCTGGCGGGCGGCTCTACTGGTCTTCATGCCGTCGGCGACGTAGTAATTAAACACGGCGCCGAACGGAGGATTGGGCGCCACGTAGTAGCTGTCGCCCTGGCTGGCCTTGCACGTCGGCTTGCTGCAGCCGAGCAGGCGTTTCGGTTGATACCAGGGCGCATCACGCACCGGGAACAACACCTCGCCTTCTGCAAGTACAGACTGCGTGATGCTCCGCAACGGCGTGTAGTCATCGAGTACGTAGAAGCTTCGACCGAAGGTCGCACCGACCAGGTCGTTCTCTCGTGTCTGGATGACCAGGTCCCTGAACGGGATGTTCGGCAACCCGCCCTTCAGCTTGGTCCACGCACCGCCACCATCGACCGTGAAGAACACGCCGAACTCCGATCCGACAAACATCAGGCCGGGGTTCACATGGTCCTGCACGACGCGCCAGAGGATATGCCGCTCCGGCAGGTTGCTTGAAATACTCTTCCAGCTGCGGCCGCGATTCTCGCTTTTCAGGATGTAAGGTGAAAAATCACCGTTCTTGTGGTCATCGACGACGACATAGACCGTGTCCGGGTCATGCAGGTCGGCTTTGATGTCATTGACGAAGAAACGATCCGGTACGCCGGGCAGCCGATCCACGCGACGCCAGTTTTGTCCGCCATCTTCGGTGATCTGGATCAGGCCATCGTCGGTGCCCGCGTAGATCAGTTCCGGATCGAGCGGCGACTGTGACACGTTGACGATCGTGTTGAACATCGACATCGCGTACAGGTCCCAGGGCGAGTCGTAGCTCCATGTTCGGCCCATGATGGGCAGGCGCGTGCGATTCTCGTTGCGCGTCAGGTCGCCGGAGATAGCGCTCCACGTATCGCCGTAGTCGTCACTGCGCCACATCCGCTGCGTCGCAACGAAAATGGTCTTCGAATCGTGCGGACTGATCAGGATCGGCGCGTCCCAGTTGTAGCGCTCGGGTGGGTCGCCCTCGGCTGCCTGTGGCCGGATATAGACATTTTCGCCGGTACGGCGATCGAATCGCGTCAGGTTACCCTGCTGCCACTGCGCGTAGATGATGTCGGGATTGTTTGGATCGACAGCCGACTGATGGCCGTCGCCGCCCAGGGTGACAAACCAGTCGCTGTTCCTGATGCCTGCGAAGTCCTTCGTTCGCGATGGACCGCCCTGGCTGTTGTTGTCCTGTGTGCCGCCGTAGACGTTGTAGAACGGGGTGTCGTAGTCCACGGCCACCTTGTAGAACTGCGTGATCGGCAGGTTATGGATGTAGCGCCATGTCTTGCCCTGGTCGAAGCTCTCATAGATGCCGCCGTCGGTCCCAACGAGCAGGTAATTCTCGTCGTCGGGGTCGAAGGCCATCGCGTGATGGTCGACGTGCTTGGTTTCATGCCTGAGCCGTTCGAAATCGTCTCCGCCGTTCTTCGTGACGTGCAGGTGCACGTCCATCTGGTAGACACGATCGAAATGGTGGGGGGACGCAAACAGTTCCTGGTAGTAGTGCGGACCCGTGCCGCTCGAGAGGTAGTCGTTTTTCTTCTCCCACGTCTCACCGCCGTCGGCTGAACGCCAGAAACCGCCCTTGCGATTGGTCTCCTCGATGGTGGCATAGATAACGTCCGGGTCAATCGGGCTGATGGCGAGGCCGGTCTTCCCTTTGATCCCCTCCGGCAGGCCTTCGGTCAGTTCGCGCCAGGTCTCTCCGCCGTCTTCGGATTTGTGAATACCCGTCCCGGGTCCGCCATCCAGCAGGACAGCGACGCTGCGCAGCCGTTGCCAGGACACCGCATACAGCACGTCGGGATTGCGGGGATCCATGTGAACTTCGGAAACACCGGTGTACCGATCGTCGTCGGCGGTGTTTCCGAGCCCGTCGCCGAGCACCTTGCGCCAGTTCTCGCCGCCGTCGGTCGACTTGAACAGGCCACGTTCGCCACCGCCGGACCAGAGGGGACCCTGCGCCGCGACGAACATCGTGTTCGAATCGCTCGGGTCTATGAGAATCATGCCAATGCGCTCGGATGCCTCGAGACCCATTTTTTCCCAGTTCTGACCGCCGTCACGACTGCGGTACAGGCCGTCGCCGTAACCCGCGTGGCGACCGCTGATGTTCTCGCCCGTACCGACCCAGATCGTATCCGGATCGTTTGGATCGATGGCCAGGCTGCCGATGGAATACGAGTCCTCGTCGTCAAAAAGCGGCGTCCAGGTCGTGCCGCGATTCTCGGTCTTCCAGACACCGCCGCTTCCGACGGCGACATACCAGACGCTCCGATTCTCAGGATGAATCGCTAGATCGGAGATTCGCCCGGACATGAACGCCGGGCCGATGCTCCGGAACTCCAGGCCTTTGAACGTCGACTCATTGAACCCCGGCTCCGAATCGGCATCGTCCTCGGCGATGGCCATCGGTGCGAAGACTGTGAGTGTGAACAGAGCAATAAGGTACCGGCGCATGACGTCCCCCTTCTTGTTTTGATTTATTGAGCGTTACATGTGCAACGACGCGTCACTTTAGCAGGCGCGATTATTTGCGTCGACATAGCAGAACGTCGCGATGAGTTTGCTGCCGCAACCTCGCCGCAGATGCATGGTCTCATCGCTTCCTGTACTGGTTTGGCGTCTCGCCCGTGTACTTCTTGAAGACGCGTTTGAATGCCAGCTCGGATTCGTATCCACTTCGACTCGCTACCTCGTAGACAGGTAGCTGCGTTGTCGACAAGAACTCGCGCGCGCGCTCCATGCGCACGGCGGTGAGGTACTGGTACATCGACTGGCCAACCAGCGAAGTAAAGCGCTTGGCGAAGGCAGCCCGCGACAAGGCCACCTCGCTCGCAAGTGACTCCAGCGTCCACGATTGCTGCGGCTGCGCGTGAATCAGGGTCAGCGCTTTGGACACAGAGTCGTCGTTGAGCGCGAGCAGGAACGGGTTGTCCTGTTCGCGGCAGAAGTTGATGCGGACGAGCTCGATCAGCACGACTTCGGTCAGCTTGTTGACGACGAGCTCCGAGCCAGGCGCCTCGGACAAGTACTCAGAACTCAATTGGTCGAGCATGCCCTTGAGCCAAACGTGACGGTCCAGCTCTTCCGCGCGGATGATGGTCTGCTGCGGAAAGATGTCAGCAAGCGGCATAAATGTGTCCGCCGCAAAGCTGCAGTAGCCGCACAACAGCATCGTCCCGGCCGCAGCCGAAACCTGATCGCCGGCCGGCGCGTCACTGGTCAGCACGTGGTCGACCCCTGGCGCCAGGAAGATGAGATCACCCGGACCCAGGTAAGTGACGTTGTCATTGACACTGGCCCAGCACTCACCGCGCCGGATCATGTGAAAAGAAGCATCGGTCGTCTCCGTGAAGTCCTTACGCCATGGGGCCTCCAGCTTGTCGCAGAAGTACACGCTGCCTTCGACCCGCATCGCACGCAGGATGTCACTGAGTACTTCCATTTGGATACCTATCGTCTACGTGAGCTGTCTAGTATAGACGATCAATACCAATAATAAATACCTTTAGATATCGAAAGTATCCTCTCACTGACTTATCGTTACGACAACCTGAAACAACGGAGACAGACCATGACCAACGTAACGATCTACACCAAGAACTATTGTCCGTACTGCACGCGCGCCAAGGCCTTGCTGGATCGCAAGGGCATCGCTTACGACGAGATCGACGTCACCTATGACGAAGCACTCCAGTCAGAGATGAAGGAGCGTTCACAACGGCGGACTGTGCCGCAGATCTTCGTAGGCGAGC
Organism: Woeseiaceae bacterium; assembly: GCA_030066655.1. Lineage (GTDB taxonomy): Bacteria > Pseudomonadota > Gammaproteobacteria > Steroidobacterales > Woeseiaceae > UBA1847. Next base: position 30,724 of record JASJBE010000068.1, on the reverse strand, counting down.
AGCACATCGGTGGCAGCGACGACCTGGTTGCGCTGGATCAGAGCGGCGAATTCGATCGCCTTTTCGGAGCCTCGGTCGCGGCGTAAACGAAGTCTCTTCAACTTGTTAGTCTTGGAAGAAGACGCAGTCTTGCTGGCCGTAGCGATATCGTTACCGGATCGTGCGCTCAGCCGCGAACGGTAACGAGCGTCCCCAACTGCCACGGAGAATCCGATAGTGCGAAAAATCAACGTTAAGTTTGAAAACGATGCCGGCGACTCGCTCGCCGGCATCATCGACATGCCGACCGGCGAACCGCAGGCATTCGCCTTGTTTGCCCATTGCTTCACATGCTCCAAGAACCTGCACGCGGCGACCAACATCAGCCGAGCGTTGACGGAGGCTGGATTCGCGGTGCTTCGGTTCGACTTCACAGGGCTTGGGCAAAGCGAAGGTGAGTTTGCCGATACGAGTTTCTCAAGCAACGTCACAGACCTGCTGGCAGCGGTACGCTTTCTTGACGCCGAGTACGAAGCGCCGTCGTTGCTAATCGGGCATTCGCTTGGCGGTACCGCCGTCTTGCAGGCCGCGCATAGCGTTCCCTCCGCTGTAGCGGTTGCCAGCATCGGCTCGCCGGCGGAACCGGTGCACGTCGCCAAGCTACTGGAACCTGCCAGGGAGACGCTGCAGGCCGAGGGTATCGCAGAGGTGAAACTGGGTGGGCGTCCGTTCACGATCAAGAAGCAGTTCCTGGACGATCTCGAGTCCCACCCGATGCCGGAGTCACTGGGCAGCCTCAGGAAAGCCGTGATGATCCTGCACGCTCCGCTGGACGAGACCGTGGAGCTGGAAAACGCCAGCATGCTTTTCGCGGCCGCCAAGCACCCCAAGAGTTTCGTAAGCCTCGACCAGGCCGACCACCTGCTGAGCCGGGAGGAAGACTCGAGCTATGTCGGATCGGTCATCGCGGCCTGGGCGTCGCGCTACCTTCAGAGGCGTGATAGCGACGAGAAGAGCCAGGCCGCCGAGGGCGAAGTCGTTGCTCGCACCGAATTTCCCGGCTTCAGGACGGATATTCAGGCCGGGCCGCACCACCTGGTCGGCGACGAGCCGAGTTCTGTCGGCGGTACGAACCTGGGTCCGACGCCGTACGACCTGCTCGCAGCATCACTGGCGTCGTGCACCACGATGACACTGGGCATGTACGCGCGGCACAAGAAACTGGACTTGCGCTCGGCCTCGGTCACAGTCACGCATGACAAGATCCACGCCGCTGATTGCGAAGACTGCGAGACGACATCCGGAAAGGTCGACGAGTTTCGACGCGTACTCACACTGGAGGGCGACCTCACCGAAGAGCAGCGGGAACGCATGGTCGAGATCGCGGACCGCTGCCCTGTCCACCGGACCCTGCATGGCGAGGTTAAGGTTCGAACACGGCTCAATGCCGCGCCATAGCTTCCTCGAAGCGGAGTCGGGTATGCTCACGCCGAATGACCTGAGGTTTGGCTTTTGGCGAAGAGGATGTTTAAGCGGATTTCCGGCGCGATCACCGTTGCGACACTAGTCTTTTATGTTGCACTGCTGATCATCAACAGCGGCAACGAGGTATCCATGACGGTGCAGGATTTCAACACTGACCGCCATCGCACAGTCGCCATCTTCGGCGCCACCGGAACGATCGGTGACGGCCTGCTGAAGGCAGCGATCAACGACCCCAGCGTCGATACAGTGCGTGTCTTTACGCGGCGACCTTCGCCACGGATTGAGGCAGGCGTTGCGTCCGGCAAGGTCAAGATGGTGATCCACAAGGACTATTCGGATTACTCGGCGATTCTCGACGAGCTCGCCGATATCGATGCCGTGTTCTGGGCCATCGGGCTGAGCGCGGTGGGGATGGACGAGGAGACCTACCGCGAGATTCACCGGGACTATCCCTTACGATTCGTGACTGCCTGGCTAAGCGTCGGCAGTCAGGACGGTGCTTCATTTCACTACGTCAGCGGCAGTGGTGCGAAAGCCAATTCGCGAATGATGTGGGCTCGTGAGAAAGCGCTTGCTGAAAGCGAACTTGCGAACCTGGCGGCCGACGCCAACCTGCGAGTGATCTCGTATCGTCCGGCGGTCATCCTGCCCACCGAATCGGAGGCACACATCGGACATCGCATTGGCTATGCCATTCTCAGCCCTATCAAGATGGCAGTCGCGGCGGAGTCGATTGGTCGGTCAATGCTGGAGGTTAGCGCCCGTGGCGCTGCGTACCCGAACAAATCGATTCTTGAGAACAAGGCGATTGTCGAACTCGGCGATGCACATCAGGAGCGACTTCAGTGACCGCCGGCTGAAAACCCGTTTCTTAGCTGCAGGAGACCTCGCCATCGCCAAGCTCGCAGCGTACGTCCCTCGTGGGCGTGACTTCCACTCGAAGCAGGAACCGGTCCCGATACGAGAACGTCACAATGCCTTCACCCTTGATGTCACACCAACCCGGGCCGCCTTCGAACTCGAAATCGCAACTTGATTTCAATGTGCCCGATTTGTCCAGTCGATAGCCGTCATTGCGATAAACCGACCCGCTCGTTGCCGCCGGAGGCGATGGCCACCCGCTGACGATCACGGAGACCACGGCGACGACGGCCGTCGACCCGAGTGCACCACCGATCCACCACTTAAGGTTGCCCGTTGCTTTCGGCGTGCGTTCAGAACGGCTGAAGGGTTCCACGACATCGCCAACAAATTGGTACCCAACTCGGGGCCTCGTCTCGATCAATGAGTCGGTGCTGGCATTTGCATCGATAACCGACCGAATTCTGCGAACGCAGGTGTTCAGACGATCGTCGGCACCAATACTATCGAGCGACCAGAACCGCTCTATCAGCTCGTCTCTTGGTACGGTTCTGTCGCGGTTCTCTATGAGATAACCGAGCAACTGGCCGGACTGTCGTGTCAGCGGGAGCCGTTTACCCGACCGGCTTAACGTCCAGTCCGCCGGGTTGAATTGCATATCGCCGATCTGAAGAAACCGAGGCTTCACTGGCATTTCCAATGCTCCTGCTCACGACTGGCGAGACTCTTGAACAAAACCCGGACTCCGTATTGCTTGCCGGCAACCCACCAGAAGTCAAACTAGCCGAAACCTCACACCACCTTCAAGTGAATTCTAATCGACATCGAGCGTAAGCCGTTGATGTTAGAAAGATGTCAGGAGAATTCAGCGAAAGTTCGTTGAGCGGTGCCCGTGCAGCCGAAAAAATGGCTTGCCATGAACAAAGCCACAGCAGACAGGAAGAAGTGGATTGCACTGGGTTGCCTATTGTTGCTGGGCGCCCAGGCCAGTCTCGCTGATCAAGCGCCCGTGGAACATGAAGACTCGCAGGACTCGCTGCAGTTCAACCGACCGTATTTTGACAAGTTCAACGTAGTCTCGGCATTAGATATTGTTCTCAACGTGCCCGGATTCGTGCTGGATGAGGGACGCTCGGTCCGCGGTTTCGAGGCAACCGCGGGGAACGTCTTGCTCAACGGCGAGAGACCGGTAGCGAAGAGCCGAAGCCTGACGGAGATCCTGTCTCAAATTCCGGCATCCGCAGTCCGCCACGTCGCTCTCGCGAGTGGTTCGGTAGAGTTGCTCGGCAGCACGACTCACACGTCGATTCTCGATGTAGTGCTGATTGAATCACCGGACCGACGGACGATTACATACGAGTTGCTGGGCGCCTCCAACAGACTGGGACATTCCTCCAGCGAAGTATCAATGTCCGCCCTGCGCGTCTTCGATTCGTCGAGCTTCAACCTGGGATTACAGGCTGGCAACCTACGTGCTGGGTCCGAAGGACCCGAACTCGTCAACACAGGTGCGCAGACTGTCGAACAGCGAACGGAAAATCAGACTTCACGTGACCGCTATACGACAGTTTTCGCATCGGCCAAGTTCTCGGACGTGTTTGGCGGCGTCCTTGGTATCAACGGCGAGTCGCGATCCGGTACCGAACGTTCGATGGAACGCTCGGAACGCACATCAACGCAGGACTCACGAACTGTGCAGACTCGATCAGACGTGGTTCCTTATGACCGCTTCGAAGTATCGACCCAGTTTGAATACTCGGCCTCCAGGTCATCAAGCGTACGCGCGCTCTTGCTGGTTGATCGGGAGGAGTTTCGTGAGTCATCCACCCGTGTGCTGGAGCCCGAGGGGCTTTCAGACAGATCAGAAACGGATCGAGCAACCGGGGAGACGATACTGGCAGTGTCGATCGATCACAGAGCAGAAAACGACAGTTTGACTCGCTACGGCCTGGAGTACGGTGAGACCTTTGTAGACAACACGTTGTCGTTATTTGAAGACGATGGGAATGGTGAGGTACCGATTGACACTCCTGGCGCCAATACACGTGTAGACGAACGGCGTGTCGAGGGGTTCGTCTCTTTTTCGATGCCCATCGCTGATCGAGTGCGGCTTGATTCTCGCTTGACCATCGAGGCATCCGAGATCTCTCAGGATGGCGATGTGGAGAAGACGCGCCAGTTTGTATTCGTAAAACCTCGGCTGGCCCTGACAATCGATACGGCGAACGATACGCAATGGCGCGTTCGACTGGAGCAGACTGTTGGCCAGCTGAATTTCGCCGATTTCGTAAGTTCCAACGATTTCGATGACGATGAATTCGAGTTCGGCAATCCAGATCTCGAGCCCGATCAGAGATGGCGACTGTCTGCCGAGTACGAGAGGCGAATCGGCAACGACAGATCTATTCGAACGGGTATTTTCGGCGAGCGCATAACCGATGTTCAGGATCTGCTCCCGCTGACAGACAACTCCGAAGTTCCGGGTAATATTGGCAGTGCGAGCGTGTTTGGCTTCACGATGAATGGGACGACACCACTATCATTCCTGCCGTGGCAGAACGCCTACCTGGACTTCGACTTGCGCGCACAGAAATCGAAGGTCACCGATCCCGTCACGCTTGGCGAACGCCGATTGTCGAACGAGCGGGATTTCAGAGTCGACCTCGAATACCGACAGGCAATAAGCTCGATTGGTATCGACTATGGAGTCAAGCTACGCCATCGAACAAGCGAGTTCTTCTTTGGCTTCGACGAGCTCGAGAAGGACTTCGACTACGTGGAAGTATCGGTCTTCGCAGCACTGGCATTCAGCGAAAAAACACGATTGCGGCTGGATGCCAACAACGTCCTGGATGAGCCGAGGCAGAGATCGAGGGCCGTGTATGTGGGAAGCCGTGCCACGGAACTGATTCGGTTCGTCGAAGATCGTACGCGGCGCAGCGGCCTGGAGGTCGTTCTAACCTTGTCTGGCCAATTCTGAAATTGGCGATGGCCTGGCACCAATGTATAGCGCGTACGTGCAGCGCGGATTGATCTTTCTTGCTTGAATGGAAATGGCTGCACGACCGGAGCCTTTTCCTGGGTTGGTGGCGATGGGTGGAATTGAAACGCTCCAGCAATAACTCAGGAAATCCTCCGATCGACTAACTCGCGCCCAAGTATCTGTTTTCAATGATTTTCTATTCATCTTCGCGTCGTACCAAGGCGTTAATGCCAGTGGAAAAACACCCGAGGAGAACGACTTATGGGCGACTGTGGCAATTCCGCAGTTCGGAACTTCTCCCGCACTACACTGTTATGTTATAACGTTAATCGTTTCTTCTATTCCATTCGCGACCGCCAATTCGGCAGGTCGATTCGCCAAGCCGTAGCGGCAGAAGAGAGCCGTCTGGGCGCTTGTCTTTACCAAGCCGATTCCGTCAGGAGATTCTCATGAACAACAGACTATGCGTTCCGCTAATTGTGGGCGCTTCGACTATCGTCCTTTGGGCTAACCCCGTTTCAGCGCAATCTGCCGATGCAGACAACTCGGACATTGACAACATTACGGTTGTCGGCACGCGGCAGGCCTACCAGGGAGAATTCGATCTGTTTGAAACGCCGCAAGCCGAGTTGAAGATCGATGCCGAAACCTTACGCAATGCGGGTTCTATCGACCTCGTCCAGGCTCTGGATTTGTCGGCTTCCGTAGCCAGGCAGAACAATTTCGGTGGTCTCTGGAACAGCTTCGCGATTCGTGGTTTTGTTGGCGATGAAAACCTGCCGAGTAATTACCTCGTGAACGGCTTTAACGCCGGTCGCGGTTTCGGCGGCTCCAGGGACCTGTCCGGTATCGAATCCGTTGAAGTGCTAAAGGGCCCACGTGCCGCTTTGTTTGGGCGCGGTGAGCCTGGAGGTACCGTGAACCTGGTAACCAAGCGACCCACCTTTGACACGGCTGGAGAATTCAGGGTCTCTGCAGGGAGTTTTAGTACCTACCGTGCCGATTTTGACTACACCGCCCCCTTGTCCGATGCTGTTGCAATTCGCCTTGTTGGCGCTTATGAGGATGCTGAGAGTTTTAGGGATACTGTAGAAACCGAGAAGCTGGCGTTCAGCCCATCGCTTGCCTGGCGAATCAGCAATGAAAGCCAACTCATCTATGAAATGGAATACAGTGCTCAGGAAACACCTTTCGATCGCGGCGTGATCGGCATCGATGACCAGCTAGGCCGGATCCCTGAGAGCCGTTTCCTCGGCGAGCCCAGTTATGGTCCGATTGACACGGATGTGCTCGGCCATCAGCTGGAGTACCAACATGAATTGAGTGACGACTGGAGCGCCCTCGTTGGTTTCAACTATCGTGATACCTCCCTCGATGGGCTGGCATCAGAGAATGGTTTTGGCGCCCCGGATATCGACGGAAACTTCGGTCGATTTAGCCGAGATCGAGACTATGATGCGACTTACCAGGTGTTTCGGGCGGAGCTGAGTGGAAGCTTCTACGTTGGCGGAATAGAGCATCGCATTATTGCAGGTGTCGATGTTGACGAATTTGAAAATGATCAGATCGCGTTTCGAGACAGAACAACCGATCAGAGCATAAATATTTTTAACCCGGTCTATGGAAACTCCCCGGTTTCCGGCCTCGAACTGGCACCGCAAATCGACCGAGTGGAAACGCAGGAGTCCGTCGGTTTTTTCGTTCAGGATCAGATTAGTCTGACTGAGAAATTCGATATTCGGCTCGGCGCTCGTTTTGATGATTATGAACAACGGCTCAATAATCGCCTTTCAGACAGCACCTCTCGTTATTCTAAGAGCCAGGTGAGCCCACAGGTTGGTGTCGTTTACAAGGCAACAGACACACTATCAATCTATGCGGCATACGGTGAAAACTTCCGCCCGCTTTCAGGCGCCACCGATGAGAACGGTTTGGAACCCAACATCGCAGAATCGACGGAAATCGGAGTAAAGTTTGCGCTTAATGACGGTGCGCTGGTGGGTACGTTCCCGATCTTTGATCTTGAGCATTCCAACATCGCGACATTTGATGCGGATTTCAATCCCACAGCGGTAGGCAAAGCGGCAAGCCAGGGTTTCGAGTTTGATCTGACAGGAAACGTCACCGACACCCTTAGCATGTGGTTATCGTATGCATACGTAGATGCTGAAACCAAAAACGACTACACGGACTTTATCTCTTTTGCCTTCATTCCTGCGGGATCAGATCTGCTGAACGTCCCTGAAAACCAGTTAAGCCTGCAACTTGCCCAGCAGACTCAACTAGCTGGCAAAGAATTGACGCTGATTGGTGGTCTGATTTACGTCGATGACAGGAGTGGCGAGTTCGGCGATCCAACCTTCAGGCTGCCGAGCTACACCACGGTGCGAGTCGCTGCGAGCTATGACTTCTCTGAGTCTCTAGGCCTAACAGCTGAGGTACATAACTTGTTCGATGAAGAGTATTACACCAACTCGTATGCTGAAGTCTGGGTACAACCGGGCACACCGCGCAGTTACCGCGTGTCGGCCAACATCCGCTTCTGAGCGAGGCTTTTAGAGAAAAGTGAATAGCTCTGCCCAACTGCAAGCAGATCGGCTTCAAGTATTCCGCTCGGGCAAGGAAGTCCTGAGCAGTGTTTCCTTTATTGTCCACAGCAGCGAAGTCTACGCGCTTCTTGGCGGCAACGGAGCGGGCAAGTCGACCACATTGCTGAGTTTTCTCGGATTTCTGCCGCCTTCGGGTGGCAGTGTTTCCGTCAACGGTTTGGATGTTGGCGAACATCTCAAGGCGGCACGCGAAGCAATCGCATACCTCCCTGAATCGGCATCTCTTTATGAGCATCTGAATGCCTATGAGAATCTGCGCTATTTTCTGCAACTCGCCGGGGTGCCTGATGATGAAGCCGCCATCGAATCTGCTCTTGATCGCGTTTCTCTAAACCCGGAATCGAGGGGGCGCAATCTCAGAGACTATTCGAAAGGCATGCGTCAGAAAGTGGCAATCGCACTGGCCATTCTCAGGGATACCGACATCTTGTTGCTTGACGAGCCAACCTCGGGTCTCGACCCCAGTGCTATCGATGAGTTTCATGACCTCGTTCGCGATCTTGCAGGTTTCGGCAAGACTATCCTCATGGTGACGCATGATGTCTACGGTGCGTGCCAGGTCGCTGACCGGATTGGCTTGCTCCGCGACGGCAAGCTCGTCGGGGAGTTCTCTGCACCCGAGGGTGGCCGAATCAAGACCGAAACCGTTCACCGAGCTTTTTCGGATCGGGAAGGCAAGAATAAGCAAGTCGCATGAAGGCCACACTGATCATCGCCTCGGACGAGTGGCGCTACTGGCTGCGTTCGAAGCTGGCGCTTGCGGTGGTCGCGATCTTCCTCGTCATCCTGATTTTCGTAAGTCTGCTGACCGCCGTGCGTATGCAGGCAGAATCTCACGAACGTGCGCACTATCAGGCCGATTCAGAGCAGATCTTTCTATCTCAGCCTGATCGCCACCCGCACCGTATGGTGCACTATGGGCACTATGTCTTTCGGGCGCCCATGCCCCTGGCGATATTTGATCCGGGGCTGGATTCGGTCACGGGACAAACTATGTTCCTAGAAGGCCACCGCCAGAATTCAGCCACGTTTTCCGCTTCCGAGAGCAGTGCCAACCTCGGCGGCCTGTCCTGGTTGACGCCGGCGTTGATTTATCAGGTCTTCGCACCCCTGCTGATTATCGTGCTCGGGCATGGTGCAGTGACTCGAGAGCGGGAAGCGGGAGCACTCGCGCCCTTGCTTGCGCAGGGCTTGAGCGGTCGCATACTCCTGGCAGGCAAGAAACTGGCGCTCTTTTTGTTCGTTATGCTGTTGCTAGTGCCGCTCGTCGTCAGCGCCCTGGTCTCGCTCAATAGCGGAGAAAGCCAGCTTGCCGCTATATCGCTTGTCGGCGTCTATCTTGTCTATTTGTCCATCTGGATCGCGCTGACACTACTGATCTCCTCGGTGTTGGAAAAGCGCTCGTCCGTTATTGCAACGCTTGCAGCGATCTGGCTCGCATTGACCCTTGTGCTGCCAGCTGTCGCTGTCAACGTTTCGTCCCATGCCACGCCACTTGCCGGAAAAATTGAAACGGAGCTCACCATGCTGACCGAGGTTCGGGATCTGAGTGACGGGCACGATGTCGATGACTCCGTGTATAACAACGTGGAGGCGGGCCTGCTCGAAGAGTATGGGGCGGATCGGGTCGAAGACCTGGAGGTGAACATACGCGGCGTCCTCGCGCAGATGGCTGAGGCGGAGCTGACCAAGACCCTGAACGTTTATGCTGAACGCCGTCAGGAAGCAGAAATGCGCCAGGGCGAGCTGCTTGGCAAGCATGGGTGGCTAACGCCCGCGCTGGCCGTTGCGTTTGCGTCTCGCTCACTGTCCGGCACGGACCTTGTTCATTATCACCGCTTCCTTCAGCAGGCTGAAGAATTGAGGTTCGAATTCGTGCAGGGACTGAACCGGACGCATGCGGAAGAGCTTTCGTATATTGACGACATCAACCGCAATCGCGACGAGGAATCCTGGGAGCGCGCGCGTGTCGATGCATCCAACTGGCAGGTCCTTGATGAGTTCTACCTCGAACCCGCCAGTGCTTCAGTACGCCTGGCAGGTGCCGGTTCGTCTATTTGGATGCTTGTGGTCTGGCTGGCAGTGCTATCCGGCATGCTGATCTGGACCGGCGGGAGGTTGAGGCTTTGAGTAATTTCAATGCGCTCAAACACGAGACCCGGTTCATGTTGCGTGATCGCGCGTTCGTGGTCTGGACCCTGGTCGTTCTGGGTTTCTCATCATTTGCAGTCTGGTCAGGTATGGCCGAGGTTCGGCAACAACGAGAGAGCATTGCGTTTCTGGTCAACGCCGATCAGCAAGATCGGTTGGCCGAGTTTACTAAGCAAAGTGATTGGGGCAGCGCAGCCTACTACAGCTTCCATCTAACCTATGACCCGCCATCGGACTTCGCCTTCGCGGCGATGGGACAGAGGGACGCATCCTCGTGGAAACACCGGCTGCGTATGCTTGCGCTGGAGGGGCAGATTTACGAGCACGACCCGGGCAATCCGGAACTGGCACTGATAGGCCGCTTCGATTTCGCCTTTCTTTCGGGCTTTGTGCTGCCCCTGATTCTCATTTTCCTTTTGCATGATATGCAAGCCAGTGAGCGCAGCGCAGGACGCTTCAATTTGCTTGTTGCAGCCGCCGTTAGTGGCGGATCACTGTGGTGGCGAAGGGCTTTTCTCAGGTCAGGCGGCATTCTGGTTGCCTCCATCGCGCCGCTACTTATTGCGGGCGTCCTGAGTGGTACCACTTTCTCAACGCTTATTGGCGCCGTCGCTCTGGTTGTCGCCTACATCCTCTTCTGGACACTGGTATGTCTGTGGTTCGCAAGCTGGAAACGTTCCGCGCCGGTGATTCTCGCCAGCCTCATTGGCGTGTGGGTATTGCTAAGCACGATAATGCCCGCCGGTAGCCGTGCCATCATCGATGTGATGGTGCCGATTCCGACTGGCGCAGAGATTCTCATGACCCAGCGAGAGGCGGTAAACGATGCCTGGGACTTGCCCGTCGAGGACACGATGGAGCCCTTTACAGAGCGGCATCCTGAATGGACGGGTTATACCCATACCGGTGAAGGATTCGATTGGGGATGGTATTACGCCTTCCAGCAAGTGGGCGATCAAACAGCTGAACAACTCTCCCAAGCCTACACTGCGGGACGAGTTGAGCGCGATCGACTGGCCGGGCTGTTTGCGATAGCGGCGCCGCCGGCTCTGCTGGAGCGGCTGCTGCAGAACCTGGCTGGAACGGATATGGGGTCTGTGCTCGCCTACGAAGGCAGGGTGCGCGACTTCCATGCCGAGCTTCGTTCTTTCCACTACCCCGGGCTTTTTGGCGATGCCCCATTCGACCCGGGTCGGCTCGCAGATCTACCGCAATTTTCACCCTGAATCACAGCAGTCAAGAGAATAGGGCCTCAACGGGCCCTATTTGTTTTGTTTGGTGGCGATGGGTGGAATACAACTAATAGACAACTAATTAAATTGAATAATTCTCCATTATCCAATTTGTACAATTGCCGATAGTTGCCCCCATTAGGGGATTGTCACAGTTACTGAAAATCGGACTCATCTAATCCTTTGAAAAACCCCTCAGACTGAAGTGCGCTAACAACGGAGCGCATCAACGCGTTATTCGCAAACGCCAATCTGTAATGCTGTTTTTCATGCGCTGACTTACAGAGAAGCTTCCTGTCCTTTAGCTTCCTCATTCTTCGCTGGGCCGTCTGGTAGGTCTTTTTCAGCAGGGCGTGGACATCCCTGGCCGCGATTATTTGCTCTTCAGCTGCGAGCAAGAGGATGCGCTCATCTGTCGCATCTATTTCGCCGCGTCTACGGCATTGCTTAATGGCGGGAATCAGTACTTGTTTTCTCAGATCTTCGATGTCCAGAAGCCTGTCAATCTTTTGAAACTCACGTAACAATCCTTCGAGCACATACCTGCACCACATGAGCAACCCGTCTTCTGTTCCCGCGTCAGCTGCTGCGAGCATATTGTTGTATGTGTCTCGGTCCGAAAAAAATACTGCACCTGGATTAATTATCCGACCATCGGCCACATTGAATCCTTTCTGAATCAATGATGCGTAGGTAATCAGGCGTACCGTTCGACCGTTTCCGTTGGTAAATGGGTGAATCCAGGTAAATCGATGATGAACCAGCGCTACTCGTATGAAGGCGAATTGGTCATTTCCTCCGTCGTTGAGGAAGCTCAGTAATTCGTCCATCAGTCCAAGAACATCCGGATAGGAAGGAGGTCTGTGTTTCGCCCCGGCTATAGCAACGTCCTGCTCTCGATATCTGCCCGGTGTCGCATCTCCTTCGCCCTTGGGAGGCAAAGCCAGTCCGTCAACGATGATCTTGTGCGCCTCACGGACATGCGCATGAGTTATCTCGTCACCAGGCCGAATCTCACTCTCGATAAACTCAGTAGCAGCATCAATATTGCTAATCTCGTGTAACTTCTCGTCTTTGGTTCTGGGGTTTTCTATTCGAGCGTCCACCAAGTCCGCGATGGTTGTGCGGTTGCCCTCGATCCGAGATGAGCCCAGACTCTCCATCATTTGAAAGATGTACTTCAGGTCGAAGAACAGCTCTGGAGTTGTCGTTCCATGCAGACGCCGACGGCCAGACAGCTGTTGCAGCTGCATTATCGTATCGGTCAGTGGGTCACCGAATGCGGGAGAAACCAGCTTTAAATCGTGATTAGACTTCATATGACACAGGAAGCTAACACGATATCACATTGATATTCAGCTGTTTATATCACGCATTTCTTTAAGTATATGTTTTATATGTCTTTTTAGTGGCTACAAAAAACACCCAATTAGCACATTATTGGCGATGTTTTTGTAACATGTGTTTCAAACCAAATAGCTCACTACCTGGGGATCAAAAGAGCATAGAGACGAAGATGACACCATTCTCGCGTTGTCTCAGACCTGTCTTATCTTCGGACCTCACGAGTTGCCCCATAGGTGCCTCTGCCCGACCGCGGACGTCAATGAACGACAGGAGACGACATTAGACACCCGAATACGTGTGTATAGCAGTCTCCAGAAGAGAAAAGAGCCGTCTTAGGACGGCTCTGGATTTGAATGTGGTGGTGATGGGTGGAATCGAAATGCTCTCGGAGCATCTCAGGATATCCTCCCAATAACTAAGTCTCACCCAAATACCTGTTTTCAACAATTTTCTAGTTGTCTTCGGGTTTCGTCGAGGCATTTATGCCAGTGGAAATACGCCCTAAGGGACCGACTTATGGGCGACTTAGTCTACGACTCGATGGATGTTCAACAAAACAGCGCCAGTTCGGTCAAACTTCACAGGGCCACTTGCTTTAGCGGCGTGCCATTTCACTTACAAGAGTCTCGACTTCGGGTCTCGAAGGCTGATGTTTATAGCGAACCGCGACGACCTGTCGGCTGATTTTGAGACCCTCAATTGGTAGTGAAACGAGGCTCGGCTCATCCGGAATCGAGCTATCCGGCAAGACAACGACTCCCGACCCTCGCCTCGCCATCGCGAGCAACCACTCCAAGCGATTTGACCGATACGCCGCGTAAAGGCTATGTCCATTCTCAGCGCACGTCTGATACAACGATTCGCGCATTTCACAGTTCAGACGATCCAGCATGCTCGTATCGGCAAGCATTTCCAATGAAACCGAAGAGTGATTACCAAGCTTGTGGTCGGCCGCCACAACCGCTCGGTACTCTTCGCTGTACATAGGGTCGACTCTATAAAGCTCGTCACTCACTTCGGCCGAAGTCACGGCAACATCCAAAGAGCCCTCACGGAGGCCTTCAAGGAGCGACGACTGCGAGTCGACAATCAACTCGATATCGGACTCCGGATACCTGCGGCGGTAGCGTTCGACGGACTTGGCTATCCGGTTTTGGCCAATCGTCTCGCCCAACCCGACGGATAAGGGAACTCGTTCGAGGCGGTTATAGCGTACGGCTTCATCCTTTGCTTCAAGCGCCTGTTGCTGCACGGCTTCGATGTGCGGTCGCACCAGTGCGCCCAATGCTGTCAACCGACACCCCGCCCTATCGCGCAGGAACAGCGCCCCGCCGAATTCATCCTCTAACTTCTTGATAGCGGCTGTCAGCGAGGGCTGTGAGACGTAGGAGGCTCGAGCCGCGTGCGTGAAATTGCGATGTTCACAGACCGCTAAGAAGTAGCGCACCTGATTCATTTCCATCGGTTGTCTCCGTCGTTGCTGCTTTTTGACCAAGTGTTATGGCTTCGATTATTCATAGTTTATACCTATTGAACGGTAGAAAAATAGTATTGGCGAATCTGAGGCGAAATCTGAAGAATGTCGCCTCAACGTAGACATGTACTGGTTTAGGCCAGATTTGTAATTCCAACACGCACTAAATATCAATAGAGGTGAACTATGAAAAGAGCATCGCACATCTGCTTGTAGGACTAAGCATCTTGAATCTAACCACACCCGCGATAGCACAGGACGAAACCATGACACACAAACTCGCTAGCTACATTCCAATGACCGCCGCATCTCAAAAGGCCGAAGATTTCGCGCAGTTTCTTTCGGGCGCAGCTCCACTCGTTAAAGAAACGGAACCGGAACCGAACTGTGGTTCGCGTTACAGGGAGATTCAGAGAGACAACTCGCTATCTTTGATGTCTTTCGGGACGAGGCTGCACGGGACGCGCATTTCTCTGGCGCCGTCGCCGGCGCCCTGGCGGCCAATGCGCCGGAACTGGTCGAAGGCGGATGGGATGATGGTGTGGTCGCAAACGTCAACCATGCTGAGGTGCTGTCGGAAAAAGCGCCCGTAGATTTATACGACGCAACCACAGCGACGTACATCGCTATAACGGCGGCGCAAGGCCAAGGGGACGCTCTAGCAGAGCTTCTGACTTCAGCGGGTCCCGTCGTTGCGGAGACCGAACCAAAGACGCTTTACTGGGTTGCACTGCGGCTTGACCAAGACAACTTTGCGATCTTCGACATTTTCGCCGATGAGACTGGCAGAGAGGCACATTTCGCCGGGCAAGTCGCTGGTTTATTGAAAGAGCAATCGGCAACGCTCGTTGCCGGCGGTTGGGAAGACGGCGTTGTGGCCAATGTCAGAAATTACGCGATCCTTGCGATCAAGTAACGACCTTGGACCGACATTAGTAACGCAAAAGGGCGCCGCAAGGGCGCCCTTTTTTTGGGGGTGATGGGTGGACTGGATTCGATTCTCCCCAAGGTCGAATCTCACCCCGTCGGGTCGCCTGGAATCACGAGCACTAACTGAGCCACCTATACCAACCTTTTCCGGTGTCCAGGTCCGTTTTGCTGCAGTGGCATAGACCTGTCTTGTTCCGCTAACTCATGGTTCCTCGCAAGACACGTTGTAGTTTGGTCCTTCTTTACTTTCAGACGTTGTCTGATCGGGCACATACGCAAATATCTCCCAAGTGTCATCAAGGGTATTGGAACCGTTGTCACCGTTGATCGTGTAACTTCCGTCGCCATTCGGATCCAAACAAGTCAACGTAAACGTTGCAGACCCGGATGTCGCACCTGCAGGAACGCTAATTCGAACACGACGATCCAGCAACACGTCACCAAGATCGTCTTCCCAAATAGACACAATTACGCCAAAGCCGTTCGTTGCGTTAATTGGCGCCGGGTAGGTAACTGTAACGGTATAGGTTGCAGCAACGCCCGGATTTATGGTCTGAGGGCCATTAGTAATAACGATTGAGGTCGGCTCCTGCTTTACAGGTGTAATTATCGTGTACCAGGGAGGTGGTTTTTTGTTCCACCAAGACTTCAACCCCTCAGAAATCGCCAACATTATGGCGATGAGCACCAGAATCACAATTATCTCAACAAGAGTCAGTCCACTTTGCTTTCGCTTGTATCTCGAGAGCCGGCTTTGGCTTTTAGATTTTGGAATAAAGATCACTGTACCCCCCCACCTCGAGTTAGATTCGTAGTATGAGTCTAGCAAGAATCTACGAGGATGCTACGGAAGGGAGTTCGTACCATCCTTCAAACGACGAAGGCGGCTCAGCGAGCCGCGTTCTAGCGTTTGGTGGTGATGGGTGGAATTGAACCTAGTTTGGGATCAAGACGATGCAACGGCCCGTGAAAAGAACATCGACCGAAGGGTAGCCCAATAACCGAAAGAGCAAGTCTTGGCTTCGGGGCTGCTACTGACGCTGATCGAAGGCACCATCGGTAACAATTCCACCCAGCGTCTCTAAACGATAAGGGCGGCCCATTTGGGCCGCCCTTGGCGTTTGGTGGTGATGGGTGGAATTGAACCACCGACCTGCGGGTTATGAGTCCGCCGCTCTAACCATCTGAGCTACATCACCAAATTTCGTCTTTCAATCCCAACCCGTCAGGGTGGAATGGGCCTCCCATTCGGTCGGCCTGTCGCGGGCTTCGCGCCGCTCGGATGACTTACCGACCTGCGGGTTATGAGTCCGCCGCTCTAACCATCTGAGCTACATCACCGATATCTGTGTCTTGTCCACGTAGAATGGCCTGTGCCACCGACGCGTGGAGGGGCGCAGATTGTCCTTTTGGGCACCACGAGTGTCAAGAAAAAACGGGGAAAATGCTCACTTTTTCCTATAATGCGCTGTCTTCAGCACACGATGAGCCCGATGTTCGAGAACCCCGAAATCAGCCTCGATGATTTGCCGCGCGTCGAGAGCGTCAGCTGGCAACCTATGGACGATTCGCTGGCTTTGCAGCTGGTGATCCAGCAGCTGCTGTTCGTCTTCATCATCACGGCAGGGTCGGTCGGCTTTCGCTTTATGCCGAACGTCACGTTCTTGCCGGCCTGGCTACACCTGCTGATTATCGTCGGCATCACGATCCCGCTCGTGGTCTGGCCCTACCTCTCAGTGAAGAAGCGTGGCATCGCGGTCAGGGATAAGGACGTGCTGTACAAGTCCGGACTGGTCGTGAATCGCTTGACCGCAATCCCGTTCAACAGGATCCAGCACGTTGAGACCAAGCAGGGGCCGCTGGACCGACAGTTCGAGACGGCCAGCCTGCAGATCTTTACGGCCGGCGGTTCCAAGGGCGATCTGGATATCGCAGGCATGGAGCGTGATCGCGCCGAGAGTCTTCGCTCGATGATCTTGAAGCGTATTGGATCAAGCATTGAAGACTCCTGACGGATGGCGGCGCACGTCGCCGCTGGCGGTGTTGTTCTTCCTGGGCCGGTTCCTGAAGGGCCTCACCAAGAACGCGTTCCAGACGCTGGCGCCTCTGGCTGCCGTGGCCGTGACCTTCCAGGGGTCGGTTCTCGACAAGCTGCTCGTTGGCGTCGCAGCGGCCGCTGTCCTTTCGATAATTATCTCGGTTCTCGGCTACCTGTTCTTCCGATTCAAGATCGGCGAGGACTCCGTCCTGATCCGCGAAGGGATCTTCACGAAGAAGCAGCTCGACATCAAATTCGACCGCATCCAGGGCGTCGACACCGAGCAGAACTTCGTCTACCGCTGGTTCAACCTCGTTAACATCCGCTTCGACACGGCGGGTTCTTCTGAGAGTGAAGGCTTCCTGCCTGCCGTCACATCGGAATTCGCGGAAGACCTGCAGGAACGGATCGACGGGCGACGCAAGCCAATGTCTACTGACAGCGAACCGGAGGCGGAAGGCGGCGTTCCCGAAGCCTCCCCCATGCTGACACTTGGCTGGTCGGACATGGTCAAGATTGGCCTGTCCGACCGGCGCGCTCTGATCATTTTCGCGGTCATCGGACCGTTCCTCGAGCAACTTGGTGACAAGGCCAATAACGTCATTGCGAATTACGTCGAGTCCGCATTCGACCGCGTGTCCGAATTCGGGTACGCCGGCGGCTCTCTGATCGTGCTTGCCGTCATCCTGTCGATCGCGCTGCTCCTCGCGCTGGGTTCCATCGGCGCGGCCGTCCTGCGGTATCACAACTTCGTGCTGACGCTCGACGGCACCAAGCTGCGCTCCGTCGGTGGGCTCCTGACGCGGCACCAGGTGTCGATGAATGTCGGTAAGGTTCAGCGCATCAAGATGTCCCAAGGCATTGTGCTTCGCTGGTTCGGTCGCTTCCGCCTGTCCGCCCAGCAGGCGAGCAGCAGCGACAATCAGAAGGAGAGCAACAGCTTCAAAGTCCCGCTCGTCACACAGGAGTTCGGCGAGCGATTCAGCCGGGAGGTTTTCGCACCGGAAGCAACGAACGTCTCGTTGAATCCGGAGTTCGAGAGCTTTGCCCACATTTCGCGCCGCTACGTCGTCTCGAGGACGCTGATGATCAGCTTGCCGGTACTTGCCATTCTGGGCACGCCCGCGACATTTGCCGCCGGCCCATACGCAGCCGTGTTACTTATAATCCCGGTCCTCGTATTCCTGGTCGCGCGTCGCTACTGGCGGCGATTCGGTTACTACCATGATAACGATGCACTGGTTCGGCGCACCGGCCTGATCGGCTACAGCCTGCAGGTCTTCCTGTTTCGCAAAGTCCAGCGCGTCACGGTGACTCAGTCGTGGCTGCAGGAGCGTAAGGACCTGGCCGGTCTGAAAATCTTCCTCGCTTCCGGGTCGGTGCGCATTCCCTTCATGCCGATAGCGGATGCCAACCGGCTGCGCGACTATATCCTGTACAAGGTCGAGTCCAGCCGGAAAGCGTGGCACTAGTGCGATGACACACATCGGCTTCCTGTTCGTTCTCGAGATGCTGGGCACCGCGGCGTTTGCGATCAGCGGGGCATTGGCGGCAGCGCGCAAGGGTATGGATATCTTTGGCTTCTTCGAGCTCGCGCTGGTGCCGGCCGTTGGTGGCGGCACGATGCGCGATGTCATACTCGACCGCCACCCGGTCTTCTGGATCGACGACGTACGCTACGTCGCGGTTGCGCTTGCAGCTGCCGTCATCGTCTACTTCAGTTTCTATCGGCCCGGCGGTCGCCAGCAGGTGCTGATCTGGATGGATGCGATGGGCCTCGCGCTGTTCGCGACGCTGGCAACACGGATCTGCCTGGAGTTCGAGACCGGCGCCGTCGTCGCCGTCATGCTCGGCGTCGCTTCGGCCGTCACCGGCGGCATGATTCGGGACATCATCTGCAATGAGATCCCGCTGATCCTGACCCGCGAGATCTATGCGACCGCGGCCTTCGTCTCGTCGGTGACCTTTGTTGGCTTGGACTTTTTCGGAATCGACAGCACGATCGCGCTGAGCGTTGCTGTCATCGCAGGCTTCACGGTGCGGGGCTTGAGCATCGTGTTCGACTGGACGCTCCCGGCCGCCAGGCCGAGAAGCTAGAGCCGGGCCACCGTTCAGCTCTCTCGCTGACTGGCGCAGTCGATACAGAAACGCGCGGTCGGGTCGAAATCGAGGCGCTTTGGGTTGATGGGCTCGTCGCAGGACTGGCAGAAACCGAATTCCTCGTCGTCGATACGGCGCAGCGCCGCCTCGATCTGTCTGAGCTTCTGAGCCCGACGCCGTTTTGCCGAAGCCGCCATCGCCTGGGCCTGCATCGCATCCATGCGTGACAGCCTGCCGACGCGCGCCTGGTCCAGTTCGACAACGCCGGCCGACTCGTCGCCAGTTTCGGCGACCGCCTCAAGCTCGGCTCGAAGACTGAGAAGCGCGTGTCGATAGTCCGTTGCCACAGGATACGGTGAGTTCAGACGTTGAACCGGAAGTGCATAACGTCGCCCTCGTGGACGATGTAGTCCTTACCCTCGAGGCGCAGTCGGCCCGCTTCCTTGGCGCCCGCCTCGCCATTGCCAGCGATGTAGTCGTCGTAGCCGATCACTTCGGCACGGATGAAGCCCTTTTCGAAATCGGTGTGGATCTCGCCCGCAGCATTCGGCGCCGTAGCGCCCACGCGCGTCGTCCAGGCACGGACTTCCTTGGGCCCGGCCGTGAAGAAGGTCTGCAATCCGAGCAGCTTGTAACCGGTGCGGATCACGCGGTGAAGTCCGGGTTCCGCGAGCCCCAGGTCGTCGAGGAATTCCTGCTTGTCTGTATCGTCGAGCTGCGCGATCTCAGCCTCGATCGCGGCACAGATTGTGACGACCTCCGCACCCTCGGCCTCTGCGTACTGCTTGACCGCGTCGAGGTGAGGGTTGTTCTCGAAGCCGCCCTCGTCGACGTTCGCCACGTACATGACGGGCTTGGCCGTGATCAGGTGCAGCTCCTTTAACACCTTGTTCTCGTTGTCATCGAGATCCAGTGACCGGACCGGCTTGCCCTCGTCGAGATGCGCCTTGACCCGCGCGATCGTGTCGCGAATGTAGATGTCTTCCTTCTTCGCCGTCTTCGCATTGCGTTCGGCCTTGGCCAGCTGACGCTCCACGGATTCGAGGTCGGCAAGCGCCAGCTCCGTGTTGATCGTCTCGATGTCGTCGACCGGGTTGATAGCGCCGGCGACGTGCGTGACGTCGTCGTCCTCGAAGCAACGAACGACATGGGTAATGGCGTTCGTCTCGCGAATGTTCGCGAGGAACTGATTACCCAGCCCCTCGCCTTTCGACGCACCGGCGACGAGACCCGCGATATCGACAAACTCCATGGTCGTCGGAATCAGCTTTTGCGGATTCACGATATCCGACAGCGCGGTCAGCCGGGGATCCGGCACGGGAACGACGCCGACATTCGGCTCGATCGTGCAGAAGGGATAGTTTTCCGCCGCGATCTCCGCCGCGGTCAGCGCATTGAACAACGTCGACTTGCCGACGTTCGGCAGACCGACGATTCCGCATTTAATGGCCATGCTTGGTTACTGCTCCTTATCACGCGTATGCAGCTTTTTCATTGCTGCGTTCAGGCCCTCGTCAACGAGCGTCGGCATGACGTCGGCCGCCTCGTCGATGTTTGTGAGAATCGCCGCCTCCGACGACGCGCTCGCTCGCTTCAGCACGTAGGACACGACCTTGTCCTTTTCACCGGGATGCCCGACGCCGAGTCGAAGACGCAGGAAATCGTTCCCGCAATGCCTGATGATGTCTCGCAATCCGTTGTGACCACCGTGACCGCCCCCTTTCTTCAGGCGGACGGTACCGGGCGGCAGGTCGATCTCGTCGTGTGCGACGAGCAGCCCCCGTACGTTGTTTCGATAGTAGTCCAGCAAGGCGCGAATCGGCTGCCCGCTCATGTTCATGAAGGACTGCGGCTTGGCCAGCCAGATTTCCGTGCCCTCGATGCTGACGCGACAGACCTCAGCATCGAACTTCTTATCGTAGTTGAAGTGCCCGCCGTATCGCCGTGCCAGTTCGTCGACGAACCAGAAGCCTGCATTGTGCAGCGTCTTCTCGTATTTGTCCCCGGGGTTGCCGAGGCCGGCGATCATCGTCAGGTTCATAAAGCTGCCCTGCTTGAAATGAAAAGACCGCGGCGGCTCGTGCAGATGTACTCCTGCCCGAAACCGGCTGCGGTCTCCTCGTTATCGCGCCCAGCGACGCGATTAGCTCTCGTCGGACTCGCCTTCAGAAGCCTCAGGCGCTTCCGGCGCTTCCTCAGCACCCTCTTCGTCGACGATCTCTTCCTCAACCGGTGCGGCCTTGATCTCGTGAATCGACACAATCGGGTGATCGTGTTCCGGACCCTGCGCCAGCTCGGGAATCGACACGCCCTCCGGCAGCTTGATGTCCGACAGATTCAACATCTGGTCGAGCTCGAGCTCGGAGACATCGACCTCGAGGTATTCCGGCAGATGCCTCGGCAGACACGTGACCTCGACGTCGGTCATGAGACGCGAGAGCGAACCGCCCTGCATCTTGATGCCAGGAGCCGTGTCCTCACCGACGACGTGCAGCGGCACGTTCATGCGAATCTCTTCGTCTTCAACGATGCGCTGGAAGTCCATGTGCATGATGAGGCGCTTGGACGGATGACGCTGCAGGTCCTTCAGAATCGCGGCCTGGCTCTTGTCGCCGACCTTGATGTTCAGGACGCTGGAATAAAAAGACTCGCTTTCGAGCTGCTTGATGACCTTGTTGTGATCAAAGGTCAGTGAGCGCGGCGGGCGGCCGGCGCCATAGATGATTGCAGGAACTAATCCTTCGCGACGCAGGCGGCGGCTCGCACCTTTCCCCATGTCTTCCCGGTAGTCCGCAATCAGGTCGAATTCTTCAGCCATGACTGAACTCCGTTAACTGATTGATTGGATTGGAAAATTTTGATCTAACACTCGTCGAAGCCTGCGACCGGCGCCGACAAGGTGGCGCACTATAGCGCAGCGCCGCGCGAATCGCCAGTGAAATCAACCACTTGATTCGCGGGGCCGCGCAGAGAATTCCTGGGAGAGAACACGTTGTCTATTGGCAATCGCGGTCTATTGGCAATCGCGTTCAGTTGCGGCTGAGACGAGGCGAAGGCGTTTGCAAGGAGCGTACGTCAAGTACGTGACGCATTCGCGAGCGAATTCAACGAAGTATCAGCCCGACTGAACGCGATTCAGTCTACGTATAGGGACGAGACGGATTCCTCGTAGCTAATCCTGCGCATGGTCTCTGCCAGGAGCTCCGCCGTCGAGAGCTGCCGGATCTTGTCGCAGGCCCTGGCGTCCTTTGACAGCGGGATCGTATCGGTCACGACAATCTCATCGAGGGCCGACTTGGCGATGCGGCCGACGGCGGGACCGCTTAGGACAGCATGCGTGATGTACGCACTGACGCTGGTCGCGCCCCGGTCTTTCAGCGCCGCTGCCGCCTGGCAAAGCGTTCCGGCCGTGTCGACCATGTCATCGATCATGACGCAATTCTTGCCTTCGACTTCGCCGATGATGTTCATGACCTCAGACTGGTTGGCGCGGTCACGGCGCTTGTCGATGATGACCAGGTCAGCGTCGTCGAGCCGCTTGGCCAGCGCTCTTGCGCGGACCACGCCGCCGACATCCGGCGACACGACAACCATGTCATCGAACTTCTGTTTCCAGACGTCGCCAAGCAGGATGGGCGACGCGTAGACATTGTCGACGGCGATATCGAAAAAGCCCTGGATCTGGTCAGCGTGCAGATCGACGGTTAGTACGCGGTCGACACCGGCAGCCTCGATCAGCTGGGCGACCAGCTTGGCCGTGATGGGAACGCGCGCCGCGCGCGGTCGCCGGTCCTGCCGCGCAAAACCGAAGTACGGAATGACCGCGGTTATTCGGGCAGCGGAGGCTCGCTTGGCCGCGTCCGCCATAACGAGCAGCTCCATCAGGTTGTCGGATGACGGCGGGCACGTCGGCTGTACGATGAATACGTCCCTGCCGCGGACGTTTTCGAGAATCTCTACGGTGATTTCACCGTCGCTGAAGCGGCCAACATGCGCCCTGGCGAGCGGGATCATCAATGTCCGAGCGATAGCCTGGGCGAGTTCCGGGTTGGCGTTCCCGGTGAATACCGCCATCGATGCTATTTCCACGCCCGTTTCTCCCTTGAATCGTTGTTGGCTGGGGCGGCAGGATTCGAACCTGCGCATGACGGGATCAAAACCCGTTGCCTTACCACTTGGCTACGCCCCAATTAGTTATTGTTCTTGTCAACCTGCGTGAGCGGCAATTGTGCGTTTCGCTCTGTGAGGTGTCAACGCGATGTCGGAAAGGTTCCGCTACTGGGCGAAAAACCGCCAGTCGTCGATGACGATGCGGACGCGAGTCGTACTGCTGCTGGCGGTAATCCTGCCGGGAAGCTCCTGCCCGGCGCCGTCGCGGTAGCGATTGAAACTAACGTCCCAGCCACCCTGTTCAAGGCGGACCAGCTTGCCGGATGCGTCGACCTCCGTCTCGGCCGGGCGGTCGGGGTCCGGGATACCCAGCAGCCAGAATGGCAACGATCCGACCGGTATCGTCCATCCGTAGCGCAGGTAGAGTTCCGTCTCGGCATCGCCGAGACGCGTCTCGACGCCGTCCTTGTCCGTCAGCGTCACGGAACGCTGGTCACCCTCGAGCTTGACGTTGCCGATGCCCAAAGGACCGCTGACCTGCGCATCGAAACGCCGCCTGTCCTGCGTCCAGCGCAACTTGGCATTGAAGCCGTCGTCTTCTGTACGGATACCGATGCGGCCTTTCAGGTACCACTGCTCGCTCGCGGCCAGCGTGGCCTGGCGTGCGGCCCAGTCGGTCAGGTCCGGGAGTTCGATCGTCTCCTTACGCGTCGTCGCGCAACCGGCGAGCAGCGCTGTCGCGGCGACGAGCCAGGCAGTCCTACTCAGCGTCCGGGTAGAGCCGTTCACGGACATCTTCGAGCAGTGAGTTTTCAGGATCTCGTTCTTCCGCCTTGACGAGGCGCTCGAGCGCCTCTTCGTGGCGATCCAGCGCGTGTAGCACCTCAACGATGTGTGCCGCTACCTCGGGGTCCGGAAAACCTGCGTAGGCCTTCTCGAGCCAAACCAGCGCTTCCTCGTTTTCGCCGAGACGGAAAAGCACCCAGCCCATGCTGTCGATGATGGCCGGATCGTCCGGCCGGTATTCCAGTGCCTTGCGTATCAGCTTATCCGCCTCGACGTACTTGTCGGTGCGGTCGGCCAGCGTGTAGCCCAGCGCGTTCAGCGAGGTCGCACTCTCCGGGAACTTCTTTACGGCCGCCCGATACTGACTGATCGAATCATCGAGGCGATCCATTCTCAGCAACAATTCCGCGCGCCCGAGCATGCCGCCCTCGGCGTCGGGCCTGAATTCCACATAACGATCGTAGTAAACCAGCGCATCGTCGTAGCGCTCCAGTGACGTCAGCAGCTGCCCCTTCGCCAATACCATGTCGATTGCGTAGCCCGGGTTGTCGGACGTGAATCGATCGAGCAGCGCGACAGCCTGGTCGGGCTCTTCCCGTTCGAACGCCAGCAGCGCCGCGGCGCGGCGTTGCGATATGACGGCATTTCCGCCGCCGCTCACGGCCGCGTAAAAGCGTATCGCCGAATCCACCTCGCCACGAAAGTCCGCAATCCTCGCGAGGTAGTACAACGCATCGTTCGTGTAGCGTCGCGTCGCAAGCAGGTCCTCGAAATCGGCCTGCGCTGCGTCCAGGTTCTGCTGCCGAAAATTGATGATCGCCATCAGGCGCAGCGCGTCGGCCCGCGACGGCTGCTCTAGAATCACCTGGTTCACCTGGCTGAGCGCATCATCGTTTCGGTCGAGGGACATCATCATCAATGCCAGCTCGAGCCGTGCGTCGGGATCCGGATCCGGGTCGTCGCCGATGATCCGCGCCGTGTAGTCGATGGCTTCGTCCGCGCTGCCGTTCAAGAGCAGTGCTCGCGCGTACAGCAACTTGGCCTTGAGCCAGTCGGGATCCTGTTCGACGGCGAGCGCCGCCCGATCGCGCGCCTCTTCCATATCGTCGGCGGACATGGCCATAACGGCAACGGCGTAGTTCGCATAGGCCGAGTCGCCATAAGGCTTGGCGAGGTATTGCATGATCTCGTAGGCCGGCTCAGGTTCTTCGTCGGCCAGCACCTGCACGAGCGACAGCAGCCGTTGCTCGGCCGGCCCGTCGTCGAGCTTCAAGAGACGCTTGAAACTGCGGCGCGACGCGCGATTGCGCCCGTCACGGAGCTGCAGCCTCGCGACATAAAGCAAGGCCTGCTCGCTGTCCTTATCGAGTTTCAGCCAGCGCTCGGCCGCTTTGAGCGCCTCGTCGTCGAAACCGAAGCCGAACGCAATTCGCGTGGCCTGCTGTGCGATATCGACCGAGTCGCCGGCCTCGGCCGCCTTTCGAAAGTTGGTCGCGGCGGCGAGATACTCGCCAACCTGCATACCCTCGCGGGCCATTTCGATATACTCGTCGGCACTGCGATCTGCAGCGTCAGCCCGACCGGCCAGGATTGCCGCGACCAGTACAAAACCAGTCAGCCACAAGCGTGATAAATTTATAGACATGTTGGGTTGTTCTATCATCCTGATATCGCGGTTTGTCGACCGCGTGTCTTTTCGATGCGCCGTACTAACTGACAAGGAACTGCGTCGCCAGTTCGCTTATGATACGCACTCCTGAATTCCTGAGGTTCGCCGACGGCACCCTGCTAAAGACCTGATATGCCGCTGAAAATACTCGGTCTGAACCATAACACGGCACCTGTCGAAGTTCGCGAACAAGTTGTATTCGCCGGCGACGAGCTGCCCGCCGCTCTTAAGGACGTCCGACAACTCGAGGGTGTCGAAGAGGCGGTGCTGCTCTCGACCTGCAATCGAACGGAGTTCTATATCGTTGCTGACGAGGCCGGAAGCGATCGTCTGCAGGCGTGGCTCACGGACAGCCGCGGACTGGGGGACGTCGTCAGGCAGTCCTTGTTCCGCAAGCAGGGCGATGACGCCATCCGCCACCTGTTCCGGGTAGCCTGCGGGCTGGATTCCATGGTGCTCGGCGAACCACAGATACTCGGTCAGCTGAAGGATGCGTATCGTGAGGCCCAGTCGGCGGGCACAACCGGTTCTGCGCTGACGCAGGTGTTCCAGCACAGCTTCTCGGCCGCCAAGAAAGTCAGGACGGATACCGAGATCGGCTCGAGCCCGGTGTCTGTCGCCTATGCCGCCGTCGACCTGGCCAAGCAGTTCTTTGCCGGCTTCGAGAAGCATACCGCACTGTTGATCGGCGCCGGCGTTACTGTCGAACTGGTCGCGCGGCATCTGCGGTCCAAGAATATCGGGCGGCTATTTGTCGCGAATCGGAGCCTGGAGCGAGCGCGTGCGCTGGCGCATGAGTTCGATGGCTACGCGCTGCCGCTGTCCGAGCTTCGCGGAACACTGCCGGAAGCCGACATCGTGATTACGTCGACCGCCAGCCCGGAGCCGATACTGACGCGGGCGGATATGAAGGCCGCGGTGAAAGCGCGCAAACGCCGTCCTATCGTGGCCGTCGACATCGCGGTTCCGCGGGACATCGAGCCGTCCGTGTCCAAGCTGGACGATGTCTACCTGTTCACGATCGATGACCTCGACAACATGATCACCGAGAGTATCGGCGCCCGGGCGCAGGCGGCGATCGATGCGGACCGGATTCTGGGCGACGAGCTGGCGCGATACCTGTCGGTGCAGCGCGCGAAGCAGGTCGCGCCGATCATCACGTCACTCAGAGACCACGCCGAGAGCATCCGCGAGGAAGTCATGCTGCAGGCGAGACGCCGCCTGGCCCAGGGTGTCAGCGAGGGCGAGATTGTCGAGTACGCGACGGCGGCCGTTATGAAGAAGCTGCTGCACAACCCGAGCGTCCGCCTGCGCGAGGCGGCGGAGTCCTCCGACGAGGCGTTGATCAAGTCGGCGCAGACCTTGTTCGGCATCGACAAGGACGGCGATGGCGAGTGAAGGACTCGATCAGAAATCGGCTGGAGACGGTCTGCGAACGTTTCGAAGAACTCGAGGGCCTGCTCGCAGACCCCGAGATCATCAGCGACCAGGACAAGTTTCGTGAGCTGTCGCAGGAATACTCGCGTGTAGAACCCGTCGTGCAGCTGTTCAAGCGCTACGAGACATTGTCGGGCGATATCGAGGAGGCCGAAGAGATGGCCTCCGGCGACGACGACGAGCTCCGTGAGATGGGGGAAGACGAACTCAGCAAACTTCGGCCGGAGCAGGAGACGCTGCTGACCGACTTGCAGAAATCGCTGATCCCGCCTGATCCGTACGACAACAGCAACGTCTTTCTGGAGATCCGCGCCGGCACCGGCGGTGACGAGGCCGCGATTTTCGCTGGCGACCTGTTCCGCATGTACTCCAAGTACGCCGAGCGCATGCGCTGGCAGATCGAGGTCTTGAGTGCGCGTGACGGGGAGCACGGTGGCTACAAGGAAATCATCACGCGGATCACCGGCAGCGGCATCTATGCGCGACTGAAGTTCGAGTCGGGCGCGCATCGGGTGCAGCGCGTGCCGGCCACCGAGTCGCAGGGACGCATCCACACGTCCGCGTGCACGGTCGCCGTGCTGCCCGAGCCCGACGAGCTGGAAGCCGTCGAAATCAACACGGCCGATCTACGCGTCGACACCTACCGCGCGTCCGGCGCCGGTGGCCAGCACGTCAATAAGACGGACTCGGCCGTGCGGCTTACTCACCTGCCCACCGGCATCGTCGTCGAATGCCAGGATGAGCGATCGCAGCACAAGAATCGCGCACGCGCGATGTCGCTGCTGCAGGCGCGTCTGATCGACGTACAGCAGAGTGCGCAGCAGACCGAGCAGGCGGAAAAGCGCAAACTGCTGGTCGGCTCGGGCGATCGCTCGGAACGCATACGGACTTATAATTACCCGCAGGGTCGAGTCACCGACCACCGGATCAACCTGACGCTTTATAAGCTGGACGAAATTCTCGAGGGTGGCATTGAGGCCGTCATTGACCCGCTGCAGAGCGAGTACCAGGCGGACCGGCTGGCAGAGCTCGAGAACTGAGGCTGGCGGGCGCACTGAACTTCGAGGCCAAGACTATGAAACGAAACGCGACGTTGTTGATTGCCACGCTGATCCTCGCCGGCGCCGGTCTTTCCTTTGCAGGAGACTCGGCGACCGACGGTGTCGTAACCGACAATCGCGAACTCGTCGAAATGCCCGCCGAGACGCAGGCCATGATGCGGGCGGAAATGCGCGACCACCTGATGGCCTTAAGTTCGATCATGGGTTACCTCGCAGACAACGATCTTGCGACAGCCGCCGAGGTCGCCGAGGAGCGGCTGGGCAGGAGCTCCATGGGAAAACACAAAGGTACTCGACGTGGAATGGGGCCGGGCAAATACATGCCGAAAGAGATGAAGAAGATTGGGCACGGCATGCACGATGCGGCAAGCCGATTCGCAACGGTCGCCGCGAGCGGAGACCTGAACGGGAGCTACGTCGCTTTGCATGACGTCGTCGCTGCCTGCGCCGCGTGCCACACGAGTTTCCGTATTCGCTGACACCAGCAGGCATTCGCCAGGTCCGGGAGGGGCGGTGCCTGGGCCGCTCATTTAACTGGCGAGGCGTGAATGTTATGACTGCCCTGCTCCCGCTGCCTTTTTGACATCTCTTGCCGAGACTCGGAGCTTTTGCGAATACGTGACAGCGCTCGAAGAATTCGCCCGGCAGCGGTGATACCTTGCGCCGAACGGTCATCACGAATCCTCTAAACCGCGAATCGACCGGGTACCGCGTGCACAATGGACGATACTTTCAGCTACAACCTGGATTCATCAGAGGGTTTTCTCCGGGTAACTCTGCGTGGGGTTGCGCGTCACGCGGACGTGATCACGGTGCTGGACGCGATAACCGAGGACGGGACGTTTCTGCATCCCCGTCGCCTCTGGGATATTCGCGACTGTGATCTCGATCTCACGTATGACGAATTGACTGATCTCGGCGAAGGAGCGAAGCCGAGAAACATTCCCGATAGCCGTGGCGCCATCCTTGCCTCGAAAGACGTGACCTTTGGCGTCTCCCGGATCCACAGCGTTTTCAGGGAGTCCGAAAATATGTCGGTCATGGTGTTTCGTGATGAGGACGAGGCGGTCAGCTGGCTGACGTCCTGAGCTTCGCTACCGGCGATTGCTCACGCCGGGCCTCAGGCACTGGCTTTTGCCTGGTGCTGAATCCAGCGCAGCTGGATCGCCACGCCGATCAGGAACGCGATAAACAGCGCCAGGTGACTCGCCTGCATGATCGGATCATTGATCGAGGTCAGTATTGGATCGCCAACCGGCAGCCGTAACAGTCCATCCGTGACGGCGGGCAGGCAGTGAAAAAGGAGCGTGGCCGAGAAACTGAAGGCCTGTATGTGCCGCGACCATTTTCCGAAGAGCTTGCGAGCCTCTGCCAGCATGCCGACCGCCAACGCGATCAGCGCCGCGACACCCATCGCGTGCGCGACCCCGAAACCGCCGTGCTGAAAAATCATCAGCGCCGTCGCGGCCGTGATCAATGTCGTGACCAGGTAGATCACGCCACTTAAGTTGCGGTATGAGATTTCCTTGTACTTGAACAACGTGATGACGCCGCTTACAAGCGCCACGATTCCGGTGACGGTGTGGAACCAACCTAGTGGGATTATTTCCGGCAAAATCGTTCTCCAGTGAATGTCCTGACGGCTATCCGGCGGCCTCGAACGCCCCTTCGAGATCCGCAATCAGGTCCTCGACGGCCTCGATGCCGACCGACAAACGAATCAACTGATCCGAGATGCCGAGTTCTGCGCGACGCTCTTCGGGCACGGATGCGTGCGTCATGATCGCCGGGTGCTCGATCAGGCTCTCGACGCCACCGAGGCTTTCCGCGAGCGCAAACACATGGCAATGCTCGAGGAACCGGCGGGCGTTGTCGAGCTCGCCCTTCAAGTAGAAGGTGACGATACCGCCGAAAGCGCTCATCTGCTTACTCGCCAGTTCGTGTTGCGGATGTGACGCCAGTCCCGGATACACGACACTGTCGACCAGCGCCTGTCCTTTGAGCCACTTCGCGATCGTCATCGCGTTGCTGCAGTGTCGCTCCATGCGCACATCCAGCGTCTTCACGCCGCGCAGCGCTAAAAAGCTGTCGAACGGACCGCCAATCCCGCCAATCGAGTTCTGCAGGTAGGCCAGCCGCTCGGCAAGGCCCTCGTCGGCCGTGACGGCAACGCCGCCGATCATGTCAGAGTGACCGTTGAGAAATTTGGTCGCCGAGTGCATGACGATATCGAAGCCAAACTCCAGCGGACGCTGGATGTACGGTGTCGCGAACGTGTTGTCGGCGACGAGCAGTATGTCCCGCTCCTTCGTCAGTTCGAAGACTGCGGCAAGGTCCACGAGCTTGAGCGTCGGATTGGACGGCGTTTCCAGCCAGATCATGCGGGTCTTATCGGTGATCGCGTCCTCTATCGCCGAGATGTCCGTCATGTCCACGAAACTGAATTCGAGGTTGGCCGATCGCTCCCTGACG
>JASJBE010000166.1 GCA_030066655.1 Woeseiaceae bacterium | reverse complement strand
GCAGCGAGCTGCCCTACGGCAACGGCATCGAGGTCTCGGTCGATGAGAGAGAGTTCTACGTCGCGTCGTCCGGCCGACCGAGCGTTTTCGCGTTTGCCAATGAGAATCCGACGCGCGTCCTGCGTCACTCGGAGCCGTTGGATTTTGTTCCCGACAACCTGCGATTCGGACCGGATGGGCAGCTGATCACGGCCGGGCTGATGGCCGACGACGAGAACTGCGGAGACGTTCGCGAGGGCGAGTTCGATTTCGCGGTTTTCGCCGCCTGCCCGCGCCCCTTCAAAGTGTCCCGTTTCGATCCCGAGAGCATGGCGGAGACCGTCCTGACTCATCAGCCGGCCCGAGCCGAGTTCAGTAACATCACGATGGCGATCGTGAACGAGAACGAGCTCTGGATTGGGACATTCGGTGGCGACCGCGTTGCCATTCGGTCATTGCGCGCGCATTGAGCGGCCGCGCAGGCGCCGGGACGCCTGAGTTCGTCACCGCTAGTAGAGTTCTCGCGTGTAGATCTGGCGGCCCTCGCCCTGGAAGACCCCGAAGGTGGCGTTGGCTTCCGGGTCCTCGTTGCCGGAACTGCCGGCATCCCAGTCGTATTCCAGCCAGGCAGGTACATCGGCGCTGATTCTCGCGCTGCCGTCGTTGCCATCGCCGGGCGCCTGCAGGTTCAGGTTGAAATTGCCGGCGACGGACGGTTCCCGGAACTGGAACGCGGGCGCGGCCGCCGTCGCACAGCCCGCTCCGCTTAGGCCCGGAGCGCCGTTATCGAGCACGCAGGTTTCGCCGTCAGCGAGGTTGTCGGTGAACAGATCCAGCGCGACCGTCACCGGTGTCGAGCACTCATCGGCCACA
This sequence comes from Woeseiaceae bacterium, assembly GCA_030066655.1. GTDB lineage: Bacteria > Pseudomonadota > Gammaproteobacteria > Steroidobacterales > Woeseiaceae > UBA1847. The sequence continues at coordinate 5,385 of JASJBE010000166.1, read as the reverse complement.
TTGGACACGAAGCCGGTCGAGGCGTTGAGGAAGTACTCGGTCCGCAGCGTGACCGCGAGATTGACCCGTTCCGAGCCGAACGCATTCAGGATTCTGGCGCGACCGTATCGCTGGGCGGCGCCTGCGTCGAACAGCATGCCGTCAGGATTACCGAACACGACCGGGTTGCTGAGCGCGGCCGCACCGTCCGAGTCCGCGACGACCTGGCTCAGGCGAATGTCGGCGTCGAACTCCGGCTCCTCGGCACCCCTTGTGTAGGAGAATCCGCTTCCGCTCGAGAACGTCAGCGTGCCGACACCCGAACCCGACGAGGCGACGGCCGGGTCGCCGCTGCCGGGCAGTCCGGACGTATCCAGTGTCGCGGGCGTCGATGTGTAGGTCGGCGCGGCGAGGCCTGTCATCTTGAAGAAGTCACCGTCGTAGTTGACGGTCGTCTGGCCACCCAGCGCCTTTGCCGTGAACGTGATGACGGGCGCGGTCGTGTAGCCGAAGGACTCCCCGATGTAGGTAAACGACCCGGCGGCGCAGCTCGTGGCCAGCGTCGGCACATTCGTTGACGTCTCGAAGTGGTGGGGTATGAAGCGACCCACGTTACCGGAGGTCTGCCCGCTGACGTCCCCGGCGCCGAGGTAGTCCCCGTCGCCGACCGAAGGGGTCAGCGTGATGATGCCGACCTCGGCCCAGCTGAAGTTGGCGCCGGTCGCGCTGCCTCCTGAGAACGCGCCGAATCCGGTCGCCGAGCCGAGCGAAGGATTGTTGCCGGCCGCCGGCAGAACGATGTTCGACGCGAGCGACACGCCTTCCGCGACTGTCTCCTGGCCGTAGTTCGGCGTGACCGATCCTTCCGCGTCATACGCCGTCACCGTCGCCGAAAACGCCTCGCCAGCGGCGATGAAGACGTCACCGCTCGCGCCGGCGGCGCCCGGGTTTGGCGTAGCACCGCTGGCGATGTTGGACAGTCTGAATTCCGCGGGTTTGACGACGAACCCGGCCGTCGCGCCGCGGATGCCTGACGCCAGGTCCGGGTCCGCAGGCGACGTGTCCTTCATGCTGACCTGCACCTGCCCGACGTCCTTGTACTTCGCAGCGACCACCGCCTGCCCGTTCGTGAACGTGACGGTCGTGACCGCCGCGGCGCCTTCGCTGGTTGCGATAGCGCCCCCGTCGATGGTCGCCGTGATGCTGCCGGTGGCCGGGTTCTGTCGCGTCAGCCAGAACTCCAGCGGCTTGTCGCCCGTGTAAGCCTCGATAACGCCACAGCTCGGGTCGTTGGGCGTCTGGCCGAACGCCGTGATGTGCAGGGCAAAGTCTGTCCCCGCCGTCTGCGCCGCGTTAAACGTCGTGATGACGCCAGGCGGCGGGTTGGACAGCGGACTTGCCGTGACCGTGAAACCGCTCGCTGAGAACTCGAGGTTGCCCTCGGCATCGGAATCGCGGATGCCAGGATCATTCTGCTGAAAGACGTCGACATCAATAATCGGGGTGCCTTCGGGATAGGACAGGCTGAACACGGCCTGTGACTCGGTCAGCGGCCAGTTGTACGTAGCGACACCGTCGTTGGGCGTCGCATCGTTCAGGCTGCCGCCGCCAGCAACCAGCTGCCAGCTGCCACGACCGCTCTGGGTGTCGAGTTCGATCGTCGCGTTGTAGTCGAGAAGTGGCGTGCCGGCGATTGCGTCGATGACGTCGACCGTGATCGTCTCCGGCTGGCAGTTGATGCCGTAACCGTCATGATTGATGACGAACTGTGGCGACGTGCTGCCGCAGGGATGCGTCGCCATCATCAGGGCCTGGACTTCGGCCTGCGACAGCGCGCGGTCATAGATGTTGACCTCGTCGATCAAGCCGTCCCATACGCGCGAATTGAAGTTGAAGTCGGTGCCGATAAATAGGGACCGGTCATTGAGTCTCAGCGTCTCGTTGCGAGATGACGATGCGTCAGGAATTCCATTGACGTAGATCACCTGGCTTCCAGCCTCGTACGTGATCGCAATGTGATACCACTGGTCGGTGTTCAGGACGGACGAGCCGGTCAAGGTCCGCACCGTGCCAGAAGGGTTCTCCCAGTACCAGAACACTCGCCCGGAGCTGTCGAAGTGGAACTCGTAGTTCCAGTCCTTCGACACGATCGAATGCAGATCACTGGACGGAATACTCCGCGCGTTGACCCAGACACCGACGGTCAATTCGTCCGGCAGGTCCAGCGCCGGATCGTCGGCAATCTCGATGTAGTCATCGACGCCGTCGAAATCGGCATATCGACAGGAGCCCGGATTGCCGGCAATCGCAGGGGAAGACTGCGCCGTGTCTCCCCCGCCGAACACGGTACCGTCCAGTCCGCTGCCGCTTTCCTCGATGACCTCATCGGCCGCTCCCGTCCACTGCGATTCCTCGAACCAGTAGGAGAGCACCGTCGGTGAACTGGACGTGAGGCACACATCGTCGACGTGCCAGTAGTCGAAGTCAGAGCCACCGCCACCCAGCTGGCGAACACGGACCTGGAAGGCGTTGTGCAGGGCAGACGACGGGAGTGTGTAGGACCTGTCAAATACCTCGCCCTGTGAACCGCTTCCCGGGAACGTCTCCAGCGTTACCCAGCTACCGGAATCATTGAAATACTGTACGACGAGATCCTCACCGCCGTCCGGGTTTTCGCTGAAACTGTCATCGCCTCGCTGGACCCAGATAGACAGCTCCAATCCCGCCTCCGCGCTCGTATCGACGGCTGGGCTTGTCACCGTCACAACGTTCCAGCGTGTGTACAAGGACGAGGTACCGGAATTCGACGTAGCGCTGCTCACGCCGGCGTCGCCCCCGGATGAGGATACCGTCCAGCCGCCGAGCCCGCTTTCGAAGTCCGTGCAGCTGCCCAGGCCGAAGGGTCCTGACGGTGCGATTTCGGTCACCGTCGGATTGTCAATATGCCAGTAGTCGTAGGGACTCGGGCCACCTTCCGTCAGCGTAAATCGGATCCGCAGTGCCGCATGCCGGGCATCGGCAGGAAGAACCTGGCTCAGGTTGATGACTTCGCCGGGCGTCCCGTCGCCCGGGTACTCCGCGACCTCTATCCAGGTTCCAACGTTATTCAGGTACTCGACGACGAGGTTCTCGTCTTCGTCCGGGTTCTCACTGAAACTGTCAGCGCCCCGCCGTATCCATACGTCCAGTTGCGCCGCCGGCACCGAGGCGTCGAACGGGTCGCTCGTAACGCTGACCGCACCGAACCTGAGCCGCAAAGAACTTCCCTGCTCACCGGTCTCGCTGCCGATGCTGGCATCGCCGCCCGAGCTCGAGACGGTCCAGTCATCGAGATTGCCGTTGAAGTCGTCTTCGAAGAGGACGTCGCCCGGCGCTGCAAGCACGCTCGGACCGAGGAACAGCAATGCGGGCAAGAGCAGCCGACCGGCTGCTGTCGATATCCATTCCCATCTGTTCAGTCGAGGCCGCATCGATCTGTCCCTAGCTCGCGTCCGTGACCGTCATGCTGATGCGTCGCGACACGTAGTCGGGCTGACCGTACGCGCCTGACCACGCGAAGGCATTGATCGTGTAGACGTTCACGGTCAGCGCACCCTCGGTATGCGAGGTCGAACTGCAAGTTGTGTTGACGCTGAATCCGGCGAGCCCACCCTCGCTGTAACTGAGCGATCCACTGCCGCAACTCCCGTTGTTGAGCGCATCGTAGGCCGCCCATTCGAGTCCGCTGCGCGCTGCGGAAAAAGCGCGCGCGCTCTGCATGCCGAGCACGACCGTCTGCTGCTGCACGACGCTGATACGGACCGCCGCAGCGCCGAGCCCGGCCAGCACGATGATCAGGAACAGCGCCGGGACGAGGGAGAAGCCTTTTTGAATTCGCATCGACATCCGAATACCTCAGGGCACGTTGTCCACATGGACCTGGTGCAGCAGGGATACGGTCTCGCCCGCCTCACTCACCGCCATGGACGCCGTCAGCAATCCGGCGCGCTGTGACGTTCCGGGCGCGTACGCGAAACTGCAGGAAGCGAGGTCTGTCGCAATCAGCGTCGACGTCGCGCCGGCGCCCGCTAGTTCAGCGGCGCTGTCACGCGCTGCATGACTGCTGCTGATTGTGTAGCCGCTGAAACGGGTTAGCGTTCGGGCGGCCGTGTCGCACAGGTAGGACACCGGACTGTCGACCAGGAACACGCGCTTGGCCGGGGACTCGAACCCAAACCTGAAAGCGGGAGACAGCTCGACCCGATCCTCACCGGCGACGGTGTCGGTATCGATATCGATCTGCGTGCCGGCGGGTGTAATGACATTCAGCAGCTCGTACGCATCCGCGCCGGGCACGCCGACGTTGTAGATCGCGAGATAGTGACTGGTGGACGAGAACGGCTTCGCGATGTTCGCGAATGCGCCTACGGTGTTGAACGAATCGTCGGCGTTGTTGAAGCGCAGCCGCTGTGCCTGGTTGCCGGGCACCCGGTCCCGATAGCGCGCGCCGTCGACGGTCGTGAGGATCTCCAGTACGACGACGCTGCCGTTTGTCCGCACCCGCGTGCTGTTCGGCAGGGCCCGGCGCACGTCCCTGGCGATCCGGCGCAGGGAGTTATCGGCAAGATCGACCAGCTCCGCGCGTCGATTCTGGTCGTTGTAGGCCGCGATCGGCCCGGAAATAAAGACCGCCATAAAGGAAACGACGATCGTGCTAAGGGCGATCGTCACCACCAGTTCGACAAGCGTGAACCCGCGACTCCTTTTCATCGTCACAGCCTCGTCCGATAGCCGCTGAGTCGATAGCTGATGATCGCGCCGCGCGTCACGAGCACGTCGATCCGGAACGTGTCGCCGGACGGCACACCGGTCAGCGCCGAGGAATTACCGACGGACACGGACACGCTGTAGGCTGACAACGCGGCGATTGGCGTACCGAACTGGTCGCGAGCGCCGACGTCAAACAAGCCGTCGTAGTCGTCGACATCATCGAAATCGGCGCGTGCGACCTCGCCGTCCACGCCGTCCGGATCGTCGACGGGACGTAGCAGCACCTCCTCGAGATACGCCTCGGCGATAGCCGCCGCCTGGTGTCGAATCATCGGGTCAGCGCTACTGCCTGTCGTCGTGGAGAAAACGCCGAGCACCGTGCCGGCCGCTATGCCCACGATGACGATGGACACCAGCAATTCGACGAGCGAAAGACCGGACTGGCGGTTCATGGCGCGTACACCAGCCCGCTGTCGGCCTGAATTGAAAGGACTCGGGAGCCGATGGTCAGGTTCTGATTGGACCCAAGAGTCGTCTGGCCAAGCGCCGTATAGACAAAAGTAACAGCCGGCGTCGTCGTGACGCCGGCTGGAGCGCTGCCCGTCACTGCATCGCCCGAAGACAAGAGTACGGGAACAGGGTAACTGGAATCCGCCG
>JASJBE010000165.1 GCA_030066655.1 Woeseiaceae bacterium | reverse complement strand
GAAACGCTGTCAAAACTGTAGAATGCCCTTGGAGTTGTGCTTCGTTGTTTGACTCGCGAAGAGAAAGACAAGTTGGATAGGCACACATCGAAGAGGCACATTCAAAGGTGTTTTCGGGGTCGTAGCATGCGACTGTCAAAAAACAATCGATGCCTGGAATAAGCATTTCGAGACGTCAATCTGGACAGGCGCGCATTCGACTAAGCGAAATCGCCAAACCACAGAATCTGGCCAAGCGACGATAGAATGTGCCTGTCCAGAAGCTATCCCCTGTCCAAAACCTATCCTCACCGAATATAGTTCACTGTCTAGATAATCTCCGTCAAACAATTCAAACCCATCGCCCCATCGTGGCGTCCAAACGTTTAAACGCCAGTTATATTTTGCCAACAGGGGTTCCGGGGGAGAGGCTAATTGAAGAAAGCGATTTGTTGGGTATTGGCGGTCAGCATGGTTGCGGCTTGTAGTGGCTCGAATTCGTCAAGCCATACAAGCAGCCAGCCGCAGTCGGCACAGTTTGGCACCTGGGGCGTAGAGCTCGAGCACCTGAGCGAAACCGTTGGGCCGGCGGACGATTTCTATCAGTACGTCAACGAAGGCTGGATCGAGTCGACCGCTCTCCCACGCGGGTACTCGTTTTTCAGTGAACCTTGGGTTGCCCAAGCCAAAGCCCTGACGCAGGTTGAGGAGATTGTTCGAAACGCCGTCCAGAGTGACCTCTCAACTGCATCTGCCGAAAAACGCGTTGCCGACCTCTATGAGGCGTATATGGATACGTCTGCTGTTGAAGAACGCGGGCTACGCGCGATCGCGGCGGATCTCGATGAGATTCTCCGACTGGAAGATTATGAGGGCATTGCTTCGTGGATGGCGAATCCGCGCTCGAACTCGGTCTTCCACCTTCTAGTCCAGGCACCGGTCACTATGCAGGGCGGGTATGTCTTGACGCTTGCCCAGTACCGGGTGACGGGCCTTGGCTTGCCAGGGCAGGTGTATTACGAGAGCGACGAGCAGGTCCATCAGGATGCCCGCAGCTCATACGTTGCCTATATCGCGTCGACACTGAGCCGCGCGGGTGTCGACCGGCCCGAGGAGCGAGCCAAAGCAGTATTGGAGCTGGAGACAGAGTACGCCAGCATCATGTGGGACTTCGCCAGGCTACGTGATGCCGGCGCAGCGTTTAATCTGATCGCTCGATTAGAGCTGGAAGACTACGCGCCCGGATTTCCCTGGCAGGTGTTTCTCGAGGCGCGCGGCGTCGGCGATATTGAGAGCATCAACATCGGCGTCGGAGCGCTGAGCGAGAGCGCCGCGTTGTTCGAGCAGTTTCCTGTCGAGACCTGGGCGTCGTTTCTCGCCTTCCACTGGATCAACAATCACGCCGAACTGCTTCCGGAGTCGTTCGGGCGCGCTGCGTTTGAGTTCTATGACGCTGGTCTCTGGGGCGCCGAGGATCGGAAAACGAGAAGCGAGCGAGCATTGGAGTTCGTCCAACGTTACCTCGGTGACGATGTTGGGATGCTTTACACGCAAAAGTACTTTCCCGATACCTACCGCGAGAAGGTGGACGAGCTGGTTGTCTACATCCGACGAGCTTTCAGCGAGAGGTTGAGGCAAGCCGACTGGATGGACGAGCCGACAAAGGCGGAGGCCATGGCAAAACTCGACGCCATCATCGTCGAGGTGGGTCTGCCTTTGGCGGGCACCGACTGGTCGAAACTGGAAACGACGCCCAACGATCTGGTTGGGAACTACAGACGACTAACGGAATACCAATGGGAGGCGCAAACCGATCGGATTGGCCAACCCATCACGCGTTACGGCGACTGGAACATGCATCCTCACCGCATTGGCGCGGGCTACCATCAGCAATACAACAAGATATTCGTTACGGCAGGGGCGTTGCTCGCACCGTTTTTCGACCCGAACGCCGATCCGGCGGTCAACTTCGGTGCGATAGGCCAGACCATAGCCCATGAATTCGGGCATGCCCTCGACGACCAAGGCTCGAAATTCGATCGAAACGGCGTGCTTCGAGACTGGTGGTCGAGAGACTCACGAGCGATGTACCAGGCGCGAACCGGAGCTCTGATAGAACAGTATGCCGAGTACTCCCCCGTCTCCGGCGTGTTCCTGGCTTCGAGGCAGATGATAGGGGAAATCGTGGGTGACCTTGTCGGGACCTCAATCGCCTATCGAGCGTACGAATTGTACGTGGCGGATCACTATGATGGCGAGGCTCCCGTTCTTGACGGCTTCACGGGCGGGCAGCGCTTCTTCCTTAGCACCGCCCAGCAATCACGCACGATCGCAACCGAGCAGCAACTTCGGGATATCGCGCTAAATTGGTCGCACGCACCAGCGAGATTTCGTGTCAACGGAGTGCTGCGGAACATGGAAGAGTGGCATCGTGATTTTGCCGTACAGCCCGGTTCTGCGCTGTACTTGGATCCCGCCGATAGAGTCACTCTTTGGTGAGACCGGTCGCGGCAAGCGACCGCTGAGGTTATTGCGAAACAGAATGGTCCGGCCACACAGCGAAATAGCTGGTGCCGGATCGCACTGGACGTGGGGGAGGCTCAAGTGTGGACTGTGCCTGTCCAAGAAATGTCGCTTGGAACCGGTTGCCCAGACTTTCTGAGGTAGATTGACAGAGCAAATTTGACAGGCGTACGTCAAACGAGTGGAAATCAGACTCAGAAGCCAAGTTGGGCCGACACGTACCGAAAGGCCGTGGAATGTGCCTGTCCAACGTTTTGTCTCTTTTCGTCGCAATTGTTGGGTTAGTCAACTCTCAACTCGCGGCTAGTAACCACAGCATCGAGTTTCTCCAGCGATGCCTCCCACCCTGCCTGCACGATCTCGCGCAAAGGCACGTCTCCGTCGACGCTGATATCCGGTATGTTCGACTGGGTCATGACCACCCGAGTACCCGCTTCAACGGTCTCAAAGGTCACCGTCACGTGCATCGGGTCAGAGTCATCAGTGGATTTGTACGCAAGTCGATGCGGTGGATCGTACTCGATGAAAACCGAAGACCCCGGCACTTGAAAGCTGCCGTGTTCATTCTCGATGGTCATATCATGGTTGTATACGCCGCCGACTCTCGCGTCGATTTCGGAACTGACTTTTGTGCACTCCGCACAGCCCCACCATTGCTGAACCTTGCTCGTTTCTACCCAGGCATTGAACACGTCTTCGATGGCCGCGTTATACGTCCGGGTGGCGACGAGATTCCCGTCCTCGAACTTGATGTTGGTCGTCATTTTTCAGGCCCTTTTTCCAGTAGTTGCCCCCCGGCAGCCAAATAGTTCTCGACGGCGTCAAAGTGCATTCGCCAGTATTTGGCGTAGATCTGGATCCAGTCGGCAGCGTCTTCCATCGGCTTAGGATCGGCTTTGACGATGTTCTCTCGTCCCTGTTTAGTCCGAGTAATCAGTCCCGCTCGTTCGAGCACGCGCAAGTGCTTCGAGATGGCTGGTTGGGAAATCTCGTACTGCTCGGCAAGCGTTCGAACATTCGATTCGCCGCCCGCCAACTGCGACAGCATGCCCCGTCGGGTCGAATCAGACAGAGCCGAGAAGACTGTGGTGAGCTGCTCCTCATTCATAACCAAAAGGTTATTAATTAATTAGGTCGCTGTCAACCGAGGCAACTAGCCTGCTTGTTCCTTGTTAAAGGCTGAGCCGAACTGGAAACCAAAATGTGCCTGTCCATCGATTTAGTTACTTTGTAGAGTGTTTCTAGAACGGGGTCACCGCCAAATCTCAACGGAGCGCCAACTAAAACAGGCACACATCGAAGAGACAATCTGGACAGGCACATCGGATGGGCTTTGGAATGTGCGTGTCCAAGTACTATATCCAAGGACTACATATCCCGCCGCTCAGCGCCGAATGCGGTAGAGCTGCACGTAAGGGATAGGGCGCTCGCCCGCGAGCCGTCTTTCCGCCAGTAGCTCGAAGTTCTCCGGTACGTCGCTGTCTAGAGCCAGCCTGTTGAATAGCGTGGAGTTGAAGCTCCGGATACGCTCATCGGGGAGCACGCCCGGACCGCTTTTCGTCATCCCAAACACGCCGTAGAGGTGCACGAGGACATAGTCGATTTGCGGCTCGGCGTCGGCGATGTCCCCAGGCTCCATGGCCAGCAGTTTCCTGAGTTCGATGATCTTCTGGCTGTGCTGCTCAGTTAGAAGGAAGTTGTTGGCGATCACGCTGCATTCCGTGTGGTAGCGGATGGGATGACCGTCGTCGTGGTCCGCGAGCACGATGCCGGGCGCTGCATCGCAGCTCTGTTTCAACGGCGCAAACATCGGGTGCACCATCGCGTACGACTGCGTCAGCCCGGTTGGGAATGATGAGAACAGCGTGTTCTGGAAGGGCGTGATCAGCGACAGCGCGACGACAACGGCGGCGCCGGCAGTAATCAGTCTGCGGTCCAGTCTGATTTCGAGCCGGTGGATTGCGAGCAACGGTGCGGCCACCATCGCCCAGGAACCGAACGGGTGAAAGCGGAACTGGGTCAGCAGCATCGCGAGCGCGAACACGACCAGGGTGTTGCGCATCAGGTCGGTACTCGACTGCGAGCGCCACGTGAGCCAGGCAAACAGCGGCAAAAGGACAGGCGCGAGAAAAATCAACGCGCTGTAGGAGCTGGTCATGAAAACGACCGAACCGGTCTTGAACCAGAGCTCCCACGGGCTGGATACTTCCATGATGTCGTCCAACGCCACCTGGCCGCCGGCAATGTAATTCAGACCGCCGAGCACCTGGATCAGGATGGGTGCCGACAGCACCGCGGCGAGCACGCAGAGCATGGCGATGGAGCGGGGCTCTCGTCGCAGCCGATTCATGGCCAGCAGCACGACGGCCGTGCAGACGGCAATGTAGGGCTGAAACAGCGAAAACGTGCCGTACTCGAAGCGCAGCTGCTGTGCGGCGGTCGACGGCAGCGCGACGACGATGCCGGAGACCAGTAGCGCAATCGCGAGCGTCGTCAGGTTCGGCAGGCGCAGTCCACGCAGCCAGCCGAAGCCAATGCCGAGCAATACGGGCAGTTGCAAAAGGAACAGGCTGGTGTGCATCAGCGGTGCCGTGCCGAGTGCCAGTCCCAGCACAATGGCGCGCCATCGAGCGTCTGGCCTGGCCGCGAAGCTGATCGCCGCCCAGGCGGTCAGCAGCACGAATGTCAGCTCCATGAAATGATGGTCTACGATACCGACGCCGTGCAGACTCTGGTTCAGCGGCAGCAGCGCGAAGGCAATCGTCGCAATCGCCGCCAACGGCAGCGGCAACGAACAGGCCCGGCACAGTGCGACGAAAAGTCCCATGTTCACGAGAACGAAGACCGTCGGGATATAGGCCAGCACTTTCATCGGCTCGGCGCCCGGCGATACCAGCAGGCAGGCCTTTACGAGCATCGCCATAAGGTAGTCATAGCCCCAGGGCCAGGGCAGCAAGCTGCCTTCCGGTACGTGGATGCGGGCATCGAATTCGTACAGCGGCAGGCCGTTGACGGCCACGTCGAGGATGCGGCGCGCGTGATAGAAAGAGTCGTTGGTGACCGGGATGAAGCTGCCGTCGACGTACGCGGCGGATAGAAGTCCCAGTGCCGGGATCGCCGCGATCAACGCGCCGACAAGCCACAGCGCGATGAACGCGTTATCCGTTTTCGAGGTCACGCGAAACTACTCGCCGAAGCTTCGGACATGGGTGCTGCAAGTTCGCCGGTAGGGCACGTGTTTCAAGTCGCGGTGTCCGCGAGTCACGGTGTCGACATAAACCTCGGGCAGCGCACTTGTGAATTCATCCGTAAGCGAGCTAATCGTCGCTAGCCCGCCGCTGCAGGTTGCGGTCCCCGCAACACGAATGTGCCGATCCGATCTGCTGCCGGTCTGTCGGTCTTCACTTCGACGCGGCCCACCTAATCCCTCGTTCATGCGGCGGATTGTAGCGCACTGTGATTGCGTGCGGGCTTCTGAGAAACGTGGCGCCCAGCAGAAGACGGAGATGCCTTCAGCCGCCCGGGATCTAGACCGGAATCTCCTCAGCGGGCAGTGAACGGCTCTTCCGATCGACGCTGGCAAGATTCCAGGGCCGATCGAAAGAGCTCCGCTGAGGCCGTGTCCTGGCGGACTTTCTGTCGACAACAACCCCTT
>JASJBE010000164.1 GCA_030066655.1 Woeseiaceae bacterium | reverse complement strand
CCGACGACGACGCCGTCATTCCGAAGAGCCTGAAGCACGCGATCATCGGCCCGCTGACGGCGCGCGAGATCGGACTGTCGAACTGAACCGACGACTGGTCCGGAAAAATGCGCTGCGTTACCCTTCGGCGATGACGCCCATCGCCCAACTCAGCGTTGAGTCTTTGACCGTCACCGTGCCAGGCCGAACGCTGGTCGAAGCCCTCGACCTTGTCTTGCACCCCGGTGAGTTCGTCGCCGTGCTCGGACAGAACGGCAGCGGCAAGTCGCTGTGCCTGATGACTCTGTGCGGTCTCAGACCGGCAGCCAGCGGCCGCGTGCTGCTGGGTGGCCAGCCGATCGACAGCGTCAACCGCGCCGCGATCGCCACACAGCTGTCCCTGCTGCCGCAGGTCAGCGAGGACATATTCCCGTCCACCGTTCTCGACACGGCGCTGATCGGCCGCTACCCGCACATCGGACGCTACAGCTGGGAGTCGCCTGAGGACAGGAGCATTGCGCTTGAGTCCCTGCAGACCATGGACCTCGACGGTCTCGCCGACCGGGATGTCCTGACGCTGTCGGGTGGCGAACGCCAGCGACTGGCCGTCGCCCAGATCCTGACGCAGCAACCCGACGTCTTCCTGCTCGACGAGCCGACGAACCACCTCGACCCGCAACACCAGATCGACGTGATGCGGGTGTTCAGGCAGCGCGCCGACGACGGCGCCTGCATCGCGGCGGCCTTGCACGACGTCAACCTGGCGTCTCGCTTCGCCGACCGTTGCCTGCTGCTGTTCGGTGACGGTCGCTGGCAGCTGGGACACTGCGATGACGTGCTCGAGGAGAGCACGCTGACGGAGCTGTACGGCACCCCGATAGAACGGGTTCAGTGGCGGGAGAGCAGCCTGTTCATAGCGACGGCGAACTGACGAAGCCGCGCAGCTGTGCGAGATACTCTGCGTGCAGCGCGGGATTCGCCGCCAGCACCGATCGCATCCCGAGCGACGGAGGGAAGCCGTTCAGGTCGGTGAACTCGCCACCGGCCTCCGCAACGATGATCGACAGCGCCGCGACATCGAGGATGTTCACGTCAGACTCGATGACCGCCTCGATCTTTCCGGCCGCCAGCAGATGATAGTGATAGAAATCGCCGTAGCCGCGAATACGATCTGCCCGGGCAACGACACCGCCCAGTCGCGACCAGCCCGGGCTGGTCGCCAGCGTCTTCAGGTTGCCCGTAGAGACCGCTGCCTTGTCCGGGTCGTCAATGTCGCTGACATGGAGTCGCTGCCCGTTCAACCAGGCGCCGGCACCCTTCTCCGCCCAGGCGAGCTCGTTCATCATCGTACCGCTGGACACGCCGACGATGATTTCGCTGCGGTGCATCAGCGCGATCTGCGTCGAGAAGAACGGGTACTGGCGGATAAACCCCTTCGTACCATCGATCGGATCCACGAGCCAGAGATACTCGGCGTTCTGCCTCGTGCTGCCCGTCTCCTCACCGTAGAACCCGTGCTCCGGGAACGCGTCGAGGATGTGCGCACGAATAGCCTCTTCGCACTCGACGTCGGCCTGCGTGACCGGCGTCAGGTCTTCCTTGGTTCGAACCTCGAAATTGCCCGCGTAGTAGCCACGGCTTATATCCGCCGCTTTCTGCGCAGCTTCAAGCGCCACGCGCAAATGGTCGGAAGACGTTGACTCGTCATACTCGCTCATGCGTTTCCATCCCTTAGCCCCCCCGCGGGCTGCAGCACAACTATGTCGGGACTTCGATCAAAGCTCAAGCGCACTTTCTTGACTTGGCTGACCCCGGTCCATATCGTAGCGCCAGACATCAGGTGAGCCCGGCCAGGCATGGCAGGGCGAACGGGAAGTCGGTGAGAGTGCAGGCACTCGAATCCGACGCTGCCCCCGCAACGGTGATCGAGGATATCTTTAGCCCCATCAGTCGATGGAGCCACTGCGAGAAACGCAAGACTCGCGGGAAGGCGCTAAAGGCGGAGCACGCTCCTCTCGTCAGCCCGGAGACCGGCCCGGTGTTTTTTCGAACAGCGCGGCGGGCGCCTGGTCGGGTCTTCCACTTCAGTGACCCCCTCTACGCCCCTGCGCATCTGACAAATTGACGCGTGCGGGTGGCACGCACAGGGGAAAGCAATGCAAATCCAAAGATTCACTCTGCTGGCATGCCTTCTCGTGCCAGCGGTCAGCGCTGCCGAGATATCGGCATCCGATACGATCGTCGTGACCGCAACGCGGACGGAGACACCGATCAGCGACGCGATCGTGCCGATCACGGTCATCACGCGTGAGGATATCGAGCTGTCGGGCGCGACCGACCTCGCAGAGCTGCTTCGGTTCCAGGCCGGGATCGACATCGGCAGGAACGGTGGCCCGGGAACGGCCACGTCCGTGTTCATGCGCGGCACCGAGAGCAACCATACGCTGATTCTGATCGACGGCGTCCGTATGAACCCAGGCACCATCGGCGGCGGCGCGATCCAGAACATCTCGCCCGAGGTTATCGAGCGCGTGGAGATCGTCAAGGGGGCACGCTCGGCCCTGTACGGTACCGATGCGATCGGCGGCGTCATCAACATCATCACTCGTCGTGCGGATGACACCGAGTTCCAGGCGGGTCTGGGCGGCGGCAAGTTCGACAGCCGCTCTGCTTTCGTGTCCACCGGTCATCGCGGCGACAACGGCGAGGCGCGGATAACGATCGACTGGGCGGATACGGACGGATTCTCGCCGTCGACCGCGTTGGACATCGATCGCGGCTACGACAACCTGTCTGTCAGCCTGTTCGGCTCGCGAGACTTCGGTGATGCGACGGTTTCCCTGCGTCATTGGAACGCCTCCGGCAACGTCGAGTACTTCAGTTTTTTCGGCACCCCCCTCGATCAGGACTTCAGAAATGCGACGACCGCTGTCGAATGGGAGCAGCGAGTGTCCGAGGCTGGCAGCAGCAATTTCATACTCTCGTATATGCAGGATGAGATTGACCAGAACCAGGCTCCAGACTTTGTACATTCGGACCGCATGAGCGTCGACTGGCAGTACAGCCACGCGCTGGCCAATCACACGCTGACGGCCGGCGTTTTCTACATGGACGAAACGGCCGCATCCCTGCCGTCATTCGGCGACGCTTTCGACGAAGACACGGATGTCCGCGCCCTGTTCGTTCAGGACCAGTGGTCCAGGGACAGGCACCGTGCTTTTGCTGCCGTGCGATTCTCTGATCATAGCTCCTATGGAAACGAGACCACGTGGAACCTCGAGTACGCCTATGACATCAGCGACAGCCTGACCGCCAGCATCGGCGCCGGGCATGCATTCAGGGCTCCCGATGCCACGGACCGCTTTGGTTTCGGCGGCAACGTTAACCTGGAACCTGAAATCGCCGACGAAATTCAGGCCGGTCTCCGTTATCGGCCGGCGCCGCGCCACAGCATCGACGTCGAAATCTACTCGAACGATATCGAAGACCTGATCGGTTTCGACGAGACCTTCTCGGCGGTGAACATCGATGAAGCCGAGATACGCGGCGCGCAGCTCGGCTACGAATACACCGGCGACACGTTCACGTTCCGCGGCGAGTTCGTACGCCAGACGGCCGACGACAAATCCACGGGCGAACGCCTGCTGCGTCGAGCCGAGGAGACGCTGACTTTGAGCTACACTCAGTCTATCGGCGAGCACCGCCTCGGCCTGTCGGTATTGGCGAGCGGCGACCGCGAAGACTTCGCCACGTCGCTGCCGGGATACGTGCTCGCAAACCTGACCGGGCAGATCAGACTTGGCGATACTCTGCAGCTGAATGCGCGCGTCGAGAACCTGCTGGATACCGACTACGAAACGGCCGCCGGCTTTCGGATGCAGGAACGCAGCGCCTTTGTTGAGCTCAGGTATAACTGGAAGTAAACGTGGGAAACAGACTTAGCAAGATCTACACGCGAACCGGCGACGACGGGACGACGGGGCTCGGTGACGGCACGCGCACCGCGAAGAACAGTGCGCGGGTCGAGGCCTATGGCACCGTGGATGAGGCCAACAGCGCCATCGGCGTCGTGCTCTCGTACGACTCTGTCCCGGACAGGCTGCGCGAGGTGCTGACCGACGTTCAGCATGACCTGTTCGAACTCGGCGGTGAACTCTGCATTCCGGGCCACAGCGCGATCACTGACGCCTACATCGCGAAACTCGAGGTCGCGCTCGACGAGCAAAACCAGACGCTGCCTCCGCTGAAGGACTTCATCCTGCCGGGCGGCGGCAAAGCGGCGGCCGCCTGCCACATGGCACGCACCATCGTGAGGCGCGCCGAAAGGCGCGCGGCAACCCTTGGCGATACCGAAGAGACTCGCCCGGAGCTCCTGAAATACCTGAATCGCCTGTCGGACCTGCTGTTCGTGTTCGCCCGCGTGCTTGCGCGGGAGGAAACCGGCCAGGAAGTGCTGTGGAGTCGCAACCGCGAGACCTGACGAGACGGCGTTTGCGACCTGAATCTACAGGCTCATCCCTCAGAATGTTCAAGCCGCTACGGCTGGAGTAGACTGAAGCCTCGTCTTGCCGAGGTCTCAACGGGATGCGACAGGTTCTCGTACTGGTGATTGGCGCAGCGCTGGCGCTCGCCGCGCTGAGCACTAGTGTGGCGCGGGACAAGACGCCGAGAGCATTGGACACGCTATTGTTTCTTCCTTCGCCGTACCGGGACACCCGACCCGTTCGACGCGACGTACCGCTTCGTGAGCAAAACATCAGTGACTTCGAGGTAGAGCAGATCGAAGCCGCGATGATAGCCTTGTATCCGGGTTCGATCGTATACATTTCGGCCATCACGACCGGCTGCCCGTGCGAGGACGGGCCGAATTGCACGGACCTTGTGTGGAGCGTCGCAACTTCCGGAGACAACAGCCGGGGCATCGCATTGTCCAATATCGACGGCAAATGGCAGGTTGGTCCGCTGCAGCAGTGGTGGCTTGACAACGACAGATTGTGGGCCGCATTTCGGTCTTCCAGAACGCGGGAAAACCGACCGGGCATGATCAGCTTCAACGAACACAGAGAGCGAATCATGCAACACAACGGCAGGTTCCCTGTGTGCAGCGAGACGATGCGACGGGAAGACATCCGCCTCGGGGCCCGACACACCGACTAGGCCGTTGGCCCCGACCGTCAGTCGCGTCGGATGCTGGCTATGCCAGCGGCTTCGACATCACTATCGCGGTCCCCGGGCAGAGGCTGGAGAACTCGTCAGTTCGACGAATCGCGTCCGGGACATCCTCTCTAGACTGCACCCAGTAGCCATGACGCAGGAAAAAATCACTCGCGTCGATGGTCAATAGCCAGGAATCAACGACGCCATGCTCAAGAAGCTTGAACTCCAGCGACTCAATAAGGCGACCCGCCAAACCTTGACGACGCGAAGTAACCCCGACGGCAAGTGACCTGAGCAACGCGGTGCCGCCGAGGACTTCAGCGCCTATACAGCCAACGACAGAGCCCTCATTCTCAGCGACGATGAAGTCCTCCAGGGCGCGGTTCCACAGGTCGCTCGTCGGCAAGGATTCAGCGTCGAGCAACGCGATGATTGCGTCACGATCATCGTCTCGCGCCGCTCGCAGCTTCATGGCGCAGCCTGCCGCTCGCGCGCGTCGTCCAGCGCGGCGCAGGCCGCCTCGGCGGCCACGCGGACGCGCGGTGTCGGGCGCCCCGTCTCGTCGGCAGGAAGGACATAAAAGCTGTCCGTCCGGGCAGCAGGCAATGTGTCCCAACGCCGCCAGACATCAAAATTCGTCGTCGCCCCGGCGGCAAGGATGACCTCGGGCTGCCTTGCGATCACGGCCTCGACAGCGACGTTCGGCGCCAACTCGTCGAGCTCTGCGAATACGTTGCTGCCGCCGCAGATCTCGAGCACTTCGCTGATGTAGTGTCGACCGTTGACGGTGTAAAGAGGTTGCTCCGAGACCTGGTAGAAGACATCGAGTCGACGCTTGTCGCCGTTCGCATCGCGCAGCGCAGCCAGCGCACTCTCGAAACGCTTTGCCTCTTCATCGCCGTTCGCCGCCCTGCCTGTGAGCCTTCCGATCCTCCGCAATGCGCTGGCGATATCGTCCAGGCCGCGTGTACGGATGACCTCCACGCGGTATCCCAACGCACGCAGTTCTTCGACGGTGCTGGCCGGCATGCCGCTTTCCCAGGCCAGTAGCAGATC
>JASJBE010000055.1 GCA_030066655.1 Woeseiaceae bacterium | reverse complement strand
GACCGTGTCTACAACGCCCTCACCTACTTCGCGGAGCCGGAAGACCTGATTCCGGATGAGATACCGGGGATCGGCTTCCTCGACGACGCCATCATGATCGAACTCGTCGCCAGGGAATTGAAGTACGAGATAGAGGCCTACCAGGACTTTTGCCGGTTCCGGGAAGAGAAACGGCAGACAGAACACTCGAGCAGCGCCAGTCGCGACGAGTGGCTGCAGGCGCGCAGGGAAGAACTGCAGAACAAAATGCGCCACAAGCGCAAACACAAGACGGCCGCGCTCGCGAAGAAGCTGTTTGGATAAGCAGACCCGTCATTGATCAACGCCGACAGGTCGCGGCTAATAGTCGGTCCCGGCGCACCGGGTATTCCCGGCCGGGCGTCAGGGCCAGTAGTACCACCCAGTCGCAATCAATCCCGCGACGAGCAAGATCTGGCCGAGAAATCGCGCCCGGTGATTTATCAGCAGAGCGTAGAAACTCACGGCCGCTATGACGGTCATAGTGAAGAAGATAGCGAGACTCTGGCTCAGCGGCCCGAACTCCGATTCCAGCCTCGGGTACTCGTCACCAAGGATGAAGAAAACGATCAGCACCATTGCCAGACTGACAGAGATCGCAAGACAGGACCCCAGCAAAAGGCCATTGACGGCTGTTAAAGGACGCATCTATAAATTTCCGTTTCGGTCTATTTATTTGAATTAATTAGCAATTCTCGCGCTTGTGCCCTTGATTGAGGGCCTGCGTGCATCTAGCCTAGCCAGAAGCAGTCGGAGACTGCATTTTACGAAAGATAATGGAGAGAATCTTGATTAAACCTGCAGCGTTCAGAACTTTCCGGACCGCCTTGCTCGCACTGTCATTTTCCGCGGCATCGGCGATTGCAGCAACGTCGACCGCAGTTGTCGAGGAGCTGAGCCCGGAAGAACGTCACGAGGAAGTGGCGTCGCTCGTTACACAGTTTATCCAGAAATCCCACTATCTCCACATCTCGGTGAATGACGAGCTGTCATCGAAGGTCATGGACAAGTACCTCGAGTCGCTCGACGGCAACCGTATGTACCTGCTCAGCGGCGATATTGCCTACTTCGAGCAGTATCGCGACCAGTTCGACGACCTCGTCAAGAGCAAGCCGCTGACACCCGTGTTCGACATCTTCCAGGTGTACCAGACACGTGTGCGTGACCGTCTGGATTACGCGCTGGCCCTGCTCGAGAATGAACCGGATTACACGATCGACGAGACCTATCGATTCGACCGCTCGGAGGCGCCGTGGGCCAGTTCCGAGGAGGAACTGGACGAGATCTGGCGCAAGCGGGTCAAGAACGATGCCCTTCGCCTCGCACTGGCCGAGAAGGAATGGGAAGGCGACGATGGCATCAAGTACCTGCTGACCAAGCGTTACAAGCGCTTCCGCAAGAACGTCGAGCAGGTCAACTCTGACGATGTCTTCGAGACCTTCATGCAGGCGTTTGCACACACGCTGGATCCGCATTCCAGTTACCTGTCGCCGCGCAATTCCGAGGAATATCGTATCCAGATGAGCCTGTCGTACTTCGGCATCGGCGCGTCCCTGCAGAGCGACGAGGACTACGTCCAGATCATCAATATTATTCCCGGCGGCCCGGCCGCCATCGACGGCAAGCTGAAGCCCAACGACCGCATCACCGGCGTTGCACAGGGCGCCGATGGCGACATGGTCGACGTGGTTGGCTGGCGTCTTGATGACGTCGTCGACCTGATCCGCGGACCGGCCAACACGGTGGTACGCCTTCAGATCATCCCTGCCGGCGCCCTGCCCGGCAGCGGCGAGAAGGTCCTGTCGCTGGTGCGCGACCAGGTCAAACTCGAAGAAAGAGCGGCCAAGAGTGAAATCATCACCGTGCCGCGCGACGGGCGTGACTGGAAGATCGGCGTTATCGAAGTGCCAAGTTTCTACCGGGACTACCGCGCTCTCAGCAAGGGCGACAAGAATTTCACGAGCACGACCCGCGACGTCAAGCGCCTCATCGAAGAACTCGAGGATTCCGGAATTGACGGACTGGTTCTCGACCTGCGCAATAACGGTGGTGGCCACCTGACCGAGGCGACGGCGCTGTCTGGCCTGTTCATCGACAACGGTCCCGTGGTGCAGCTCCGCAACTCGAACGGCCGGATCAGCCGACTGGACGACCCTGATCCCGTGGCTCGCGTCTCGTATAACGGTCCTTTGACCGTGCTCGTCAATCGATTCAGCGCATCGGCGTCGGAAATCTTCGCCGCGGCGATCCAGGACTACGAGCGAGGCGTTGTCGTAGGACAGCAGACCTTTGGCAAAGGGACGGTCCAGAACCTGTATTCGCTCGACCAGTATCTCGCACCTGAGGGCGACAAGGGGCACGGACAGCTGACGCTGACCATCGGCAAGTACTACCGCGTAACGGGCAAGACGACGCAGCACCAGGGCGTCGAACCCGACATCGAGCTACCGTCCGCCATCGATGCGGACATCATCGGGGAGAGCGTACGCGATAGCGCGCTGCCGCCGGACACCATCCAGACGACGCGTTTCAAGCGGGGCACGCCACTGGATACGACAATCGCGTCGCTGACCGCGAATTACACGGAACGCGCGAAGACTGACCCTAACTTCCGTTACCTCGTTGACGGCATTCGCGAGGTCGAGGAAGCGCGCGCCAGGACGACGATCTCGCTGAACATCGACACCCGCATCTCGGAACGCGAGGCCGAGTCACAGCGTGCACTGCAGCGCGAGAATGAACGCAGGGCTGCGCTTCAGCTGGAGCCGCTGGAGAGCCTCGAGGATCTGGGCGACGACGATTTGCCGGACATCCTGCTCGAGGAGGCCGCGAATATCTCGACCGACCTGGCGGAGATGCGCCAGTCTGCGCCGCAGCCGGAGCAAACCGCCAGGGTTCAAAATCCCTGATTTGATCGGTCTGAAGGGATCCTGCACCGCCACACACATTGAGCACGGTTGTCGCTGCCGTTCAGGAAGCCGGGCAGCGCGGTAATTAGCCAGTCCGGACATTTCTGCTTGCGGGACGAATGACCGCTGTTATACTCGGGCATAACAGTGTTTCGAGGTTTCACATCTCGTATGCAGTCATCACCGCACGTTTCCAAGCGTCCCCTGCTCGTCCTGGCCGCCCTCCTGGGCTGTCAACTGGATGCAGTCGCCGCGACCGGCGTGTCTGCGTGCGACACCCGGGTGCAGACCGCTGCTGCGTCGGAAATCACGCTCGTCGACTACAGCGACAAGCGCTCCACCGATACGTCATCAGAGCTCCTCAAAGAGCCGCCAGCGATCGATTCCAGCGCTCTGCCTCTGACGTCCGGCCGGGATACCACGGTGCTCAGGGACGATCACGTGAAATCTGACGTTCAGCTGCCTGTTAGAAAGCCGCTGGAGGTTGACCCGGGCGCTGCCGCCAAACTGTTGGAGCGCCGCCACTCGCGCCTGCGCAAGACGTCCGACGATGAGACGACCGAGATGAACACCCGGCTACCCGGCATGGATGAAAGTGAGATGCTTCAGTTCCGTAAGCTTATGTATCGCACGGATATCTAGCGGCTGAAAACCTTCGTCAGGCCCCAATAGTCCTCGCCGAGCAGATCGGCATTCTTCTCAGTGACCGAGCCCCCATCGTTGATGCAGATCAGTGTCCCGGCAGAACCTGCAGGCGGTATGACGTCATCGTCATTCATGAATATCGCTCGTTCCGACAGCAGCTTGGCTCGTTTCTGCAGTGCGTCAGCATGGTCGGTGACATTGTCAAAAGCGTCCCAGCGCGACGCCACTTCCTCGAGCAGGCGCTGGCAGTCTTCGCGGTTGCCGTAGCGTATCGCACCAGCGCTCTTGTCACCCGCTTCCTTGACCAGGGATGCGATGTTGTCATCGCCGAACTGAATGTAGAGCTGCTGGGCAAATGACAGGATCATGAAGTTGATGGAGCGCTTGGCGGCCTGGTCCAGCCCCTGCTGCTCGGGCGCCGCCGAATTCCCCAGCTCGTCGAGCACGCTCTTGAGCTCCGTTTCCTTCTCGTGCAGCAGAGATTGCGCATGCTCGAGACGGCGCACCTCCTTCCTGAACGCTCTGCGTTTGAAGATCCTGACGAAAAACGGATGTTCGCGGTAGGATGCCTCGGCGTCGGCTATGCGCTGCTCAGAAACCTCGATCGCCTGTGCCGCCATTGTCAGTTCCTTCTCGACCTTGGAAGCCTGACCTGAGCGACGGGCGTTCCAGCTGTCGAGGATCGCCTGGTGTTTGCGAGTCTCCTGGCGTCGTTTGAGCTGCTCTGCAAAACTCGCCACGCGAGCACGACAACGGTCGTTCAGCGCACGCAGCTGGTAGTGCACGGCGACTGAATACACCCATTCCGGGTCGAGCAATAATTCTTCGATCTGGGAGAGCTTCTGCTCGAGGCGCGCGACAGAGCCGTCTCGCTCGTGTACCAATTTGTTCAGAGCATGCTTCTCAGCCTTCGCCTCGGAAAAAGCCTTCTTGAGCTCCACGCGACTCCGGTACAGGTTCAGCAGTTTCTCGCTGTCCTGCGGATCCGTCTTGCCGGAACTCAGTAGTGCAACTCGACCAGTCACCGATCACTCACTTTACATAACGCGACGCTCGTTCGCTTTCGTAGAGTGTCTCAGTTAGCCCTGACCGAATCGCCGATCGAGTCGACAGTTTCAGCACTCGCTCGATTGACGAGAAATCGCTGAAATCGTTGGGAAAAGTACCGGTTCTGAAACCAGTCTATTTTTCGAGGACGAGGTGGCCCTGTTCCGTCAGGTAATCGAGCCACTTGTTCAGGATGATGTTCCGCTTCCAGCGCACATCGAGTTCTTCCTTGTGCGCCTGCATCAGGCGCCGTAGGGCGGCGTGCCGATGGTCTTCGTCACCGATGCTCATCGCTTCTGCGAGCTGGCCGTCAAGGTACACACGAACTTTGACATCCGGGTCGGCCAGGACTCCGTCCCCATCGTCCGAGTCGAACTGGTAGGTCAGAGCGAGCGTCACCGTGTATCGACAGCGCTCGATGATCTCGACGTACAGGTCGCAATCACCGGCGACGCGGGATCGATAACAACCGTCCAGGCGGTCTATTTCCGGTATGAGGCGCAGTATCCGAAGGTAGTTGCTCTCGTAGACGGACATCAGGCCGACGAAGCTGTTCGGCTTTACGATGGTCTGTGGAACGAGATGTGAATCAAGCAACATTTGGCGAATATAGCACAGGACGTTTGACGCGAAAGCGCGTCACCCAAGAAAGCCAATTTGCGTCACAAAAGTGAAAATCAGTTTCGAACGCGACGCTCTACGCCTGTATGCTCAAGAATGCTGCTCGCGATTTCTTCGATCGAAAACTTGGTCGTATCGACACACGGAATCTTGTATCGATCGAAGATTCTCTTCGCTTCCCGGAGTTCATAACGCACTTGTTGTGCACTCGAATACTTTCCCACACTGCGCCGTTCCTTGCGTATTTCGCGTAATCGTTCGGGTGCGATCGTCAGGCCGAACAACTTGTGTCGCTGTTCGAGAATGATGGGTGGCAGGTCACCGGACTCCAGTTCGTCGTCAGTCAGCGGGAAGTTCGCCGCGTAGATGCCATAGTGGAGCGCGAGATACAGGCAGGTCGGCGTTTTGCCCGACCTTGAGACGCCCAGCAGGATAACGTCGGCCCGGTCGTAGTTCCGAATCCGGCCACCGTCATCGTTCGCCATCGCAAAATTCGTTGCCTCGATTCGATGCATGTAGGCCTCGATGTCACGCATTCGGTGCGCTTTACCCGGTTTCGGCGACGACGTTAGTTTGAGCTCGTCCTCCAGCGGCTGCACGAAGGCGTCAAAGATATCCAGGTGAAGGCCGTCCGATCCGCGGATGATTGAACGAATGGAACTACGAACGATGGTCGAGAATACGATCGGACGAGCACCCGTTTTTTCTGCGGCTTGATTAATTCGAGACACCACCTGCTGTGCCTTGTCTTCGGAATCTATAAATGGCAGAGTGATTTTATAGAAATCTTCACCCTTAAATTGCGTCAGCAGGCTGTGACCGAGCGTCTCCGCCGTCACGCCCGACTGGTCGGATAAGAAGAACACGGTGCGATCACTCATACAGGTTTCCCCACGCGGCTTCGCCGCAACCCCAGGTCGATGTCAGCATGATTGTCCATGCCTGACTCCTGAACACAAGGGAGTTTCACTGTGACTCGATACGTAAAACCACTCTCCGAACTCGGGATGCACGATGTTGAGATCGTTGGCGGCAAAAACTCGTCTCTCGGCGAGATGATCAGCAACCTTAACGACCTGGGAGTGACCGTACCCGGCGGCTTTGCAACGACGGCCGAGGCGTATCGGGACTTCCTGGCGCAAGGCGGCCTCGCAGACAGAATCAACGCCGTGCTGGACGACCTGGACGTCGACAATATCGACGACTTAAGGAAGGCCGGCAGCCAGATCCGGTCGTGGATAATCGATACCGAGCTCTCCGAGGAATTGATGCGCGACGTCAAGACCGCGTTCGAGGAAATGTCCGGCGGCGCAGACATCGCCGTTGCGGTTCGATCCTCAGCCACGGCGGAGGATTTACCCGACGCGTCGTTCGCCGGTCAGCAGGAGACTTTCTTGAACGTCCGCGGCCTCGACAACGTTATTGAGGCACTGCACCTGGTATTCGCGTCGCTGTTCAACGATCGCGCGATCGCCTATCGCGTCCACCAGGGCTTCGATCATGCGCAGGTCGCGTTGTCGGCCGGCGTGCAGCTGATGGTGCGGAGCGACATCGGTTCCTCCGGCGTCATGTTCACGCTGGATACCGAGTCCGGATTCCGCGACGCCGTCTTTATCACGTCCTCTTACGGACTTGGCGAAACGGTGGTCCAGGGCGCCGTCAATCCTGACGAGTTCTACATCTACAAGCCGGCGCTTGCGAACGGGAATCACCCTATCCTGAGGAAAAATCTCGGCGGCAAGGCGATCAAGATGGTCTACAGCGACGACAAGGCGGCCGGTAAGACCGTCGACACTGTCGATGTCGACGAAGCCGACAGCCTGCGTTTTTCGATCACCGACGAGGACGTGATCGAACTCGCTCGTATGGCCGTCACGATCGAGAAGCACTACGAACGCCCGATGGATATCGAGTGGGGCAAGGACGGCAACGACGGCAAGCTCTACATCCTTCAGGCGCGTCCGGAAACGGTGCAGAGTCGGTCAGGCAGGAGCATTCAACGCTTCACGCTCAAGGGACGGTCCGACGTCATCAGCTCCGGCCGCAGCATCGGTCAGAAGATCGGTCGCGGCAAAGCCCGCGTCATCAACGACGTATCGGAGATGAATCGTGTCGCGGCCGGTGACGTCCTGGTCTCGGACATGACGGACCCGGACTGGGAGCCGGTCATGAAGCGCGCCGCCGCTATCGTCACCAATCGTGGCGGTCGAACCTGTCACGCCGCGATTATCGCGCGCGAGCTCGGTATCCCGGCCGTCGTCGGCTGTGGCGACGCCACCCATGAAATCAGCGATGGCGCCGAGGTCACGGTCAGTTGCGCCGAAGGAGACGAAGGCTTCATCTACGCAGGGTTGCTCGACTTCGAGGAAACCCAGATCGAGCTCGATGGGCTGCCCGAGCTGCCTGTGAAGATCATGATGAACGTCGGCAATCCCGATCGCGCCTTCGATTTCGCGAGTATTCCCAACCGCGGCGTGGGCCTCGCCCGGCTTGAATTCATCATCAACCGCATGATCGGCGTGCACCCGCAGGCGCTCCTCGAGTACGACAAGCAGGCGCCCGACGTTAAACAGGCCATCGACGAACAAATGGCCGGATATAACGAGCCTGTATCGTTCTTCGTCGAGAAACTGGCCGAAGGTGTTGCCAGCATCGCGGCTGCTTTTGCACCCGAACCCGTCATCGTGCGCATGTCTGACTTCAAGTCGAACGAGTATGCAAACCTGATCGGGGGCGATCGTTACGAACCCGACGAAGAGAACCCGATGCTGGGCTTTCGTGGCGCGGCGCGATACGTGTCCGATGACTTCCGGCCCTGCTTCGACCTCGAGTGCGCGGCGATCAAGAGAGTTCGCAATGACATGGGTCTGAAGAATGTCCAGGTCATGATTCCCTTCGTCCGGACGGTCGAACAGGGCAAGGACGTCATCGACATCCTGGAGACCAACGGCCTCAAACGCGGCGAAGACGGTCTGAAGGTCGTCATGATGTCCGAACTGCCGACCAACGCGCTGCTGGCCGATCAGTACCTGGACCACTTCGATGGGATGTCGATCGGCTCCAACGATATGACGCAGCTGGCGCTGGGGCTGGACCGGGACTCGGCCTTGATCGCCGACATCTTCGACGAACGCGACGACGCCGTGTTGGCGCTGCTCAAGCTGACCATCGACGCCTGCAAGGCGCGAGGCAAATACGTCGGAATCTGCGGCCAGGGCCCGTCAGATCACCCCGATCTCGCTCGCTGGCTGCTGGATCAGGGCATCGAGAGCATGTCACTGAATCCCGATACCGTCGTCCAGACGTGGCTGTTCCTGGCGGGCGAGTCGGTTTAGCGGCTCAGTTCGATTCCTGGAACATCAAGACGCCGTTAAACTCTCTTGGCGTCGAAGTGCGCCGCCTGAGACCGCTATTCGAGAAAGCGCTCAGGTGGATGCAATTCAAGGAAAAAGAACTCGCGACGCCGCAGCGTACAGATTGGTACGTGAGGACGGCGCGAGTTCTTTTGACGCGGAAGTGCGCCGCCTGAGCGCTTTCTGGCTCAGAAGCGGTCGTATCGCGACTTACGAGGCATCCTGACCCTCGGCAGCCACAGACCCAGGATTATCCCGACCACCACGAGGCCACCGCCGGTCATGAACCAGTAGCGAGTCGACTGGCTGGTCAGCGCCCTGTTCTCCTGTTCCAGCGTTCCAACCTGGATCTCGGCATCGGCCAGGTTCTGTCGAAGCTCGGTATTCTGGCGATCGAGCGACAGGGCATTCGCCGCGGTTCGACGGATATCGGCGAGGTCCTGCTCCAGTTGCGCCTTGTCCCGTTCCAGCGACTGAATCTGGTTGGTCGCTTGAGCGAACTGCGATCGCAGACCGGCCAGCTGAGACTCCAGCGAGTCGCCCGCACTCGCGGCCTCGCTCAGCTGCGAGGTCAGCGCAACGAGCTGTTCCCGCGCCGAAGGCTCGGACATCAGGTAGCGAGAGAGCACCCAGCCCTCGGTGCCGCCCGCCGTACGAACTCTAGAATAACCACTGTCCGCATCCCGCTCGAGGACCTCCAGTTGCGTGCCGCTTCTCAGGGTGAGCTGAATCGCGTTCGACGTGCTCGGACCGGTGCGCAAAGTGATCTCAAACTGGTCGCTGACCCAGGCGGGTGCGGCCAACGCGGCACTGCCTAAGAGTAATGCTGTAAGTATCAGGAATCTCATGCGGGGAACTATAATGTATGGACTTCGGATTAACCAGCCAATCTTCTTCTAAATCAGTCGCTTAACGGCGACAATGTCGGGCGATCTTACTACCGTTGCCAGACGGCCATAAGGTTGTTTGACGGCATCCCGTAAAGCCTTGATCTGGCGAATCCTTTCAATGCTGCGAGTTGATCCAGATCTTCGAGCTTGCGGAGTCCCATCGACGGATCCTTGGCACGAAGGTGGCGGTCGAATTGCTCGTTGCCCTCCGACGTGTACCTTCCCTCCAGAATGAACGGACCGTAGAGCAGGAACTTCGCGCCATCGCGCGTCAGTTCGTCGACACGGTCGAACATCCGGACCACAGAGTCGCTGGACATGATGTGAGCCGTGTTACAGGAAAAGGCCGCGTCGAACTCGCCATCGCAGTCAGCGGGCTCATCGACATCCAGCGCAAACGCCCTCTCAGCGACTTCTGGTGCCGCCTCTGACAGACTAGCGACGAGACGTGGCACCAATCCCGGCAGCTCGCTGGGGTGCCACTCGACCAACGGTAGCTCCGTGTTCGCTCTCGCAGCGTGCAGACCCGTCCCGCTGCCGATCTCTGCGAGCTTGCAGGGATTCGGCAATTCTCGTTTCAGCACGTCGAGAATGGGCGACGCGTTCCTTGCGGCTGCCGGTGCGCACGTAACCATCGTCAGCCCTGAGACATCGCTGCCTTGTCGAGAAAATTGTCCCGGTACCAGGCGAGTTCGTCTATCGAGTCACGAATGTCGGACAGCGCACGATGCGAGGACTCCTTCGTGAATCCGGCGGCGACGGCTGGGGCCCAGTTTTGCGCCAGGATCTTCAGCGTGCTGACGTCGAGGTTGCGGTAGTGAAAATACCGTTCCAGCTCAGGCATCTCGCGCGCAAGGAACCGCCGGTCCTGGCAGATGCTGTTGCCGCACATCGGTGACGCGCCCCGCTCCACCCAGAATTCGAGGAATTCGATCGTTCTGAGCTGCGCAGATTCCAGCGTGGCGGCGCTTGCCAGCACGCGTTCCGTCAGACCGGATTCCGAATGTTGCCGGGTGTTCCAGTCATCCATTGCGTCCATGACGCTGCGAGGCTGACCGATTGCGATAACCGGGCCCTCGGCCAGTTCGTTCAGATCCTTGTCTGTAACGATCGTGGCGATCTCGATGATCGTATCGTTTATCGTATCGAGCCCGGTCATCTCCAGGTCGATCCAGATCAGGTTTGTACTCCTGGAGTCGCTCATTCGCGCCCGTCCTGTCTCATCGTTCCGCGTAGTTTACCGCGAGAACATGCAAGGCTCGACGTGAAAGTTCATACTCGGCGTTTCGCCTTATCCGTGACCCGATGAGTGAATCCAGCGGCACAGTCATAGCCACCTTCAGTCGACGTATGGACGTTCGACTGGCCGACGGCGAGATCGTTGGTGCCCGCATCAAGGGTAAGAAGCTCAAACCGGTCTGCGGTGACTCCGTCACGCTGGGTCCGCTGCCGGGCGAGCCCGACTGGCTGATCACGCGGGTCAACCAGCGGAGCAACGAACTCACCCGACCCAATATTCGCGGCTCTGCCGAAGTGTTGGCAGCCAACGTCGATCAACTGGTGTTAACGGTGGCTGCGGTGCCCGCTCCGGACTGGTTTATCGTCGACCGTTATCTCGCCGCCGCGGAGAACATGCCCGCCAGCGCCGCGATCGTATTCAACAAATCGGACATCAAAGCGCCGGATGACAACGAGGAACTGCGAGCGTTTGCCGACCTCGGCTATCCCGTTATCGTCACGAGTGCGTCAGAGGGCGACGGCGTTGAACGCCTCGCTACCCAGCTCGCAGACCGGGTGTCCATTTTCGTCGGTCAGTCCGGCGTTGGAAAGTCCAGCCTGATCAATGCTCTGCTCGGCGAAGAGGCCCAGAAGATTGCCGAGATTTCCCGAAAGCTCGACGAGGGCAAACACACGACGGTCAACTCGAGAATGCTGCCGCTGGCCGGTGGCGGAGAGGTTATCGACTCGCCCGGAGTTCGTGACTACGCTCCGTCGATTTCGGATATGTCCGAAGTCGCCCATGGCTTCAGGGAAATCAGAGCGGCCGCGGCGCATTGTCGCTTCGCCAACTGTCGGCACCTCAAGGAGCCCGGCTGCGCTGTCAAACAAGGCGTCGAAGACGGGGAAATCCTGGCGCGGCGGCTGGAGAGTTACCGGCGGCTGCTGAGGCTGACGGAGCGACTGGGCGAGAATCGCTACTGAGCAAGGTGTTGAAATAGTCTCAGCCGGCCCGATCCGGCGTTGGTTTCCGGCTCAAAATGCTCATGTACTCAACAGTACACTGCGCTTTCTCGCCGAAAACCGCCTTGCCTTGCACTCGCCTGAGACTTTTTCAACACGCTGCCAGGCGGTGTCACCTACCCAGGCGGCCAATTCAGGTCGCGACCGCCGAGAACGTGCAGGTGGATATGAAACACGGTCTGGCCGGCGGCCCGATTGCAGTTCATGACCGTCCGGTAGCCCTCGTCGGCGATGCCTTCCATGTGCGCCACCTCCTTCGCCGTCAGGAACATGTCGCCGACCAGCGACTTCTCCTCCTCGGTGAGATCGTTAATCGTGGCAATGTGACGACGGGGAATCACCAGCACGTGCGTCGGCGCGTGCGGGTTGATATCTCGAAACGCCAGTGTGGTTTCGTTTTCATAGACAATATCGGCCGGAATTTCCCCGGCGACAATCTTGCAGAAAAGGCAGTCAATCATAGGCTGAAGCTACTCCACGACCCGGCGGCCGTAAAAG
This sequence comes from Woeseiaceae bacterium, assembly GCA_030066655.1. Classification (GTDB taxonomy): domain Bacteria; phylum Pseudomonadota; class Gammaproteobacteria; order Steroidobacterales; family Woeseiaceae; genus UBA1847. Next base: position 41,684 of record JASJBE010000055.1, on the reverse strand, counting down.
GCATGGGATAAAGTGCCGCCGTCAACATACTCGAGCTCTCCGCCCAGCGGCACGCCGTGCGCGATGCGGCTGGCTTCGCACTGATGCCGGTGCGCCAGGTCCGCCAGGTAGTGGGCGGTCGCATCGCCTTCGACGGTCGGGTTGGTCGCGATGATGACTTCCTTGATACCGTCCTCCGACAGGCGTTGCTCGAGCAGCTCCAGCCCCAGTTCAGTCGGCCCGATACCGTCCAGCGGCGACAGGTGCCCCATCAGCACAAAATACAGGCCGCGGTAACCGGTCGCCTCCTCGAGCGCCATGACGTCGGCCGGAGACTCGACGATACAAAGCTGCGACTGGTCTCGACCGGCGTCGGAGCAGATGGTGCATACCGGCTCCTCACTGAACATGCGACAACGCGAGCAATGGCCGATTCCCTCGACGGCGTCGCCCAGCGCGGCGGACATGGCGGCAGCACCCTGTCGATCCCGCTCCAGCAGGTGAAACGCGATGCGCTGCGCCGACTTCTGACCAATACCCGGCATGCACTTCAACGAATCGATCAACCGGACCAGCAAAGGTGAATAAGCGGACATCTAGAACGGTAGCTTGAACCCGCCAGGCAGACCTGCGCCAGCGGCCATTCCGGAGAATTTCTCCTGCACCGTGGCCTCAACTTTCTTCTGTGCATCGTTCATCGCCGCGACGATCAGGTCTTCGAGCATCTCCTTGTCGTCGCCGATCATGGAATCGTCGATCGATACCGACTTGACCTGGTGCTGGCAGGTCATGACGACCTTGACCATGCCGGCGCCGGACTCACCGGTCACCGTCATGGACGCCATTTCCTGTTGCGCCTGCTTCATGCTCTCCTGCATTTGCTGCGCCTGTTTCATCAGCTGGCCTATGCCACCTTTCATTACTTGCTCCGTTCAGAATCGCCAATTGGCGTTATGGTTTCAGTTTTGATTTCCGCATTGAACATGGTTTTAAGCGACTGCACGTTCGGGTCAGACTCGAGTGACTGTCTTGCCTGCTCGAGCTTTTCGTCCTGCATTCGAGTCTCAGCCTGCACCGGCGTCTCCGCCGCTTCGACACCGACGGTGATGTCGACCGTCAGCGTTTCGCCGAAGTGCTTCGACAACGCCTCAGCAATCTTTTTCTTGCGCTCACCGGTCAGATAGGACTCGGATCTCGCGTCAAGGCTCAGGAAGACGGTACTGCCCTGGCGCTTCAGCAGCGCACAGTTGCTCGCAAGAATCCTGACGAGGCCCGTGAGGCCGATCTGCGTATGCAGTGTGCTCCAGTCCGGGTCGCCCCACGCCGCGGCCGTCCCGGAGGCCGGCTGTTTCTCCGTAGTTGTAGTGCCTTCGGCCTTCGTTTCAACCGGCTTTGGCTGCGGCGCTGCTTTTGCGGCGGATTTTGGCTTAGGCTGAGGCGGCACACTGCTGCCTTCTGACGCAGGACGAAACGCGAGCATGCGCAGCAACGTCATCTCGGCGCCGCTACGCCCGTCGGGCGCCAGGTCGATATCGCGACGGCCCATCAACGCTGCCTGGTAGAAGAGCTGGACGTCGCCGGGACTCAGAAGGCCCGACAGCTCACCGAGCAAATCGTCACCGAGGCTGCTCTCGGAGTCCACTCGTCCGACGGCCTGGAAAACGGCGATCTGCTGCAACGCCCTCGCGAGGTCCTCGAGCAACCTCGCGTAATTCGGGAACTGCTGATCGATGTCGGCGACCGTGTCCATCATCGCGTTCGGATCATTAGCCGCCAGTGCGCGCAGTATTTTCACGACGTAGTTGCGGTCGATCGTGCCGAGCATCGTCGCTACGGACGCCTCGTCGACGTTCGCCGCAGAGTAGGCAATCGCCTGGTCGAGCAGGCTCAGGGCGTCTCGCAGACTGCCGTCGGCAGCGCGTGATAACAGGGTCAGCGCCGGCGCCTCCGCTTGGATCGACTCCTCGTCGCAAATGAAGTTCAACCGGGCGGCGATCAACTCACTGGTCAGTCGCTGCAGGTTAAACTGCAGGCATCGCGACAGGACGGTCACGGGAACCCGCTGTGGGTCTGTCGTCGCCAGCAGGAACTTGACGTGCGGCGGCGGCTCCTCGAGGGTCTTCAACAGCGCGTTGAATGAACTGGCCGAGAGCATGTGTACCTCGTCGATCAGGTACACCTTGTATCGTCCTCGCGTCGGCGCGTACTGGACGTTGTCGAGCAGCTCGCGCGTGTCATCGACCTTGGTCTTGGACGCGGCATCCACCTCGATCAGATCGACAAATCGGCCCTCATCGATCTCGAGGCAGGCGCTGCAGACGCCGCAGGGTTCCGACGAGACGCCCTCTTCGCAATTCAGCGACTTTGCGAGGATGCGAGCGATCGTGGTCTTGCCAACACCGCGGGTGCCGGTGAACAGATAGGCATGGTGCAAACGGCCGGAGTCCAGTGCGTTGACCAGCGCTTTGAGCACGTGTTCCTGGCCAACGGTATCGGCAAATGTCTTGGGCCGCCATTTGCGGGCCAATGCAAGGTAGCTCATGGAGATGCTCGCGCCTCAGGTCGCCTGCAGGACAGGCTCAAGTAAAAGTCCGCGCCAACCGGTCCTCGGCACCCGGTGTCACCGCTGCCGCTGCTCCCTTCCGGGCCTGACGGGGTTCACGGCTGACCGTCGCGAGGTGGCCGACGCGGACCAACAGAATTATGGCGCTTGTGGACCTAAGAGACAATGGCGCTGCCGGAAACTTACGCGGGCCGGGCGCCTCACAGGTTGCCAGAGACCTTGGCAATGACGTACCCGCCGTACATCGCCAGTATGACGACAGCCTCCCACCGCTGGAGGCCTCGCACTCGCAGAAAAAAGAACAGGACAACCGACGTCAGTATGAACAGGAACGGCAACTCCCTGAACAGAATGCTCTTCTCCACAGTAACCGCGGAGATCATCGCCGCAACGCCGATCGGCACCAGCGTATCGAAGATGTTGCTGCCGATCAGGTTGCCGACCGACATCCGGGCCTTGCCCTTCATGACGGCGCCCAGCGAGATTGACAGCTCAGGAAGGCTGGTGCCGAGACCGATCAGCAGAATCGCGATGACGATTTCAGACACACCGAGCTGCTCGGCCAGCTCTATCGCTGAACTCACCGTGACCTCGGCGGCGACAATGACAATGGAAAAGCCGATGAGCAGGAACACGAACGACTTCAATGGCGGCTGCAGCGCCTCACCAGTACCGGGATCGTGCTTGCCGGCGTCCGTCCACAGCAGAACGAAATAGATCAGGTAGACGACGACCATGACGACGCCTTCCAGCGCGCTGACCAGCCCGTCGGCGGCCATCAGCGCGAGGATGATAATCGACCCCAGCAAGACCGCACCATGACGAAGCGCCGTGCGTTTCGGCAGGGTCAGGTACGCGAGCAGTGCCGTTATTCCCAGCACGAGTCCGATTTGCCCCAGCGTGCTGCCGATGGCCGTGCCGACAACGACATTGGACGCGTCGCCGTCAACCGCCGTCTTGATCGCGCCACCGACGGCGATGGCCAGTTCCGGGAGGTCGCTGCCAACTGACAGGATTGCAACGCCGACGATGAATTCAGAGACCCCGAGACGCTTCGCCAACGCCACGGCGCCGTTAATCGTCAGCTCCGTGCCGTACCAGAGACCGATCAGCCCGAGCATCAGCAGCAGGAACATCAACATGGATCGTGCCCAGGATAGCCGACGGCCCGACTCGCCAGACAACCGGAAACCGGATGTCCATAAGGGCGGCCATCCGCAACCCGTTTCATCAACACCGCGTCGAGTTCGTTCACCACCTGCTTGCGTGTCTCCCCTTTCCCCGCAACGAACATAGCATCACGTCCTGGAATTTGCAGTCTGTAGCGCGCCCGCCGGTGGAGTTGGGCACGCGTTTTTGTTAAGACTGTCGGATGTCTTCAGACATCAAAAACCGCCGTTCCCCCGTCGGCGCACTCGTCTTTGTCGCAGGGGTTCTCGCCCTTGCCGGCTACTTTGTCGCCTGGCTGCCGTGGTACGAGAGACAGCAGCCTGTAAGCGCTGACGAACAGCGGGAACTTGACCAGAAGCTCGCAGTGACGAGCGAAAACCTGCAGGTCATGATCGGGGAACGACTGTCCGTCGAGCAAATGGCGGAGGAAAGAGATCGTCAGAATTCACAGCTCGGCCAGGAATTGTCATTGCGTTGCCTGCAGTGGACCGATCTGAATGACAGCCAGCGGTCGGAGAACACGAGAAAGTTCCAGGAATGGGCCTGCAAACGCTTTAACCACTACGTTACGACGGGTGAGTTGTTGCCCGATGAGCCGGAGGCGGTCGACTCGACGTCGCCGGCCGGCGGATAACTCGACGGCGCAGCGTCGGGAACCGTTACTCGGACTGTGGACCTGTGGGCAGCGCCTTCAGGTAGCGCGCGATGGCTTCGCGGTCTGCGGCATCGAGCATCGCCATGTTCTCCTGCACGGCCACCATGCTACCGCCAACGGCATCGAAGTCCGGCGTAAAGCCCGTCTCGAGGTAGTAGACGATATCGCTCTCCGACCAGTCCCCGAATCCCTCGGCCATAGGCGTGATGTTCGGCACGCTTCCCCGGCCCTCGAGGTTCGGCGCGCCGGTGAGCCAACGTTTCTTGTCCATGCCGCCGAGGCTGTCTCTCGGGGTATGGCACTCGCCGCAGTGGCCAGCGCCTTCAACGAGCGCCTGGCCATGCTTAAGCCTGGCATCGTCGGTCGCCAGATCGATGACCGGAGCGGGGTCCAGGTAGAGCCGCTTCCATACGCCGATACCGTTGCGCAGGTTCCACGGGAATTTCAGTTCGTGCTCCGGACGATCCGATGCGACAGGCTCCAGCTGCTTGAGGAAGGCGAACAGGTCCAGGACCTCCTCCGACTTCATCCGCGCATACGACGCGTAGGGAAACGACGGGTAGTAATGCTGTCCCGACGGCGATACGCCCAGCTGCATCGCGTTGACGAAATCGAGATCGCTCCAGCCGCCAATGCCGTCGGACTCATGCGGCGATATGTTCGGCATCCGGAAGACGCCGAACGGCGTGTCCAGCTCTGCGCCACCACCGAGGAGCAGCCGGTCAGCGCCTTTTGCTCGTCGCCCGTTGACGGGTGTCGCATGACAGGACGCGCAACCGCCTGCCCAGAACACTTTCTCGCCGGCCTTTACGTCCGGACTGTGAGCCGGTAACTCAGACTCCGACCAGGTCGTCGGACGCAAAATCCACCAGCCGGCCAGTACGGCTGCCAGCACCAGCAGCAGTGCGGCGCGCTTCATTGTCTAAGGCTCGGGGATCTACTCTTCGACGCGATAATTGTCGTGGCAACCCTTACAGGTCCTGAAAACCGGGCTGACCGTCGCGCGAGCCTCTTCGAGCGTCATTGGCGAGGACTCGATGGCGAGTTTGGTCGCGTCGGCGAACTCGCTCAGCGCCATGTCAAAGCCGGCCCTGTCTTCCCAGATTGCGGGAGCGGCTTCGGTCTCGAAACCCGACTCGGAGCCTTCCGGGAAGAGATCGCCGTACTGGTCCGCGGCCTTTGCGAAGACCATCAGCGAGTTCATCAGCGTCTCGGCGTTGAATGCTTCGTTTTCCCGAAGCATGTTGCCGACAGGCTTCGCGGCCTCGCGAACTTCCTTCATCAGCTCCTGGCGGACTTGCTGGGGCGCATCGTCGTCCGCGATGGCCAAGCTGGCGAGGACGAGGCTTATCAGAAGCGCGGAAATCTTGGCACCGGACATATCGATGACTCCTTTGTTGATAGCAAAGCTAAGGGTAGCGCCGTTTGCCACTCAGCGCTCGCAGCGAGCGAGCGCACATTGTATCGAAGTGTTTCTGTATTTCGCGCAGAACATCGCCGCGACCCTCCTTCCGCTGTAGACTTGGCGCCCACGCTAAGCGCCCAATGAGACTCCCGATGTTCAGAAAGACACTACTTCTTATCAGTCTGTGCGGCCTGGCCTCGCTGGCCAGTGCGCAGGAAGGCTACCTGTCACTGGAGGAGCTTGTCGCACTCAAGAGCGTCTCTTCCGCAAGGATGAGCCCCGATGGCACGCACATCGCGTACACGCTCAGCGTGCCTCGAACCCTCTACGAGGATAACAACGGACCCTCGTACGCCGAGCTACACGTAACTGACCTCAACGGCAACAGTCGCCCGTTTATCACCGGTGAAGTCAACGTGTCCTCTGTGCAATGGTCTGCAGACGGGAAATCCATTTTCTTCCTTGCCAAGCGCGACGCGGACGCCGAATTCAACTCTCTGTACCGGATCCCGGTTAGCGGTGGCGAGTCGCAGAAACTGTTTACGAACGACAGCTCGATCGGCTCGATCTACCCGTCGCCGGACGGAGCAACTGTCGCTTTCATCGCATCCGACCCGGCACCGGAAAAGCAGGAAGAACTGACGACAAAGGGTTTCAAGGCCAGAATCTACGAGGAATCGGTGCCCTTCTCTCGCGTACACATGCTGGACCTCGAGACGCTGGAGGCCACCGAGCATGAGCTCGATGGTCACGCGTCCAGCTTCAGCTGGGCATCGGACGGCGAGCAGTACGCCGTTGCGCTTGCACCGACACCGCTGATCGACGATTCATTCACGTCGCGGGATGTCTACACTGTCGACACAGAGAGCGGCAAGCTGCAAAACGCTATCGGCTCGACAGGCAAGCTGGGTTCGTTCGCATTTTCACCCGACGGCGAACGCATCGCCTACATCGGCAGCGTCGATATTCATGATCCACAGCAGGGTCGCCTGTACGTTGCGTCACGCGACGGCGGTGAGCGACGTGAGATCGTGCCGAACTACGACGGACACATCACCGATTTCGCATGGGTCGACGACCTGACGATCAGCTGGCTGGGCAACCGCGGCGTATTCCGTGAGTGGCAGACGAGCTCGATCACAGAGACGAAGCAAGCGGGCCCGGCGCCGACCGACGGCCCGATTATCCTCAGCGTCGATATCCACCCGGGCCAGTCGGTCGCCGCAGCTGTCGCGGATACGCCGAGCCATCCGCCCGAGGTCTACGTAATTTCGGCAGACGGCACGCCTAAGCGTCTCACCGACTCCAACCCTGTCCTGTCCGAGCGCAAGCTGGCAATGCAGGAAGTCATTCGCTACCCGGCACGGGACGGCCTCGAGCTCGAGGCCCTGCTGATTCACCCGGCAAAGAAGAAGCGCGGTGGCAATCCGCTCATCGTCGTCGCCCACGGTGGGCCGGAGGCGAACTACTCGCACGGCTGGCTCAGCCGATACGCAAGCCCGGGCCAGGTCTGGGCGGCAAACGGCTACGCCGTCATCTATCCCAACTATCGAGGCAGCACCGGTCGTGGCGTCGACTTTTCGAAGATGGGACAGAACGACTATGCCGATGAAGAGTTCAATGACCTGGTCGACGCCAAGCGCTATCTCGTCGACGAGGGCCTTGTCGACAGCGACAAGGTCGGGATCACGGGCGGTTCATACGGGGGCTACGCGACAATGTGGAGCGCCAGCGCACTGACCGAAGAGTACGCCGCGGCCGTCTCGTTTGTCGGCATCTCGAACCAGCTATCGAAATTCGGCACCGGCGATATCCCGTATGAGATGTACAACGTCCATTCCCGCATCTGGCCGTGGGATGACTGGATGTGGATGTTGGAGCGAAGCCCGGTCTACCACGCCGGCAAGACGAAGACGCCGCTTCTGATCATGCACGGCGACCAGGATCCTCGCGTGCATCCGGGCCAGTCGATGGAGATGTATCGCTTCGTCAAGATCCAGACGGATACGCCTGTTCGGCTCGTACTGTACCCGGGCGAAGGGCACGGCAACCGCAACACGGCCGCGCAATACGACTTTGCGCTGCGCCTGGTGCGGTGGATGGACCACTACCTGAAGGGACCGGGCGGTGAACCCCCGCCCTACGAGCTGGGACATGCCGAGCGTCTCGCAGACGCAACCGACGAGTAAGAAAAAGCCCCGTACGCGGGGCCATTTTTTTATCCAGAGACGATCCGATAACCGGCGTAGGTAGCGTATCCGGCCAGCAGCAGTACACCGGCAAAGCGGTCCAGGACCGCCTTGCCGAGGAAGAATATCGGGATCAGGAACGCAGCCAGCACCCAGGAAGACACCAGGTCGAGAATGCCTCCGTCCGGCACCGCAATCGGTGCGATGAAGCCGCTGACCGGCAGTACCATCAACGTATTGAAGATATTTGAACCAATGACGTTGCCAAGCGCCAGGTCCGACTCGCCGCGCACCGCTGCGATGATGGACGTGACCAGTTCCGGCATGCTGGTTCCAACAGCGACGACGAACAGGCCGACGATCGTGGGAGCAATTCCGAGCATCTCAGCGAACTCGACACCGTTCTCGATCGTCAACTCACCACCAAAGAAAAGCAACAGGAAGCCTGCCACGACAAACATCCAGCTATAGCGCTTCGAACCGGTCGGCTTCGCGATCTCGCTGTGCGAAATATCGCTCAGCAGCTGATCCTCTCGCCTCACCCTGACGAGATCGAGGATGCTGATGTAGATAAAAATGAAGAACAGCAGGATCAGCACGATCGAGTCTGTACGTCCGATTAGCGCGGAGCGGCCCTCCAGCGGTCCATCCAGCGCCATCACCGTTACCGCCGTTGTCGCGAGTAACAGCAAAGGCAACTCCCGGCGCACCAGCACACCCTGGATAGCGATCGGACTGATAAGCGCCGATACGCCGAGGACGAGCGCGAGATTGCTGATATTGGAGCCAACAACGTTCCCAAAGGCCAGACCACTGGCCCCCTGCAACGCACCGATGACGTTCACGACAAGCTCGGGCGAGCTCGTGCCAAAGCCGACGATGGTCAGCCCGACGATCATTGGCGACACTCCATAGCTCGCGGCTATCTGGGATGCTCCCTTGACCAGCACCGCGCCGCCGCCAAGCAAGAGCAGGATACCGAGCACAATTCCTGCAAAAGTGAGCATTGCCGATCTCCAGTTCTTTCCTCGCCAGGCCGTTTCACGGTGTCGCGGGTAGCCTGATTACTGGCGCGATCATCCGTTACGGCCGGGCTGATAGCAAGGCGAGTGAATGATCCGTGATGGACGCGACCGTCGCGAAGAGACTGAATTGTCCGCACGCAATGCCTGTGCTATAGCTCACGCGATGGATATCCAGTTCATCGTCTTTGCTGGACTGACGGCGCTGATCGCCGCCCTTACCTATATCAAGTGCCGGCGCGCACCGCGTACCGAGCTGTCGACGGTCGCTGATGCGAATAAGGAGGTATTCCTCGCTGGCGGCGGATTGACCTGGTTCTTCGTTGCCGGGTCTATCACGCTGACCAACCTGAGCACCGAACAGCTCGTCGGCATGAACGGCAACCAGATGGCGCTGCTCGCGTGGTGGGAGCTTGCGGCCGTCGCCGGCCTGATCATCCTGGCCAAGGTCTTCCTGCCCGTTTATTACAGGTACAACTGCACAACGACGACGGAGCTTTTAGAAAAGCGCTACAACGATCACCACATCCGGGCCGTCATCGGCACGCTGTTCCTGCTGGGCAACGTCCTTATATTCATCCCGTCGATGCTTTACACCGGCTCGTTGTTCATGCAGAGCATGTTCAACGTACAGGCGCCGCTGATCCTGATCGCGCTGGCGTTTGCTGCCGTTGGCTCGGCCTACGCGGTGTTTGGCGGTCTTCGCGCCGTCGCCGTTTCAGACGCCTACAGCGGCGTTCTGCTGCTGAGCCTCGGCGTTCTGGTCGTTTTCCTCGCGGTGAAGGCAATTAACTTCGACTTTTCCGGGATTCCGGCTGAGCGCCTGACGATGATCGGCAGCAACGATTCGCCGATCCCGTGGCACACGCTGCTGACCGGCATGATCTTAATCCAGATATTCTACTGGAGCACGAATCAGACCATTACGCAGCGTGCGATGGCGTCACCCACGCTGAAAGAGGGTCAGAAAGGCGTGCTGGTCGCCGCCGCCATTCGTCTGCTGATCGTTCCGCCGATGATCGTCATCCCCGGCATCGTGTCGTACAAGCTGTACGGCGATATCGGCGACGCCGCCTACGGGAGGATCGTTGCCGATGTGTTGCCGACCTTCCTTTCCGGCGCATTCGCGGCAGCCATTGCGGCCGCCGTCCTGACCAGTGTCAACAGTGTCCTGAACTCATCGACAACCCTCTACGTCTGCGATATTCACGAGAAATACGTGAGCGACCAACCGAACGTCAAACGACTCAATGCCGTTATCTCGATCGTCATCATCCTGACCGGCCTCGCGCTCGTTCCCGTCTACGCGACGGCTGACAGCATCATCAACCTGATCCAGCAGTTGTATGGCCTGCTCAGCATGCCGATCCTGTCGGCCTTCATCGTTGGCCTGTTGTTCAATGACGTCGATGCAAAGGCGGCGATAGCCGCGGTCGTGCTGGGCGTGCTGCTGTACGGGTTCTTCTCGTTCGTCTGGAACCCGCTGCATTACATACACATGATGTTCTTCACGCTGATCGCCTGCGTCGCGTTCGCCGTGACAATCAGCCGCTTCGTTCTGGGCACGTCCCCGTCGCTGGTTTTTTCACCGACGAAGCGGTTCGCCGGGTAGCGAGGCCGGCACCCGTTCAACGAATGAATGGAGACTGCGCGGCGGCGAGCCCGCCGCGCAGCGCTCAGGCCTTACGCCGACGCCGCGAGCGCCTGATCCAGGTCGGCAATGATGTCGTCGATGTGCTCGATACCGATGCAAAGACGGATCATGTCCGGCGTCACACCGGCCGACTTGAGCTCCTCGTCGGTCAGCTGGCGATGGGTCGTCGACGCGGGATGTGCTGCGAGCGACTTGACGTCACCGATGTTGACGAGCCGCAGGAACATCTCAAGCGCATCGTAGAACTTGACGCCGGCATCGAATCCGCCCTTGATGCCGAAGCTCAGCAGCGCAGACGGCTTGCCATCCGTGTACTTTTGCGCAAGATCGTAGTACGGAGAGTCAGGCAGGCCGCCGAAATTAACCCACGCGACGCGCGGGTGCTCGCTCAGGTACTTCGCCACAGCCAGCGCGTTGTCGCAGTGGCGCTCCATGCGCAGCGGTAGCGTCGATAGTCCCTGCAAAATCAGGAACGCATTCATCGGGCTCAGTGCCGAACCGGTGTTTCTGAGCGGAACCGTTCTGGCACGACCGATGTATGCGGCCGCTCCCAGGGCTTCGGTGTAGACAACGCCGTGGTAGGAGGCCTCGGGCTCGGTCAGCATCGGGTAACGATCCGCATGTTCGGCCCACGGGAACTGTCCGGCGTCGACAATGACGCCGCCCAGCGAGTTGCCGTGCCCGCCCATGTACTTGGTCAGCGAATTGACGACGATATCGGCGCCCCACTCGATCGGCTTGACCAGCGCCGGCGTCGCGACGGTGTTATCGACGATTAATGGCACGCCATGATCGTGCGCCATCTTCGCCAGCGCCTCGACGTCGACGATATTGCCGGCCGGGTTGCCGATTGTCTCGCAGAACACGGCAGAGGTTTTGTTGTCGATCAACTTCTCCAGCGACGCGACGCTGTCGTCGTCGCCGAAACGCACTTCGATGCCCTGCTTCGGAAACATGTGCTTGAACAGCGTGTACGTGCCGCCGTACAGCAGCGGCACGGTGACGATGTTGTTGCCTTTCTCGGCGATCGTCTGGACCGCGTAGTTGATGGCTGCGCTGCCGGCACTTAAACACAGGCCGGCGATACCGCCCTCGAGCTCCGCGGAGCGCTGCTCGAGAACGCCGACGGTCGGATTCATGATGCGGGAGTAGATGTTGCCCTCGACCTCGAGGTTGAATAACGCAGCTCCGTGCGCCGCATCGTCAAACTCATACGCAACGGTCTGGTAGATTGGCGTCGCGACGGCCTTGGTTGACGGGTCCGCTTTAAAGCCCGCGTGAATCGCGAGTGTTTCGTCTTTCATTTCTGATCCTCAAAGGTCAATTGGAGATTCGCAGATTGAGTGGGTCGTCCGGGTCTACGCCGGGCATGTATTGCTTGTTTCGTTCCAGGTTCGTGGTCTGGTAAACCAGGCCCAGCCAGTTGTTGATCACCGCTTTCGCCGTGTCGCCCCATGTGTTGTCCAGCTGCAGACTGGCCTCGTCCTCGAGCAGGCTCAGGAGGCTCTCTTCGGGAGTCTCTACGAGTGCCTCTCGTAACGCCTTTGGAAAATAGTGCTCCGGGAACTCAGGCCTGCTCGATAGCTCGCCCGCCAACAAGCGTCTGGCTTCGCGTTTGAATTCCTTTAGCAGGCTGTTGCTGTCGTACTCCGGATGTCCCTGGAAGTAGATGAACCTGAACTGATCCGGGCTGACCGCCAGGTGCACTCCTCCCTCCTCGCTGTCTACCAGTACACGAAGCCCCGCCGCTTCGAAAGTCTCTCTGGAGATATCGTTATAACGCGAGTGCGGCACGTCGAATCGCGTGTTGATGTCGCGCGTCAGCGGATGCGGCGAGCCGCTGACGTTGTGGCTGTACACGCCCCAGCGCTTCTTCGGCAACGGTTTGCGATCGATGCCGTGCAACTTCTTGAGCAACGCGTGTGTCGCGAGGCACGAACAGAGCACCGATGCGACGTTGTCGTCAGCCCAGCTGGCAACTTCCATCAGCGGCTCCCAGAACGGCTCTTCCTCGAGTCTCGGGTTGGCGACGTTGGCGCCGGTAATAATCAGTGCATCGAGGCCTGCAGCCCTGAGGTCTTCGAAGCGGCTGTAGAACTGGTCCACATACCGCGTCGCCTCCGGGCTTCGGTTCAACTCCGGCAGAGAGAACGGATAGACGTAGAACTGTGCAATCCGGTTACAACTGCCGACGAGGCGAATAAACTGCCTCTCGGTCGCCCTCAACGCGGCATCCGGCATCATGTTCAGAAAGCCGATGTGCAGTTCACGGATGTCCTGGTGTTCCGCGCGATCCAGCGACAGCAGCTCATGCCCCTGCTCACGCAGGTTGGCGAATGTCGGCAGATCTGAATGGGCGACAAGCGGCATCAGTTCGGATTCGGGCGTCAGGCGGAACAAGGACTCTGCCAGACTTAATCACGCTTGCCCAGCCCTCGCAGCAATTTCATAAGTAACTGATTCCTGTCGACAAACGCTTAGATTTGACGCTTTTCCGCGCAGCATCACGTATCCACCAGGAAAGGATCACGGCGCCAACGGGACCGGGGCATTCAGAATTGGCAAGGCTGTGTCTAAAGCGGACTCAGACTCTGGTGGGGGCGCCACCTCGTGGAAGCTGACTTTGCGGCAAAGCGGGCTTCGCGTGCTGTCGTGTGCGTTGGCCAATCGGCAGCCAGGCCGCGCTTGACGCGAAGAGCGCGTCGGCCTGGCAGCGTGCCCAAGCCGTCAGGGAGCGTCGGGGTCTTTCGTCTACAGGGCTTCGTAGGCTGGCTCGAACGTATCCCCTTCCTCGAACAACCCGCTGTTGAGACCGCGCCGAAACCAACGCATGCGCTGATCGGAGGTGCCGTGCGTGAACGCATGCGGCACGATCTTGTCCTGCGTTCTCTTTTGTATCGCGTCGTCGCCAATCTGGTTCGCAGCCCGCAGGGCCTCTTCGATGTCACCGTGGTCGAGATACCGCTGATTGTGCTTTGCCCAGACTCCAGCGAAGTAGTCCGCCTGGAGTTCCAGGCGCACCGAGTATTCGTTGTAATCCGGTCGGCCGCGCATCTGGTTCACACGTCCCAGGACGCCGAGCAGGTTCTGGACATGATGGCCAACCTCGTGCGCGATAACGTAGGCCTGCGCAAAATCTCCGGGAGCGTCGAATTCGCGCGCCAGCTCGTCGTAAAAACTCAGGTCTATGTAGATCTTTCGGTCGCCAGGGCAGTAAAACGGACCCATTCGCGATTGCCCGATGCCGCAAGCCGTGCGTATCTGGCTTTGGTAGATCACTAACTCCGGCTCGACGTATTGGCGGCCCACACGACGAAACTCCCTCGTCCAGATGTCTTCCGTGTCAGCGAGGACGACCGTGACAAACTGGAACAGCCGTTCTTCGGCTGGCGATGGTTTGTACTCAACCTGCTGGACCTCGCCGCCGCCCAGCAAGGCCGCAGGATCGATGAGACCAACCTGCCAGCCGATGATCCCGATAACGGCCAGCACGAGGATGCCTTTGACGCCGAACATCCGAACGACAAGATTGATGATCGAGCCGAGACCGGCGCCGGCGGAACGCCCCCTGACGCGGCGTCCACGCGCATCGGTGACGTTACTGCTGCGCCTGCGGCCTTCCCATTTCATATGGCTGTCCCTGAGAGAATATTTTTCGCCGTGCGCGGGGCGCCGCCGATCTCTCAAGTATCTCAGGTGGCGAGTCGGCGATCCACGATTGAATCGATCGCACACTATGCCGGCAGTCCGGCGCCCGCCTGCCACGCTGGCAGTATGCTGCTCACCGGCAAGAACATGGCCTCGTCGGGCCGCAGCAGCGCCACCGGCGTTGACGTTCTTCGGCCGCGCAGCGGAAGAGTCACTATCTGCATCGGCGACTTAAGCTATTCGCGCTTTCTGCGTATCATTGCGCCAGCAAGCAGACGGGAACAGGCATGGCACAAGTACTCGGTATCGACGTTGGCGGGACGGGCATCAAGGCTGCGCTGGTGGACACGGACACCGGAGAACTGCTGACGGACCGGCACAGGCTCAGCACGCCGGATCATTCGACCCCGGCCAATGTCGCGGCGACGGTCAAGAAGATCGTGGCCGAATTCGACTACGACGGCCCGGTGGGCTGCTGTTTTCCGGCGGTCATCGTCAACGGCGTGGCGAAGACGGCGGGCAACATCCATAAATCGTGGCGCGGCACACAAGTCGATTCGCTGTTCGAGGAAGCCACCGGTCTACCGTTTCGCGTACTGAACGATGCGGACGCGGCTGGTCATGCGGAGATGGCGATGGGTGTCGGCGTCGAGAAGGGCCTCGACGGTATGGTCATCATGATTACGATCGGTACCGGCCTCGGTTCGGGCGTGTTCTACAACGGGCAGCTGATACCCAATATCGAGCTTGGTCGGATGCCAGGCAAGGACGGTGAGCCCATCGAATTCTACGCCGGCAACCGGGCAAGAAAAGAAGGCTATCTCAGCTGGGACGACTGGGGGCCACGCTTCAATTACTTCCTCGAGCGCGTCGCGCGCGTGAACACGCCGGATCATTTCATCCTCGGCGGCGGGGCCAGCAGAAAATTCGACCAGTTCGAACACACGATAACGGTACCCGTGCCAATCCACGTCGCTCGATTCAGGAACAATGCCGGCATTATCGGGGCGGCCGCGGCCGTTCTTTAAAACGCGCGACTCCTGAAGAGCTGGAGTCATTGCCAGCTGGCGCGTTCAGCCGATCTTAAGTGTTATCACCTATCGCAACACGGGCGCCCGAATGCTATTAAAAAAGCAGGTGCGTCGTTTCCGTGTCGACCAGGGGTAACGAGATGAACAGAGGAATCCTGCTCTTATTGCTGTCAATAGTGCTGGGTCTGACAAGTGCGTGTGACAACGAGAAGCGAATGTCCGAAAAGGGTTTTCGCTTGCCAGACGGTGACCCCGTTGCCGGGCGAGAGGCGTTTTTGTACATGCACTGCAATCAGTGTCATACGATCGACGGCGAAAACCTGCCGACGATCCCGGGCTACGAACCCTTCGTCGAACTGGGCGGCGCGGTAACGCGCGTGCAGACCTACGGCGAGCTCGTCACGTCCATTATCAATCCGTCGCATAAGCTCGCCGAGGGATACCCGGCAGACCTTGTGTCCGAGGACGGCCAGTCAAAAATGTATGTCTATAACAGCTACATGACGGTCCAGGAACTGACCGATATCGTTATGTACCTGCAACCGCATTACGACGTCGTTGTGCCGGAGTACAACTATCGAATCTACCCCTGAGTCTCGTCAGACCAGCATAGCGTTGTAGAGGGAAGCGTCCGGGACGGCGAAGAAAGAAAGGCCCGAAGCCGAGCCGCGTCGTCTGTCGGAAGATCAGCAGTCTGCGTCGGGGAGTTTGCTCGCCATCACCTTCAGACACTCAGTGCGCATAGCGATTTCTTCTTCGAGCAATTCAATTTCAGCGATGATCTCAGCCGCAAGGCTTGCTTTGCTCGACTTGGTATCGAGAATCTTCTTCAGCTCCTCCACAGCATCCAGCAACGTCGGGTGCATTCTCGGCACGTCCGTTGAGCCGCTTTTCTCTGTCACACGAGGAAACTTGTACTCGCGACTCGATGTCAGGAAGGAGCCCTTCGGTCGGTCGTATACGATACGAAGCACGTCTACGAAGTTGATGCTGGTGATGTAATACCTGTCGATCTGCAACGGGTTATCGACACCCATAGAGCGCAGCGTCTCGTACTTTCCTTTTTTCTCGACCATCTTTGGCAACCTGTTCTGGGTGTCTACTGGAGAGGCGCTGAGGCAACGGACGTGTAACGTCTGCGGCATTGCTTGAGCAATTTTTTCCGTATTCTGTCAAAAATTGACAGCGCTGTCTTCTTCTCGAAGGACAGGTCCGGCAGCGGGGATCTCTCAGCGTTGGTCAGGCGCACCCGCGACCGGTGCTTGCTGGTCCTGCCCGATGGACGTGGCTCGTCTCGCGATTTCGCGCGCGCTGCCATTGAACAGCATCGAGTGCACTGGCAGCGTCGCGTACCAGTAGAGTATTCCCCACGCGCCGGCCGGGTGAAAGAACCCGCGGACACGGACGAGACGTTCCGTGCCCCTGTCGTCGATTGAGAATTCGAGAACACCGGCGCCGGGTGCCCGGAGCTCCATGATTAACGTCAGCCGACGGTTGTCTTCCAGCCCGATAACGCGCCACGCGTCAACGACGTCGCCAACACGCAGCCTGTCCGGATGACGCCGGCGCCGTCGAAAACTGGGGCCTCCGACCAGCCAGTCCATGGCGCGGCGTATCCACCACAGAGATCGCGCGTAGAAGAAATCACCGTCGTTGCCGAAACGACAGATTACCCGCCACAAATCCTCTGCCGATGCGGCGGAAGTCGTTTCACCGAACGCCTGTTTGGCATAGAAGCCGTAGTCCGGGTGGAACGTCTCACAGACCACGGCGTTCTCGACCCAGTGCGCGGGAATCTCATGTTGCCGGTCCGCGTTCAGGGCCTCTTCCGCGGCGGCGTCGAAATCCAGCAGTTCCTGTGGGATCAACGCCTCGAGGCGTCGGTCCTGGGCAATGACGTCCTGTGACAGTCCACCGATCAGGGCCCGCGCGACACTCGTGGGTACCGACGTCACCAGCCGCAGCCAATAAGACGACAGTCGGGGCGTCAACACCGGGACCGGCATGATGATGGGCCGCTTACCCACCATAGCTCCGTAGCGCAGCATGATCTCCTTGTACGTCACGACCTCGTGGCTGGCGACGTCATAGACTTCCCCGGCTGCCTCGTCCACTGATGGCACGTCGGCGAGATATCGCAACAGGTTACTGAGAGCGATCGGTGTCGATTTCGAGAATACCCATTTCGGGGTGATCATCACCGGCAGGTGATTGACGAGGTCCCGGATAACCTCCCAGGCGGCCGATCCCGGGCCGATGATCATCCCGGCGCGCAACTCCGTCACCGGTACACTGCCCTCCCGAAGGATCTCGCCGGTTTCATGCCGTGATCGCAAGTGAACGGACGCAGGATCGTGAGGCGTCAGACCTCCGAGATAGACTATCCGGCTCACGCCCTGCCTGGCAGCGGCTTTCGCGAAGTTTCGGGCAGCCTCGGCATCCAGCTCCGGGAACGACTTGCCGGCCGCCATGGAATGAACAAGATAGTAGGCTGTGTTAACGCCGGCCAAAGCGGCGTCGAGACTGTCCGGCTTGAGCGCGTCTGCCTCGCACAGTTCCGCGTCCTGCCAACCCCTGCCCTCCAGCACCTCGATATTTCTCGCCGAAGCCCGGACCGAACGACCCTCGGCCAGCAGGAACTCAACGAGGTTAGTGCCAATATAGCCACTGGCACCGAAAACGAGATCCGGCTTGTCGTCCGCACCTGTCATGGATGGCGGTTCCTCTGTTGTCTCGGAGATGTTCTCCCACCGGTCCCCAACGAAACCGAGGGAGCCCACGGGCTACAGGCGAGCAGCCGCCAGCTTGCAGCCGGTTCCTCAGTGTCATTCTCGCAGCGCGAACCGCAGCGAGACAAGTCGTTCGGGTGACGCGCAGAGGCGTCGGGAACGGTTTCAAAACCGCAGATTTCTCGCAATAGGTAGTTACCAAAACAGGCTAGGTAAACCTTCTGATTCAGGAGACTTACGAGGGGCGCATCATAGGCCGCGTCAAAGACTGACCAACACTAATTTACCGTAGGAGAAAGAGATGAACATGCGTTTTGGGATGGGCCGGGTTTTGTGTCTTGCCGGACTGATGGCTTTCGCCGCAACCGCAACTGCAGATCAAGGCGACTGGAAGGTCAGGGCCGGTATCGGCACGGTAGACCCGAAGTCGGATAACGGCGACGTGGTTAGCGTGGACAGCGGTACCACGGCAGTCTTCAACGGCACGTACATGATCTCGGATACACTCGGATTCGAGATTCTCGCTTCGCTGCCGTTCTCTCATGACATCAACCTCGAGGCAGACGGATCCAAGGTCGGTGAGACCAAGCATCTGCCGCCGACGTTCAGCCTGCAGTACTACTTCCCGACGTCGAACAAGTTCTCGCCGTACGCCGGCCTCGGATTGAACTACACGCTGTTCTTCGACGAAGAGACGACGGGCGCACTGGCAGGAACCGATCTGTCGCTCGACGACTCATTCGGACTGGCAGCACAGCTTGGTTTCGACTACGACATCAGCGACACGATGTTTGTAAACTTCGATCTCCGCTGGATCGACATCGAAACCGACGCTGAAGTCGACGGTGCGGCAGTCGAGACCGTTGAAATCACGCCGCTGGTTTACAGCATTACGCTGGGTTGGCGCTTCTAGAGCAAGAAACGCCGACCATCAAGTCGCTAATCTGAAGCACGAGATAAGGAGCCCAACCGGGCTCCTTATTTTTTGGGCCCGCGGTTCGTGGTCAACGGTGATCTACGGGGTATTCTCCACGAAGGCTGTAGTCACTGGCCTGTAGGCCGGCCGGCTGAAGGGTGAAGTGCCGGTTCCTGGCGCGCAAGCGTGACGGATGACCTTCCAAGCGCCGTCGAAACGATGCATCCTTGGCGATGGAACCCCTCGCAGGCCAGAGCTCACCTTGAGACTGCGCCCTGTGGCCTCGCCAGAACCATGAAAACTCGTCACAAAGCAGCCACCGCGGCCCGGTAGCCTGCTAATATCGGGAACTTATGAACACGGATCTGCACATTTACCGGGAGACGGTGGAAACCATCCTGAAAGGCGAAAAGGGCCCGCATATCGGCGCCTTTTTCGATTTCGATGGGACCATTATCAGCGGCTTCTCGGTCACGTCATTCCTGCAGGAGCAGTTTTTTGACGGACTGCTGATGCCACAAGACATCTCGGATATCTTTCGTGGCGGGCTGGACTTCAAGCTAGGCACCCGCAGCTACCACGACCTGATGGTCGAGGTCGCCTCGAAGATTAGGGGCGTTACCGAGGGCACGTTCGTTGCCTACGGCGAATCGGCCTACGAGCGCAAGGTCGCCCGAACGATCTATCCGGAAGCGCGGGCTCTGATCCAGGCGCACCTGCAGATGGGCCACACCGTCGCGATCGTCTCGTCGGCGACGCCATACCAGGTGGAACCGGCGCTCGAGGACCTGCAGGTTGATCACCTGATGTGTACGCGGTTCGAGGTCGAACACGGCTATTTCACGGGCAAGGTCGATGGAGAGGCCTGCTTCGGTGTCGGCAAGGTCAATGCCGTCAACACGCTCGCTGAAGAGCACGGCATCGATATTAACGCATCGTTCTTCTACTCGGACAGCGACGACGACCTGCTCGTTCTTGAGCACGTCGGCCGGCCCCAGGTCTTGAACCCCAACAGCGGGCTGAAGAAAATCGCCCAGCGCCGCGGCTGGCCTATCCGCTCGTTCGGCAGCCGGGGCACCACCGATTTCATGAACGTCGTCCGCAACCTGGCGGCTATCTCGACATTCGTTCCGACGGCGCTCACGGGAGCCGCCATGTGGTGGCTGACGGGCTCCAAGCGCGAGGGGCGAAATTTCGTCATCTCGACGTGGAGCGACCTGGCAACGGCGCTGATGGGAATAACGATGGAAGTCACGGGCGAGGAGAAGCTTTGGCTGCATCGCCCCGCCGTCATCATCTTCAACCACCAGAGCAACATCGACCCGCTGGTCCTGTGCAAGCTGCTGCGTCGGGACGCGGCGCCCGTTGGAAAGAAAGAACTGGCGGAGCTGCCGATTGTCGGCCCGGTGTTCGATTTCATGGGCATGATCCCGATCGATCGTTCCAACACCGTGTCCGCCGTGAAAACCCTGGCACCATTAGCCGATTTCATGCTCGAGGAAGAACGCAGCATCGTCATCGCGCCGGAGGGCACGCGTTCGCTGTCTACCGTGCCGGGCAGGTTCAAGAAAGGCCCGTTCAGAATCGCGATGCAGGCCGGCGTTCCGATCATCCCCATCGTCATTCACAACTCCAGTGACGCGCAGCCCAAAGGCGACCTGTTCGCAAGACCCGTGCATATCGCCGTTGAAGTGCTCGATCCGATCCACGTCAACGACTGGGAACTCGATGACCTGGAAGATCGTATCGACGAGGTCCGCGGCCTTTACCTCGATACACTCGGGTTACGCGATGACGAAGACGACGAGCTAATAGACGATGACGACAGGGACAGCGCCGACGTCATCGACATCAAATCAGGACGCAACGACCGCGCCACGTCAAGCGGATAACCAGCCGCGGTGGCCAGGCCGAATACAAGGACGCGCATCCTGGTCACCAGCCTGGTGATGTTTAACGAACACGGCGAAGCCAATACAACAACGAACGACATCGCCGACGAGACGGATATCTCGCCGGGCAACCTTCACTACCACTTTCGGAAAAAGTCAGACCTGGTTGATGCGCTGATCGCGGAATTCCAGGCCGATGTCCGGGAAGTGTTGCAGCCGCCCGGACAGGACGAGTCCGCTCAGGATTCCGCCATCGATGAGTTCTGGGGATTCGTCCAGTTGCTGATCGAGGTACTCGCTGCCTACCGCTTCCTGATCCGCGATACCGAGACAATGGTCGAGCGCTACCCGCAGGTCGCCAAGGCGATCCGGGGATTCGCAACCGCGCTGCTGGCGACCATCGAACTGCACATCGACAACCTGAGCAACCAGGGCATCATCGACATACCGGATTCCGACATCGAGGAGTTGAGCCGGAGCATCGCAACCGCGGCGCTCTTCTCTCAGCGTTTCGATTCGATTCTTGGCGAAGAGGTCAGCATCGAGGATGCGGCCGCTCGCCTGAACGGCGCAGCGATCAGCCTGTTATTGCCCTATGCGAAGGCCGAAGCGGCTGAACCGCTCTACGCCCTGCTCGCTCATTACCGCCAATGAAAAAGGCCGCATGAAGCGGCCTTTTCCGTTACTGCCTTGAGCTCAAGTCCTACTTGGCAACTTCGGCGAGTACTTTGTCGAGCTTCCGGTTCAGCTTGTCGACGTCTTTGTTCGTCGCAACAGGCATCTTCGCAAGGATTGAGTCGATCGTCGTCTCGAAGCGTTTCTCAACGGTTGCGAAACGCTTCTCAACGTTCTTGCGAGCACTCTTGGCGCTGCTGACTGCGTCCTTGCGGGCGTCGTCAGCGGTCTTGCGAGCGCGACTACGTACTTTCTCACCGTCTTTGGCCAATGCGTTGTACTTGGCTTCGAAGATGTCGAACTGTGCTTCTACGTCGGTGCGGACTTTTTCCGCGAGTCCGATCGAAGCCAGAAATGCCTTGTTCGCGCTGGCGAACGGCTGTTCAAGAACCGTTCCTGCGAAAAATCCGGCATCGACTTTCTTGGTCTTCCGAACTGTCTTTTTGGTGGCCATTGAATGTCTCCTTCAAATGATTGCCAGAACTTCTACTATTAAACCTATCGAAAAAAACTAGGGTGTTCCTACTAACTCGCCTTCGCCGGTTTCGGCGCCGTTTCCGTCACAGCTTTCGGCTCTGCTGTGGCGACGGCCTTGGGTGCCGGCTCGGCGACAGCCTTGGGCGCGGGCTTTGCTACTGCCTTCGGTGCGGGCTTTGCTACTGCCTTCGGTGCGGGCTTTGCGACTGCTTTCGGAGCGGGCTTAGCTACTGCCTTCGGCGCCGCCTTGGCTACCTTCTTCGCAGCGGGCTTTGCTACCTTCTTCGCAGCAGGCTTAGCAGCCTTCTTCGCGGCCGGCTTTGCTGCCTTTTTCGCAGCGGGCTTAGCTGCCTTCTTCGCGGCCGGCTTTGCAGCGACTTTCTTCCTGGACACCTTCTTCGGTGCAGCCTTCTTCGCAGCAGGCTTCTTCGCGACTTTTTTCTTCGATGCTTTCTTGGCGGTCGACTTGCGCTTGGCAGGCGCCTTGGCGGCCTTCTTTTCAGCCGACAGCGACTTCAACACGGCGTCAAGCTTCTTGTTGATGTCGTCGATATCGTTCTTGCTGGCGACACCAATACGACCCAGCGCATCAGCGACGCGTGCGTCGAATACCGTCTGCAGCTTCGCGAGCTGAGGCGTTTCGCGCATCTGGCCCATCAGGCCGGAGGCACGTGACTGCGCATCGTCAGTCATATCCCGGATCGCGTCCTGGACACTGTCGATCAGCGCTTCGGTTCTCTTCGTCGCCTTCTTACGGTATGTCAGGCCCTGGTCAACCAGCGTGTCGAACGCCTTGTTGCCGACGTCCTTTGCATTGGACAGGGCTCCGAGACCGGCGAGGAATGCCTGCTCGAGCTGTGCACCAACGTCCGGGCGAGCGGCTTTTCTGGTGCTGCGTTTCTTCGACGTGGTTTTCCTCGTCGTTTTCCTGGTGGTCTTCTTTGCGGTCATTGTCTTCTCCCGGTTGTTCCGAGTACTGGTATGATTGTGAGTCTAGGAACACTTCCTAGGGTAATCACACTAGAGCCAGGCCAACCCCCTATGCGGATACGCAGACAACATCATTTTGCGCTGCATGAGGCGCACGAGCGCATCAACGAGCTTGCCGCCGACCTTGAGAAGCGGTTCATGCTGAAGTCGCATTGGGAAAGTGAGAATCGCCTGGTCTTCGACGGCGGCGGCGCCACGGGCGAGGTCCTGATCGACGAGGAGTCCGTCGAACTGAATGCCAGGCTCAGTTTCGCGCTGAAGCTTATCGAGCCCACGCTGCGCGCGGTAATCGAGGATTCCCTCGACGAGCAGATTGGGGAGCCGCCGGACGGCTCGTGAGTCCGGTAGCCGCTGCGCTCAGGCAGCCCTTGAAGAATCTCCGCCGTTCTCGACGGCTGTGATGTGGTTCGCGATCAGTTCGTTGATCCTGCCGATGTATCGCGGCGGCAGGTCGTGCCCCATCCCGTCTATGACTTCGAGCCTGGAGCCGGGTATCAGGGAGCTCATATCGACGCTGCCCTGGTACGGCGTCAGCGGGTCGACCCGGCCGTGCATGACCAGCGTCGGCACGCTGATTTGCTCTGTCCACCGACGCAAGTCACCACTGGCGACGATTGCCGCGATCTGGCGCCGTACGCCGGCCGGGTAGTTGCAGCGCGCGACCGAACTCGCCACCAGTTCCCGCAACGCAACGTCGTCGCGGTCACCGTCCGGGCTGCCGATCATCTGCAAGAGCGCCATGCTCTGCTCGACCTGGTCTTCGGGCGTTCGGCGACGCGAGCGAGCCTTGATGATGGCTCGCAGGATCTCCGGCTTGGTCTTCGGCAACGCCGGGTTATTGGTCGTCGACATGATCGACGTGAAGCTCCTGATGCGGCCCGGATGTTTCGCGGATACGATTTGGCCGATCATGCCGCCCATCGAGACGCCGAGCAGATGCGCCTCATCCAGTTCGAGCGCATCGAGGATGCCGATCGTATCGTCCGCCATGTCCGACAGGTCGTAAGGAGCCAGCAGCCAGCCCAGCCGGATCGCCCGACCCATCAGCATCGTTGCCGGTGAAGGCGACCTCATGCCCTCGAGTCGCTCGGACAGTCCGATGTCACGATTGTCGAAGGTGATGACCCGGTAGCCGGCTTTGACCAGTGACTCGATCATGACCGGTGGCCAGTGCACCAACTGCGTGGCCAGCCCCATGATCAGTAAGACCGCAGGATCGGTCGGCTGACCGTGCTCCTCGATCTGAATCTGCAAGCCGTTGGCTTGTACGAGCGGCATCGCTTCCGGCCTGAGAATCAGGGAGACGCTGGTCGGTCAGCGTCGCCGGGCTGCTTGGCCGGAGCCTTGGCAACCTTGGCCGTCGCCTTTTTCTTCGCGCTCTTCTTCCGCGTCGCGGTCGCCGTCTTCTTCTTGCTCGCAGCACGCTTCGCCGTCTTCTTCCGGGGGCGTCGCTTACGCGGCAGCGGCTTAACGCCAGCCTCGCCGAGCGCAACGTACTCGTCGATCGACTCCTGCATGCACTCCGCGTAAAACGCCGGGTCCGGCATCATCTCGCGACAGGCCGTCACGGTGATATGGATGACGCCGCAGTAGCTCGTCACTGCATGGAAGAGCCCCATCGAATCCATGACCGGACCGATGCCGAGCGACGTCACCATGCGTGCGCCAGACATGTACAGCGGTACGGGCGGTCCCGGCACGTTCGTGACGACCGTGTTGAACATCGGGCTAAGCTGGTTCGCCAGGCCGAGTCGGGAGTACAGCCGGGTCGCAATGCCAGACACCATAGCCGGCGCCAGCTTGGACATCTCCGACAGCTCCCTGGCACCAACGGCCGACGAGACGGTCTTGGACCGCTTGGCGCCCGAATGCGCGGACTGCAGGCGATCCATCGCGTCAGAACGGTCGGTGCCCAGCGGGATGCTCATCGCAGTGACCTGGTTACCCAGCGACTGCTTCTCGCCCGTCGCACGCACCGACACGGGCGCCATCGCAACCAGAGAATCGTCCGGCAGCTCGTCTTTGCTTCGGAGGTAACGATGCAGCGCGCCGCCCACCATTGCGATAACGACGTCGTTTACCGTGGCGCCGTCGACCAGCTCACGAATATTCTTGATCTCATCGAGGCTGACGCTGACGCTTTCGATCACCCTGTGGCTGGATACGATGCCGTTGAAACGGGTTCGCGGCACCCTCTTCTTGCTGCTGACCATCTTCAGGTCGCTTCGATTCAGGCCGAAGGCGTATTTCAGCGCACCCGGCGCCATGCGTCCGGCATAGACGAACGCCTGCAGCGGCTTGACCAGGTTATTGAATCCGGCGCGGGCGACCTGCTCAACACCACCGATCTCCCGGCGGCGACGACGCGGCGCCATCTCGTAAGGTTCCACCTTGTCTTCGGGCTTCAGCGAGTGAATGGCCTGCGAGATTTCGACGCCCGACAGGCCGTCAATCGCACAGTGATGCACCTTCGAAACGATGGCGTATGAACCCTTGGGCACGTTCGGTATGTTGTCGAGGCCCTCGATGACCGTCAGCTCCCACAGGGGCTTCGACAAATCCAGCGAACGCGCGTGCAGTCTCGCGACCTGGATCATCAGCTGCCGCCAGTCGCCCGGCTGCGGCAGGGCAATGTGACGAATGTGGTATTCAATGTTGAAATCGGGATCGTCGATCCAGTACGGCCGGTCGAATTCCAGCGGCACCTGCTTCAGCTTCTGCGTGAACGTCTTTGCACGATGCTTTCGCTCGTCAACGAACTGCATGATGTCCTTCAGTCGAACCTTGCCGTCCGGGGCCGTCGACGGGTCGTAGATTGAGCAGGCGCCGATGTGCATCGGCGTGCGAGCGGACTCTGCGTGCAGGAAGAAGGCATCGAGGCCGGTGAGCTGATCCGGGGACCAGGCGTCGAGTATCTTGGTGACCGTATTCACTGTCGGAATCGTCTCTCGTTGAAAGTTGTAGGCGGGCGCTGGCGTGCACGCAATCGTCAATGATAACGAATCGCCTACCTGCACGACAGGCGGGAAGTCCGCGAGTTCAGGAATCTGCGACGCAGGTCCCGCACATTAATCATAATTTACTTGATATTTTCGCTTTAACTAATTGTTTTATATGTATAAGCGATACAAAAATCCTGCTCGTTGGTGCGAATTTGATGTAAAGTAGAGGTATGGGGGAAAGAGACTTCGCGAACACGGATTCTGTCCGTTCGACGCGCAGACACAAGGCGCCGTCCTGGGCGCTCACTCTGCTCGAGGTTCCTCGAGCGCTGTCTGAAGCCACGTCATTGCTCCCGGCACGTTCGATACTGAACAAGCTGGAGCCCGGCGACGGCCACGCCGTCATGACGCTGCCCGGCTTCCTCGCAAGCGGCCGGTCGATGCGCCTCGTGCGCCGCTATCTTCGCAAGTGGGGCTACAACGCCTACTGCTGGGACATGGGCAGAAACCTCGGCCTGACTCACGAGTTTGACCTCGAGGTCATGCTGACATCGCGCCTGAAGGAGCTGAACGACAGTTCCGGCCGGCGCGTCAGCCTGGTCGGATGGAGCCTCGGCGGTCTGTTCGCCCGGGAGCTTGCGCGAAGAAATCCGGAGTGTGTGCGCTCGGTCATTACGATGGGCAGCCCCATTGGAAACCCGAAGGCGACGAATGCATGGCGACTGTACGAACGGGTCTCCGGTACCCGCGTTGACGATGCTTACATCCGGCACCGGGTGAAGTCGGTCCGTGAACCGATCGACGGTGTGCCTATGACGGCGATCTTCAGCCACAGTGACGCGATCGTGTCATCAGACATCGCGATGCTGCCGCCTGGCCCGCTGGTCGAGAACGTCGGCGTAACCGCGAGCCATATCGGCATGGGCTACAACCCGTCCGTGCTCTTCGCGATCGCCGACAGGCTGCTTCAGACGCCGGAAACCTGGGAGCCCTTCGACATGTCCGGGCTCCGCAAGTTGTTCTACCACCACTAGTGGTACCGCCGCCCGACCGGATGTATCTGATCCGGTCGGTAACTTCCCTGAGCGGCTATTCCGCCAACGTGTTACCGCTGGGCAGGCTGGTCGGCACATCCCCTCTCAGGTCGATGCTGGCCGGGTCTGTCAGCGCACGAAGGAACTCGATCAGGTCCCTGAACTCCCGCTTCGAGAGCTTCACCGGCGAGAGCTCGTTCGCGTCGGCAATCGCCTGCACCAGTGTCGGATTGTTCATGACCTGGAAATCGAGGTAATCGAGATCGTCTCGACTGGGCATAGTCGCCTGTGACTGATCGTAGGACCAGAGAGAGTTGACCGGGTCGAGGTGATGCCGGACGACGGCCTCGAGCGAGTTGTAGGCACCGGCGTGGCCGTAGGGCGCGGTCAGTGCGACGTTTCTCAGGGTCGGTACCCGGAATCGGAACATGTCGGCCATGTCGCCCGTCTCACGGAAGCGCCCGAAGTCCTCGCGTGAGGTGGGGCCATCGCCCTTGCCTGGGCCGATCTGCGGCATCGCAATGGCTGCGAAACCGTGGTTGGTCTGGAACGTACCGCTGTGGCAGCTCGCGCAGTTGCCCTTGCTCTTCAAATAGAAGGCTCGCATGCCGCGTTTCGCTGCGGGGCTCATCGCTCCGCGCTCCCCGCGAAGGAAGCGATCAAACGGGCTGTTGTCGGCACGCCATACGGCACCCTCAAACGCTGCGATCGCGTTGGCCGCGTGGACATAGGTGATGTCGCCGGGTTCGGAGACATCGTCGTAGACGGCGGCAAAGCGCGCAACGTATTCCGGGCTATTCTGCAGACGCTTCGCGAGCTCCGCCCAGATCCCCGGCAGCCCATCCGCTGCGGCCGCTATGGCGACCGAGTTCTCCCCTGTCTGCCCCAACATTTCGGTCGCTGAAGTGACCGGGAACATGGCCTGTGCCGCCAACGCGTTCTCGAGCCCGTCGGGCAACAGGTCGCCCGCCGGCGAGATAAAGCCGCTCGGCTGCCTCGCATCGACCGCGAGCCTCCCATCGTGGAAGAGTTGCGTGAACTCCCTGGCGCCGAGGTTGAACACCGGTGGCGCGTTCCTGGGCACGCGCTCATGGATCTCGTCCGCACCGCTGCCGGTATCGCGAGTCACGCCGAGCCCTTTGCCGCCCTCGCCGACCGGCAGCGACAGGCCATCGCCGGTGTCCGTCAAAGCATGATGGCAGGTCGCGCATGAAATGTTCTCGTTGCCGCTTAAGATCTTGTCGAAGAACAACTCGCGGCCGAGTTCCACCTTGGCCGGGTCCGGCGCCCCGTTGTCGTTGTAGTCACTGTCCTTCGGAGCGTCCGGTAGAAAACCCGGCCCTGCGACCGCGCCGGTGCTCAGGAACGACAACGTGAACACAGCCAGAATGCGGCAAACACCGTCAGAGCGACGGATTATTCGTATCGTCTTCATAATTATCCCCTTTGACTGCCGAAAGCAGTCTCCTCCTCATATATCGATGCAGCAGCCAGGCACGCGTACTGATGGGTGCGCAGCATTGGCAAGCCACGAATGCAGCGTTCAGTCTGGCCGGCGCGAACCGGTATTGCCCCATCCCTTTCGCCGCCGTTGCAGCAGAAACTCGCAGGGCAGCCGCACGGTAATCGCCCGTGGATACGTGGAATCCATAACTGTGAATCCGGGGAAAATGCTCTACAAATAAACAAGATAGGAGCGTTAGTGAACAAATCCGACATCATCGCTCGGGTCTATGAGCAACTCGGCGACATTCTCGAGCGCTGTGAAGCGATGGAATCGACCTACGCGGACCAGCTCGAGGCGGTTCACCCGAAGCAACGTGATTCTGCTCGCAATCTCGTTCACTACCTCGCCCTACGCAGCTCCGATATGCACGCCCTGCAGCAAAACCTGTCGACGATCGGCCTTGCCTCGCTGGACCGCGCCGAGCGCAACGTCATGGCGTCGCTGACGACGTTGAGAGATACCCTCGAGCAACTGAGAAGCGGCACGGTCAACGAAAAACCGATTGAGATTCCGCTCAGAGAGCCCCACGCAGCCGCGCAGAAGCAGGCGATCCTCGGCGACACGCCGGACGAGCGCGTTGTCAGTATCATGGTCACGCTGCCGACCGAAGCCGCGACGCAGCCGCTTCTTGTCCGTGACATGCTGATGGCCGGTATGGGTGTTGCGCGCATCAACTGCGGGCACGACGACAAAGCGACCTGGACTGCGATGATCGAAAATACCCGCAAGGCCAGCGAGGAGACCGGTATCCCCTGCCGGATCGTCATGGACCTGGCCGGGCCGAAGATTCGTACCGGACCGTTGAAGCCGGGCCCGAAGGTCGTTCACATCCGGCCGCGCCGGGATGCGATGGGCCGGACGGTTGCGCCACGACGAATTAGGCTGATCCCCGATGACACAATCTGGCAAGGCAGCAAGGCCGCGGTCCTGCCAGTGACCGGCGAGTGCATTGAACTGGCCAGTGTCGGGGACGAGATCCGCTTCAGGGACACCCGGGGCCGTAGACGCACGATGGAAATTGTCGTCAAGGACGATAAGGGCCTTGTCGTCGAGTGCTACAAAGGCGCGTTTATCGCCACGGGCACGAAGCTCCGGCTCGAGCGTGAGCTTTCAGGCGAGAAGCTGAAATATCGCGTCGGCGAGCTGCCCGCTAAGGAACAACCCATCCTGCTGCGTCCCGGCGACACACTATTGCTCGACAAGGATCCGATCCCGGGACAGCCCGCCGTCGAGGACGCCGACGGAGACGTGATCGAACCGGCCCACATATCCTGCCGCCAGCCCGAGGTTTTCGACCTGGTTTCACCGGGCGAGCGGATCCTGTTGAACGACGGCAAGATCAGCGGTGTCATCGACTCGGTCGACGATACGAGTCTCGCGATGACCGTCATAAAGGCAAAGCCAACCGGAAGCCGGCTGCGCGGCGATCGCGGCATCAACTTCCCGGACAGCGACATTCGACTCCCGCCACTGACAGCGACGGATAAGGACAACCTCGGATTCGTCGTCGAACACGCCGACGCCGTCAGCCAGTCGTTCATCAAGCGACCGCGAGACGTCATCCAGCTGCAGACCGCGTTATCCGAGATGAATGCGGATGACGTCGGCCTCATCATTAAGATCGAGACGAAGAAGGGCTTCAAGAACCTGCCGAAGCTCTTGCTGACGGCGATGCGCCGTTACCCGATCGGCGTCATGATTGCGCGAGGCGATCTCGCCGTTGAGGCCGGCTGGGAACGCCTGGCCGAACTGCAGGAAGAAATCCTGTGGCTGTGCGAGGCCGCCCGGGTGCCCGTGATCTGGGCGACGCAAGTTTTAGAGCGGACCACCAAGACCGGGCAACCGTCCCGCGCCGAGATCTCCGACGCCGCGTTATCACAGCGCGCGGACTGCGTGATGCTGAACAAGGGCCCGCACGTCCTGGCAGCGATACAGATGCTGGACGACATCCTGCGAAGGATGCAGGGGCATCGGTACAAGAACACGCTCCGCATGCGCAAGCTCAAATTCGCCGAAGAGTAAGCAGCACAAAATACCTTGCTCCCTGCGCTACGGGTTAAACGCCGATGCATGTGGCGACCTGGTCCGAAAACCTGCCGGTATTTCGACACTGAATGACCAGCATTCGCCACACCCGTCGCATTTTGGAGACACTTGTTGGCTCAAAAATCCCGTGATAACTACTGTTACTCGTATTGGGAGGAAGAGCGATATGTTTGAGCGAAACAAGAAAGAAGACCATTCAGAGTCTCAGGAATTCGGCAGCAGCGAGCCGGATAAAACTTTCGGCGCCACGCGCAAGAGCAAACCAAGGAAATCTGACGGCCTTGCAACGATCGGCCGATCAATCCAGATCAGCGGCGACCTGCGCGGGGACGAAGACCTGCGTATCGAGGGCGATGTCAGCGGCACGGTTGAACTGCGCAACAACGCGCTGACGATTGGCAAGGAAGGCATGGTGCACGCCGACGTCTACGCCCGCTCCATCGCCGTCGACGGCGAGACACGTGGCGACCTGTACGCGACCGAGCGAGTCAGCGTGCACGTCAACGCCCGCGTGCAGGGCAACATCATCTCGCCGAGAGTCAGCATCGAGGAAGGTGCGCATTTCAAAGGCTCTATCGAGATGGACCAGGCCGCCGTAGAGAAGGTGCTCGGCAAGCCGGCACCCGAGCAGAAAGCGAAGCCTGAGGCCGCCAAGGCAGCGGCACAGAAATCCGCGAAAGAGACCAGCAGCAACCTGAACCCGCCTGCCGGTACCGCGTGATTCCGTGACCGTCTCGTTACGACGGGCGCTCAGCGAAGACCAGCTTGATACGTCGCAGGCGCTGCACGCGCCGCTGTTCCAGAACGTATTGGTGAAGCTGGACCCTTCGGAGCGCTCCGTCCTTTTGGATCTCGGTGCGGCGTCCACCGCCATGCTGGCGTTGTTCAGCGAATCGCGCTGCTGCGTAGAGATTGCTGACGTCGCGCATTTCGGCGGCTGTGATCGACTGAATTCGGCAGAACCCGGTCCGGGACTCTTCGATATTGCCGAGGCGCTGCTGCCTGAACGAGTGACGAGCGATCCGGTCGATATCGTGTTCTGCTGGGACCTGCCAAACTACCTCAGCCTGCCGGCCCTGAAGGCGCTGATGCAGGCGATCGGCAGACGTTCGCGCGGCGGCACGATTGCGCATGCGTTGATCTATTACGCCGAACGGAACATGCCGAAGTATCCGGGTCGCTTCGTGCCGACCGAGGACCGAAAACTCGAGAATCATGCGCTACCCGGGGAGCTGGTCTCGGCTCCCCGCTATTCGCCCGAAGACCTGACCGACAACATGAGCGGTTTCGCGATCGATCGGGCTCGCCTGCTCGGAAACGGCATGCAGGAGTTCCTGTTCCGGTTCTGACCCGAAGGCGCTCACGGCAACGGGGAGATCGCAGCTCTGCGAACGGTGAATCTCTGGCTTGCTGGCTGCCAGGGAAGCCTCAGCAGCAATGCTTGAAACACGCCTGCCATCCAGCTTCAGGTCATGCCTTCTGTCTGGATGTGCAGCTGCCGGCCGCAGTGCTTGCAATGGATCGCATCCGGCTCGTGTCGGCTGAGACCACAGTCCGGGCATTCATAACGTACGCGGCTCGGGCGGAACACGGTCTGTACGAGGCGCAGAAACAGCGCCACGCCAACGATCATGATGATAACCGACAGCAGCCTCCCGGCACTTCCGACGAGAATGACGTCGCCGAACCCGGTCGTCGTGAGCGTCGTGATCGTGAAGTAAAGCGCATCGACATAGTTGTTAATCGCCGGATTCACCTGAACCTGCAGCACGTATACCGCCGCCGTGACAACAAATATGAACACGAGCAGGTTCAGCGAGCTGAAGATCACCTCTTCGTTCTTGGCAAAGAAGTTGGAGTACTCGCGAAGCTCGCGGGCCAGCACATAGGATCGCAACAATCGCAGTGACCTGGCCAGGCGCAGGAAAGCAAAATTGCCGATCAGCGCCGGCACGAACAGCGAGGCGATGACGATGAAATCGATGATCGTCATCGGCTTGATCAGGAAACGTCCGCGGTCGCGATCCGCGATCAGTCGCCCGGCCAGGTCGACCAGATAGACCACACCGATGAGCATGTCGACGAAGATGATCCAGTCATGCAGTTCCATGAAGGTCGTGACGACGAAATAGGCGACAACGGTGATGTCAAAGGTGATAAAGGCGAATCGCGCCCTGGCGGCCCCGGGTGATCGACCGTAGTGAATCTCGCGACAGAACTGTGTCAGACTCTTCATCTGCGCTCCGGTGTTCGGTGCTCGACAAATTGTCTCGCCGGCGGCGCCCGCGGCGCAAGCGCGCATAATACCTATGCTCCTCCGCCAGGATATTTTCGTCGCCTCGAAATAAATCAGCAGACCGACCGGTCCTCTGGACGGACTACCGATACACATGATTGAGAGAAAACAATGATTAAGAAACTCGCACTGCTTGGCACACACGTTTTGGCATTGGCCATTGGATTCGCCGCCGGCATCTACACGTTGCCGATACTGATCGCCCCGGATGCTCCGGCCGACGAGGTCGTTCAGGCCGTTGCCGAAAGGTCGAACTTCACGGGCGAGTTTCGCCGTGATCTCGCGGACAGCGATGCGCTGCACTGGGGAGAAGGCACCGTGTATGTCACCGATGACACGATCGCGCTCGATGGCAAGCTCGCACCCGGGCCGGATTATCGACTGTACCTGTCGAAGGAATTTGTCGAAACGGAAGCCGACTTCGAACGCCTGAAGTCAGAGATGACGGTCGTTGGTAGCATCAAAACCTTCGACAACTTTGAGATCTCGGTATCGTCCGACATCGACGTGGCGGATTACACGAGCGTCATCGTCTGGTGTGAGTCCTTCGGTGAATTCATCACGGCCGCGAGCTACCAATAGCGGCGCGCTATGACGGCGCTTCCTTATCGCGGAGCAGCCAGTAAGCGAGTAGCCCGGATGCGAAGACGCCCAGGCCGAACAGAGCTTCGACCGGCCGGGTCATCAGCACGAACCACAGCGTCCAACCCATCAGTGACAAGTAGATGAGCGGCGGCAGCGGAAACAGGAAGGTCCTGTAGGGACGCTTTAGTTCCGGCTGTCGCCATCGCAACACGAACACGCCCAGGACGGTGACGAAACTGTTGAACGCCAGCGTGAAGCCGGCGAACAACAGCACCGACTCGAAGCTCGACGTCAATATGAAGAATATGGCGAGCGCGGACTGGATGTAGATCGCTGTGTTCGGGATGCCGTCCTCGTTGACGTGGGCGACACGGCGCAAGAGTTTGAAGTCCTGGCCCATAACCTGGATCACCCGCGGGCCCGCCATCAACATCGCGCTGACTGTCGAGATCAGCAGCATTGCCAGTACCAGGCCCGTGAATTTCCCGCCGACCTCGCCGAAGGCCGCCTTCGCCGCGATGATCCCAACCTCGACCTCGCCGCGAAGATCCGACATCGGCGCCGCGTATAAAAATATGAAGTTCAGCGCGACATACAGCAGTGTAACGACCAGCGTCCCGGTCAGCAGGATTGCCGGTAGCGTGCGCTGCGGGTTTTCCAACTCGCTGGACAGGTAGGTCGCCGCGTTCCAACCCGTATAGGCGTAACTGACGTAGATCAATGAGATCGCGAATGCGCCGCCGGTGAACAGTGCGGCGTCGCCTGACGAGGGGAGGAATCGCACCGGCTGCGGCTCTTCGATCAACAGGTAAGCGACGAGGCAGAAACCGACGATCACGGCGACCTTCAGCACCGTGAAGACGACTTGCACACCGCCACTGTTTCGTCGTTTGCCTGCGTGGACAACGGTCAAGACCGCAACGAGGCCGATGGCCAGCGTACGCTCGAGCCAAACAGAATCGGCGAGCTCGAAGATGGACGTCGCGTACGCCGCAAACGTCATCGCAGCAAGCGCTGATGGCCCGGCAAAGCCGATTGTCACGGACGTCCAGCCGGCGACAAAGCCAACCGCCGGATGATAGATCTCGGACAGGAAATTGTACTCGCCGCCGGAACGCGGGAACGCGGCGCCGAGCTCCGCGTAAGTCATGGCACCCGACACGGCGATCACGCCGCCCAGCACCCACAGCATCAGGATGACGAAACCGGACTGGATGTCGAGCAGCTGAAACCCGAGGCTCGTGAACACGCCGGTGCCGACCATGTTGGCGATCACGATGGCTGTGATTGTGGGAAAACGAAATTTGTCGCGCGACATGTTGCTGGTCTATACGGAAACCTGATTGCAATGGTGCCGCATTATTGCGAGCTGACGAATCGACGTCTATCGGGTGCGGTCCCCGACGTTAGGTCTTGTGTATTGCGAGGTAACGGTCTTCACGGAGCAAACCCGGTGGTTCAGAAAACAGAAAATGGTCGTCCCGTTTCCAGGGACGGCCCCTCACATGAGTCTGGTAATTAGTCTTGTCGCAAAAAACTTTTGCGAATGCAAAATTTTTCGAGCGAAGAAGATACGCCAGCACTAGCGAGGAATCGACAGCAACGGCGAGAAACAGCGAATCGGCGACGCCCTGTGGCATCTGGCTTGACGTATGTGGGCGCTTTTTCACAATCTTGCGTCCAGGGGCGCACGCGATAGACGGAGTGTCTGTTCCTCTGCGTCGCGATTAGGGCTTCACCAGATGAATAGGTGTTTTCGCGACTTGTCACAGTCTTGAACCTCGGAACATAGTGGGGCGTCGATGTGTTGCGAGAGGACTCCCCGGTGGCGCAGAAAGGATCGCATACGAATAAGCTCTTCTGGGCAGTGGTCGCGGACGAAGCACGAGCGATCGTTTATGGTCACGACACCAAAAGTGGCCCTCTGCGCAAAGTAGCCACGCTCGACAACGAAGTCGCGCGTATGAAAGCCAGCGAGCTCGTCAGCGATCGCGGCGGTCGCAGCTTCGATAGCGGCGGTGAAGGCAGGCACGGGATGGGCCAGAAGGTCGATCCGCACCGCCAGGCTGCCGCCCGGTTTGCCAAGACTGTCGCACTGAGGATCAGCAAAGCGAAGCACTCTGGCGCTTGCCGCGACTTTGCGCTGGTCGCGTCGCCACGGTTTCTCGGCGAACTGAGAGCGGCGCTCAACACAATGCCGACCGTCGACCCCTACCTGGAGATCGACAAGGACATGGTGGCGGCCGACGCGGAGGCTATACGCAAGCTGATGGACTCGGCGTAGTTCACGTTATTTTGACCGTCCCAACGGCGCCGAGCACTCGCAGCCCGCCGCACCCTCGTTGCCCGGGCTGGCTTTTTTTGACATTTGCTGGAGAAAATCGCCCTTTGCGCGGTCTGTACACCCGGTAGTTTCGAAAAAAGCGAGGCCGCCAGTGAAAAAACCTGCGCGAATCAACGACCTGCCTGTGATACGAAAGCGGACCAACGATTCGGCGACCTGTGCATTTCCCAACTGGCAAAGAACGTTGGAACGGGCCTGCGATGGCAGGTACGATACTGCCGGCTGACGATATTCCGTCGAACAGAATCAATTGGCAATACATCAAGAACGGGCCTGCTGTTTGCGGCTGGCTTCAGGAGGATCAGCATGACATTGGAAGCCACGCAAACAGCGCGCGCGAGGACCACCGGTTTCGCCCTGCTCGCCTTGATCGCTCTGGCCGCTTGCGGCAACAGCGACGACGCGTCGCAGCAATCCGCTGCAACGGGCGGCGAGGACGACCGGGAACTGGTCATCGGTATGACGCAGTACCCGTCAACGATGAATCCGAACGTCGACGCCATGGTCGCAAAGAGTTACGTCCGCGCGATGCTGATGCGCGGACTCACCCGGTTCAATCACGACTGGGAACTCGAATGCGGTCTCTGCGTGGAGCTGCCGACGCTGGAGAATGGGCTCGCGAAGCTGATTGAAACGCCGGACGGACGACCCGGCATCGCCGCCACTTACGAAATTCAGCCGGGCGCCACGTGGGGCGACGGTACGCCCGTGACAACGAAAGACATCCAGCTCGCGTACGACGTCGGCCGTGACACAACGACGGGCGCAATCAACACGGACATGTACCGCCGTATCTACCAACTGGAAGTACACGACGACAAGCGCTTCACAACCTACACCGATCGCGTGACGTTCGACTACAACGTGCTGGGCGACTTCTATCCCCTGCCCGACCATATCGAGCGCGAGCTCTTTGAATCCGACCCTTACGAATACCGGCATCGCACGAATTACAACGCCGACGTGACCAACCCGGGACTGTGGTTCGGACCCTACCTCGTTGCGGAAGCACAGCAGGGTTCATACCTTAAGATGAAGCGGAACCCGCACTGGTGGGGCAAGGAACCCTACTTCGACACGATCACGACGCGCGCCATCCAGAATACGTCTGCGATGGAAGCGAACCTGCTGTCCGGCACGATCGACATGATCGCCGGAGAGATCGGCCTGCAGCTCGACCAGGCGCTCGCTTTCGAGAGCCGACACGGCGACAAGTTCAACATCATCTACAACCCCGGCCTGCAGTATGAACACATAGACACGAATCTCGACAATCCAATCTTACGCGACAAGCGGGTCCGCAAAGCGTTGATGTACGGCATGGATCGCGAGCAGATGAGCAAGCAGATTTTCGCCGGCAAACAGCCGGTGGCCCACACCAACGTCAGCCCGTTGGACAAGACCACGTCCGACAACATTACAACCTACAGTTTTGACCAGGAACGAGCGATTGCGCTA
Source organism: Woeseiaceae bacterium (assembly GCA_030066655.1). GTDB lineage: Bacteria > Pseudomonadota > Gammaproteobacteria > Steroidobacterales > Woeseiaceae > UBA1847. Next base: position 4,477 of record JASJBE010000055.1, on the reverse strand, counting down.
CTCGAGGAAGCTGGCTGGACAGACATCCGCGACGGCGTCAGGCATAACGCGGCAGGTGAACCGCTTCGTATCGAGATCATGACGACTGCCGGCAACAAGACTCGCGAGCTCCTGCAGCAGGTCATCCAGGGAAAGTGGAAGCAGATCGGTATCGATCTGCGAATCCGTAACGAGGCGCCCCGCGTGTTCTTCGGGCAGACGTTACGAGAACGCAAGTTCACCGGACTCGCGCTCTACGCGTGGGTAGCGTCGCCGGAACTGGTGCCCCGGTCCACGTTGCACTCAACGGAGATTCCAACAACCGACAACAACTACGCCGGTCAAAACTACCCTGGCGTTAACATCCCGGAGTTAGATGCCGCTATCGAAGCCATCGAAAAAGGACTGGCTTTAAAAGAGCGCTTGCCGCACTGGGAGACGGTCCAGCAGATTTACTCCGAAGAGCTTGCGATTTTGCCGCTATTCTGGCGTCCCAATCCTTATGTCTATCCGCGGTGGCTTCGCGGCGCGCGGCCAACCGGGCACCTGGACTCCAGTACCAACTGGATCGAAGATTGGACTCGCGAGTGACGTCAAGCGACTCGGTTCCGGCACTCGAAGTGTCGGACCTGAGCATCGGGTTCGAGAGCGAGGACGGCATCGTGCGCGTGGTTGAGGACGTCAACTTCTCGCTGCAGCGCGGTAAGACGCTGTCGCTCGTCGGCGAAAGCGGCTGTGGAAAGTCCCTGACCGCATTCGGGATACTGCAGCTACTCCCCCCGTTCGGCAAGATCCTGTCCGGCTCGGTCAAACTGCACGGCCGGGAACTGGTAGGACTCAGTGACGAGCAAATGCAGGAGGTGCGCGGCGGCGACATCTCGATGATCTTCCAGGAGCCCATGAGCGCGCTGAACCCGGTCTTCAAGATCGGCAAGCAGATTGCCGAAGCTCTGATTCTGCATCGCGAGATGAATAAAGCGGAGGCGCTGGAGCAGGCAATCGCCCTGCTCGAAGCCGTAGGCATTCCTGATCCGGCATCGCGCGCGGACAGTTACCCGCACCAGTTATCGGGTGGCATGCGTCAGCGCGTCATGATTGCGATGGCGCTGGCATGCGAGCCGGAGGTCCTGATTGCGGATGAGCCAACGACAGCGCTCGACGTTACGATTCAGGCGCAGATTCTTGATCTTATCCACGATCTGCAGGAGAAGTTTCACACGTCCATTCTGTTCATTAGCCACGACTTCGGCGTTGTGTCCCGCATGGCCGATGAGATCGCCGTCATGTATGCCGGCCGTGTCATCGAGCACGGCACATCGTCCGATATTTTGCTGGAAGCAAAGCATCCCTACACGAAGGCGCTGCTCGAGACGACGCCGCGAATGGACCGAAGCCTGGAGCGCCTGCCCGCAATCTCGGGGCGTGTGCCGTCGCCGATGAACCGACCGACAGGCTGCTGCTTCCGTCCACGTTGCGACAAGGCGATGGACATCTGCGAGACTGAGCGGCCCGGCGAAACACGACTAAAAAGAGATCACTTCGCAGCCTGCCACGAGGTCGCCCGTGCCTGATCTCGAATACGTCGTTAGCACACGGAAGCTGTCGAAGCGCTTCGATACGCGTGTCGCGACGGAGAAAGGCTGGGAGAAGCGCACCGTTGCCGCTGTATCCGATGTCACTCTCGACATAGCACCGGGCGAGACGCTCGGTCTCGTCGGCGAAAGTGGCTGCGGCAAGACGACGCTCGGCCGAATGCTCTCACTGTTCTACGAGCCAAGTGACGGAAGCATAACGCTCAAGGGTGTCGACGTTGGCAAGCTCAAGCCGCGCGAGATCAAGCCGATGCGCAAGCAAGTGCAGATGATCTTCCAGGATCCGATGTCCTCGCTGAACCCGAGACACACCATCGAGAGCATCCTGACAGAACCAATGAAGATCTTTTCGCGGGACTCGGCCAGCGTACGACGCCAGAAGGCCGGTGACCTGCTGGAATCGGTAGGCCTGCCCGCGAGAAGCCTTAGCAAGTACCCACACGAGTTCAGCGGAGGTCAGCGTCAGCGCGTCACGATCGCTCGTGCGCTGGTCTTGAATCCAGGCTTCATTGTTGCCGACGAACCCGTATCGGCACTCGATGTATCGGTGCAGAGCCAGATCCTGAACCTGTTACAGGACATCAAGCGGGAATTTCACCTGACGTACCTGTTCATCAGTCACGACCTCGCCGTCGTTCACCATCTTGCGGACCGGGTTGCCGTCATGTACCTCGGCCGCATCGTTGAGATCGCGGATAGGGACGCGCTGTTCAACGATGCGCGTCATCCCTACACGAAGTCTCTGTTGAGTTCCGTTCCGACGATCGTCCCGAACAAGAGCAAGATCGGCCGCGTGCTGCAGGGCGATCCACCAAGCCCGATCAGTCCGCCGACCGGCTGCCCGTTCCATCCACGTTGCCCGCATGCCGTCGACCTGTGCCGCGAGAAGGTTCCGGTTCTGGAGACGGTCGACGCAAAGACCCGACATGAGGCAGCCTGTCACCGCAAGGACGACATAAAGCGCCTGTCGGAGGATTCGCCGTGAGACGTTTCCTGTTGTCGCGATTGCTGCAGTCACTCGTCGTCCTCTTCATCATGTCGTTCGTGATCTATGCGTTGATCGGACTGATGCCCGGCGATCCCATCGACCTGATGATCAGCGCCAATCCGAACATGACGGCAGCCGACGCGGCCGCACTGCGAGCGATCTATGGCCTCGACCTGCCCATCTACGAACGCTACTGGAACTGGCTGACCGCTGCCCTGCAGGGCGACCTCGGCTACTCCCGCCTGTTCGGGCAGCCGGTCCTCGACGTACTGCTGCCGGCGCTCGGCAACACGGTCATACTGATGGGAACGGCATTCACGCTCGCCGTAATGGTCGCGATTCCTATTGGCACGCTCGCCGCGTCCCGGCCGCGCTCGGCAGTGGACTACGGCATCAACCTCTTCGCTTTCGCCGGCATATCGATACCGTCCTTCTGGCTCGCGCTGATGTTGATCATAATTTTCTCGGTGTTTCTCGGGTGGTTGCCTGCCGGTGGCATTGCCGGCGCGAATGCCGGATTCCTGGAATACATCAGCTACATGGTGTTGCCGGTATTGACGATCGCGACGCTGAGTATCGGCAGCTACACGCGTTACACGCGCTCCTCGATGCTGGAAACGCTGCGTCACGACTACATTCGTACGGCGCGTGCCAAAGGCGCGAGCCGCCGACGAGTGGTATGGAAACATGCACTGCGCAACGCTCTGATACCGGTCGTTACTATTCTCGCACTCGACTTCGGCTTCCTCTTTTCCGGCGCTCTCGTCACCGAGACCATCTTCTCCTGGCCTGGAATGGGCAAGCTGATTTTCGATGCGGTCATGGGCAACGACTTCAACCTGGCACTGGTCGCGTTGCTGTTTGCGACAGCGCTGGTCTTGACAGCCAACCTGCTGGCTGACATCTGCTACGCGTGGCTCGATCCCAGGATCGTAATTGGCGGTGGCAAGGTATGAACAGCAACTCACCACTATCGCTTGCAGCCCGCCGTTTTCGTCGGCATCGGCTGGCAATATTCAGCGCCGGCCTGCTGCTGATGATGATCGTGCTGGTCATGGCAGCGCCGTTGTTCGAAGCCTGGCTCGGTGTCGGTGCCTACGATGTCAATCTCATGAATCGCTTGCTACCGCCCTCGCTTGCGCATCCGCTCGGCACCGACGAACTCGGACGCGATGTCTTCCTGCGCTTGCTTTATGGTGGCCGAATTTCGCTGTTTACGGGGCTGACTGCGGCGGTGTTCGCTGCGTCGATCGGCACGGTCATCGGTCTTTCTGCGGGCTTCCTGGGCGGACGCGTTGATGCGGCGTTAATGCGACTGACCGATAGTGTGATCGCCCTGCCGCTGCTGCCATTGCTGATCGTCCTCGTTGCCATCGACCTGAATAAGCTTGGCTTGCCGCAGTCGATCGTAGAATCCGAGGACGTCAGTTTCTATCGCATCGTGTTTATTGTCGCGATAACCGGCTGGACGACCGTTGCCCGCCTCGTGCGTGGGGCAACTCTAAGCCTCAAGGAACAGGAGTTTGTCATGGCGGCCCGAGGTGTCGGGGCCGGTAACATGCGCATCATGTTTCGGCATATCCTGCCGAACCTGCTGTCGCCAATTATCGTTGCCGTAACACTCTCCGTCGGTACCGTCATATTGTTAGAGTCGGTACTCTCGTTCCTCGGGCTCGGAATACAGCCGCCGATGGCGAGCTGGGGCAATATGCTGACGAACGCGCAGCAGCTGATCTGGGAAGCGCCAATGCTGGCCGTTTACCCGGGTCTGTTGATCTTCATTACCGTGATCTCGTTCAACTTCCTCGGTGATGGGCTGCAGGATGCACTCGACCCGAAAGCCGAGTACTGACGAAATAACAGGGGCCTATGAATACTGACTTCAGGAATCACTACCTCGACTACGCCGAGTTGACCG